>NZ_JBFIKK010000165.1:0-6245 GCF_041600255.1 Nocardioides sp. | reverse complement strand
TGCGCGTCGTACGGGTCGACGGGCGGGGTCAGTCGATCAGCCTGCTGATGGCGTTGGCCCGCAGCCTGCTGATCGCCGCGGTCCTCCCACCGCTGGTCTTCCGGGCCGACGGTCGCGGGCTGCACGACCTCCTCGCCGGTTCGGCGACGGTCACCCTGCAGACCGCGAAGAGCCTCGCCCGTCGCTGAACCCCCTCCGGGCTGAACCTCTGCCGGACTGAACCACTACCGGCGCGGGCCGAGCAGAGGCATGCTGGAGGGGTCGACACGACACCGGGGAGGCTGCTCATGTCCAGGTCCGTACACGTACGCCGCGGGGTCGCGGCGCTGCTCCTGCCGCTCGGCCTGCTGGGGGCGGCCGGTTGCGGGGGAGAGGACACCGAGGCGACCGACGACCCCGGCGCCAGCGCCTCGGTCGACGTCGACGCCGGTGGTGACCAGGTCGAGGCCGGCAGCGCGGTGGACGTCAGCGACTTCGTCGCCCTGCTCGCCCAGTCGCTCGAGGGAGGCGGCACCGCCCACCTGACCATGGAGATCGAGGGCGGTCCCTCGTCCATCTCGGCCGAGGGCGACATCGACTACGAGGACGCCCCGCCCTCGATGATGCTGAGCATGACCATGGCCGGCATGTCCGGGCAGACGATGGAGATGCGGATGGTCGACGGGATCGTCTACCTCAAGGCCGACATGACCGGGCAGAAGTACCTCTCCCTCGACACCACCGACCCGAGCAACCCGCTCGGCTCCGCGCTCACCGATCAGCTCGACCCCCGGTCCATGTTCACGGCGATGGAGGAGTCGATCGAGAGCGTGACCTACGTGGGCGAGGACGAGGTGGACGGGGAGGAGATGCGGCAGTACCGCGTCCAGCTCGACTCGGCGGCGATGGCCGATCAGCTCGGCCCCGACGCCAGTGCCGGGGACCTGCCCGAGGTCGTCACCTACGACATGTGGTTCGACGAGGACGGGCGCTACCGCCAGATGTCGGTCGACCTGGGAGCGAGCAACGGCACGGCGCGGATGACGTTCTCCGACTGGGGGGAGCCGGTCACGATCACGGCGCCGCCGGAGAGCGACATCATGGAGATGCCCTCGATGGGCTGACCCGGCAGATGGACCGGGGGAAGCAGCCTCAGCGGCCCTTCATGTTCTGCCGCATGCCGCGCATGCTGGTCGGGACCGGACCCTTGGGCAGCGGCAGCGCCGACCGGTTGGCGTCGAGCGCCTTGAGCCGGTTCAGGACGTCGGTCATCTGGGCGGGCTTGACCTGACGGCCGAGCTTGGTGACCGTGCGGGCCAGCTTGCCCAACGGCACCTGACCGGGCTCGTTGCCGCAGACGAGCTCGTGGATCGGGATGTCGGAGGCGACCCGCTCGTGCTTGCGCTTCTCGCCGGCCAGCAGCGGACGCAGGCGGTTGGCGTTGCCCTCACCGATCAGCACGATCCCGGGAGGGCCGACCACCCGGTGCACGACGTCCTGCTGGCGGTTGAACGCGATGGCGGGGTCGGTCTTCCAGCCACGCTTGAGCATCCGCAGGGCGGCAGCGGCAGCGCCGGGCTGGCCGTCCATCTGGCCGTACGCCGCCTTCTGGGCGCGGCGGCCGAAGACGATCAGCGCGGTCAGGGTGCCGAACATGAGGGCGCCGACGATCGCGATCACCAGACCGATCCAGCCCTGACCGGGCAGGATCGAGAAGAGCACGAACCCGACGGCCGCAGCGACCAGGAACGAGCCCAGGATCCACAGGCCGATCCGGCGATCGGTCTTCTTCGCCATGCGGTAGGTCTGGACGAACTGCTGCCGCCGAGACATCTTGTCGGGGTCGGTCACCTTCGGGGCCTTGGCCATGACTCAGTGCTGCCTCTTCGTTCCGGAGTGGGTCACGCGGAGTGGGTCACGCTGGTGGACTCGCTGGGAGTCCCCTCGCGGGCATCCATCGCCTGACGGTACAGGCGTCCGGCACGGTACGACGAACGCACCAGCGGGCCGGACATGACGCCCGAGAAGCCGATCTCGTCGGCCTCGTCCTTGAGCTCGACGAACTCCTGGGGCTTCACCCAGCGCTCGACGGGGTGGTGACGCGCCGAGGGGCGCAGGTACTGCGTGATCGTGATCAGCTCGCAGCCCGCCTCGTGCAGGTCGACCAGCGCCTGGCTGATCTCCTCGCGGGTCTCGCCCATGCCGAGAATCAGGTTGGACTTGGTGACCAGGCCGAAGTCGCGGGCCTGGGTGATCACGTCGAGCGAGCGGTCGTAGCGGAACGCGGGCCGGATCCGCTTGAAGATCCGCGGCACGGTCTCGACGTTGTGGGCCAGCACCTCGGGCCGCGACTCGAAGACCTCGGCGAGCAGGTCGGGCTTGCCGTTGAAGTCCGGGATCAGGTTCTCGACGCCGGTGTCCGGGTTGAGCTCGTGGATCGCGCGCACCGTCTCGGCGTACAGCCAGGCGCCGCCGTCGGGCAGGTCGTCGCGGGCGACCCCGGTGATCGTGGCGTAGCGCAGCTCCATCTTCTGCACCGACTCCGCGACGCGACGAGGCTCGTCGCGGTCCAGCGGGAGCGGCTTGCCGGTGTCGATCTGGCAGAAGTCGCACCGACGCGTGCACTGGTCGCCGCCGATGAGGAAGGTGGCCTCGCGGTCCTCCCAGCACTCGAAGATGTTGGGGCAGGCCGCCTCCTGGCAGACGGTGTGCAGACCCTCCGACTTCACGAGGTTCTGGAGGTGCTTGTACTCCGGTCCCATCGTGGCTCGGGTCTTGATCCACTCCGGCTTGCGCTCGATGGGGGTCTCGGCGTTGCGGACCTCGAGGCGAAGGAGCTTGCGGCCGTCAGGAGCTGTGGCTGTCACGTCGAGCAACTCTACGCCGGGAGGGTGGGCCACCCAATTCGGTCGTGACCCCGGCCACTACCGTCGTCGCACCATGAAGACGACCCCGACGGCGTCCCTGCGACGCTCCGCCGCCACGCTCACCCTGCTGTTCGCCGCCACCCTGCTGGCCGGCTGCTCCTCGAGCGACGACGAAGGTGCCTCCGCGGAGTCCGGCACGAGCTCCGGTGTCACCGCGGAGAGCCCGTTCTCCTCCGAGCTGTCCGGGCCCACCGAGGCCGAGTCCGGCGACCGGCTCGTCCTCACCCTGACCAACTCCGGCCGGCTGCCGGACGCCTACCAGGTGGCGGTGGAGCCGTCGGGCGCGGCGACCCTGGAGCGGACCGAGTTCCGGCTCGGACCGGGGGAGAGCGTGCGGTTCGCCGTCGATGTCGAGCGCACCCCGTTCGTCGTACGCCTCAAGAGCATCGGTGGCGGCCTGCCCGAACTGGTGGCGCTCACCGTCGGAAGCGCCGACTGAACCGGTCTGGACCACCCTTGACCCGTGTCACCAAAGGGCCCCCGATGCGTTGGACCGGGTCGGAGCCTGACCGGTTTCGTCTGTCGTCGTCGCTGAAACATGTCTCAGGAGCTCGTGTGCGTCTCACCGCCCGTGTCGTCACCGTCCTCACGGCCTCGCTGCTGGCGGTGGGCACCCTCACCGTCCCGGCCCACGCCGCCTCGCCAGTGCTGGTCTCCTCCAGCCCGGCCGCCGGCTCGACGACCAAGACCAAGCCGAGCTCGGTCTCGCTGACCTTCGACCAGGCCGTGGCCACCTCGTCCACCATCACGGTGACCGCCCCGCCCGGTACGTCGCCGTGCACCAAGTCGACCCAGACGGCGCCCTCGACCACGATCAGCTGCACGTTCACCGGGCTGCCGCAGGCCACCGTGAACGACGGCACCTACACGGTCAGCTACGTCGCGAAGTCGACTGGCACCGACCCCGACGGCACCGGCTCCTTCCAGTTCGTGCTCGACACCGTCGCACCGTCGGCGCCGACCGGCCTGGCCATCAGCCCCAGCCCTTACCTGGCCGCCAGCGAGACGCTGACCGTGACCGGCGCGTCCGAGCAGGCCAGCGACTCGGTCCGGGTCAGCCTCAGCGGTGGCTCGAGCGTGAGCCGGACCGTCTCGCCGGCCGCGGACAAGAGCTTCTCGGCCGTCTTCACGGCTGCCGAGGTCGCCGGACTCTCCGACGGCACCGTGACCGCCAGTGCGACCAGCACCGACGTCGCCGGCAACACCGGCCCGGCCGCCACCCGGACGGTGGTCAAGGACAGTGCCCGGCCCACGATCGTCTCCACCGACCCGGCCGACGGCGGCAGCAAGAAGCCGGCGTCGTTCGCGTACACGGTCAACGCCAGCGAGACCCTGGCGTCCTCCAGTCGCGTCGACCTGTTCGACGCCACCCAGACCCAGATCGCGGTCGCCACCTCGGTGACCTCCAGCACGGTCAAGGCCACCCCCGGCGCCCTGCCCGACGGTGCCTACACCGCGAAGATCCACCTGGTCGACGTCAACGGCAACACCGGCAACCCGGGCGGCGCCCCGAGCGTCCGTACCTTCACCATCGACAACACCGCCCCCGCCTCGCCGAGCATCACCACCCCGCTCGCGCCGATCAACCGCAGCAACCAGGCGGCGTACCCGGTCGCCGGGACCGGTGAGGCGCGCGCCGTCGTGACCGTCAGGGTCGGATCGGCCACCAAGACCGTCACGGTCGCCGGCGACGGCACCTGGAGCACGCCGGTCGACACCTCTGCGCTATCCGACGGCTCGGTCTCGGTGACCGCCACCCAGACCGACGCCGCCGGCAACGTCAGCCCGGTCTCCTCCACCGCGTCCACGTTCAAGGACACCGTGGCGCCCGCGATCACCGGCCAGGCCGTCACGCCCGCCCGGATGGGCTCCGCCACCCTCGTGGCCACCGTGACCGGCTCGGTCAACGACGGCGGGGGCCCCCTGCCGCCGGCGGGTTCGGAGAGCGACGTCCCGGTCACGCTCACCGCCGACGACACCGACCCGACGACCGCGCCCGTGGTCGTCGAGGGCCGCACGAACAGCTCGGGTGGCTTCTCGCTGCAGGTCGACACCAGCACGCTGTCCGACGGCACGATCAGCTACCGGGCGGTCGCCACCGACGCGGCCGGCAACCCGTCGCCCGCCGTGTCGGTGAGCAACACCAAGAACACCGTGCCGCCCGGCATGCCCACGGTCGCGATCAGCCCCAAGCCGATCAACAACGCCAACAAGGCCGCGATCACCGTCTCCGGGTCCACGACGGGCACCTCGGTGAGCATCACCCTCACCGACGGGACCACCACGATCGGCCCGTTCACCCCGACCGTCTCCGGGGGCACCTACTCGCAGTCGGTCAACACCACCGCTCTCGCCGACGGCATCGTCACCGCCTCCGTCGTGCCCAGGGACGCGGCCGGCAACACCGGCCCCACCGGGACTGCCGAGGCGGTCAAGGACACCGGCGTGCCGAGTGCGCCGACCTCCGTGGCGGTACCGCAGTACCTCACCAGCGGCACCCTCCCGGTCTCCGGTCGTGCGGAGCCCGGCAGCACCGTCACCGTCGTGGTCAGCGACAGCGCCAGCACGCCGGCCACGGCCACCCGATCGGTCGCCGTGCCGACGGACGGCGCGTGGGAGCTGAGCGTGAACGTCTCCGCCCTCGCCGACGGGGTGCTCACGCTGTCGGTCAAGGCGGCCGACGCCGCGGGCAACGTCAGCCCGGCCACGTCTCCGGCGCCGGAGACGTTCAAGGACACGGTGGCGCCGGACCGGCCGGCCTCGCTGAGCGCCACCCCGTCGCCGTACATCCCGTCCAGCACGACGTTCACCGTGGCCGGTACGACGAGCGACGCCGACCGGTCGACGTCCCTGACCGTCGACATCACCGTGGCCGACACGGACCCGGCGACCGCCGACCTCACCGTGAAGAACGTCGCGGTCACTCCCGGCGCACTGCCGTTGAGCCCGGGCTCGTTCAGCCACGCCTTCAGCTCGACGCAGATCCGGACGCTGCGCGACGGCGCCCTCACCGTCACCGCGGTCCTCCACGACCGGGCCGGCAACGCCAGCGCTGCGCGCACCGCCACCGCGGTGAAGGACACCACCCTGCTGGCGCTGGTCGCCACCGCGCCCGACACCGCCCCCAGCGGAGCCGGCGGCACGGTCGAGGGGCTCACCAACAACGCGAGCCGGACCTCGGCCACCTTCAACGAGGCGATCACGCCGACCACCCACCCGGCGGAGACGCGCTCGACGATCACGATCAAGAATCGGAACAACGTGACGGTGGCCGGGGTCGGCAGCGTCTCCGGCGAGACCATCACCTTCACGCCCAGCTCGCCGCTCTCCGACGCCGGC
>NZ_JBFIKK010000164.1:0-6301 GCF_041600255.1 Nocardioides sp. | reverse complement strand
TCGCGCCACGGCACCTGCGCGCCGTGGCCGGCTGCTACTTCGTGGCCTCGTTCGCCGCGCTCGGCCTCCCGCCGTACCTGACCGAGATCCTGCCGGCGCTCGGCGACGAGGACGGCCGCTGGGCCGGCCTGCTCTACGTCGTCCCCACCGTCTTCTCCGCCCTCGGCGGACCGCTGTGGGGGCGACTCGCCGACCGCTTCGGACACAAGCCCCTGCTCCTGCGCGCCCAGCTCGGCCTCACCGCCGCGTTCGTCCTCGCCGGACTCGCCGACTCCCTCCCCCTGTTCGCTGCCGCCCTCGTGCTGCAGGGCGTCCTGGGCGGCACCTACGCGGCCTCGACGGGCTACCTCGGGGCCGCGGTCCCGGACCGGGCCGCGATGTCGCGGGCGCTGACGCTGATGCAGGTCGCGGCCCGCGCCTCACTCGTCGCCGCCCCCATCGCGGTCGGAGCCCTGAGCCCGTGGCTGCCCCCGCAGCGGCAGTACCTCGTCCTCGCCGTACTGCCCCTGGCGGCCGCCCTGATGCTCACCGCCCTGCCCTCACCACCACGCAACGCCGGTGAGCGTCAGGGCCGGGCCCCTCGCGAGCAGGCCCGCGTCGCACGCGTCGCCGCCAGGACCGGGCTCCGTGGCCGACACCCGGTGGGGCTCTACCTCCTCGAGTTCGGGTTCGTCTTCAGCACCGTCGTCTCGTTCCCCTATCTCGTCGACCTCGTGCAGCAGGCGGCACCCGGGGCGCCCGCCGGACTGGCCGGCGCGCTCTTCGCGCTGCCCCACCTGTGCTTCCTGCTGGCCGCGATGCCGCTGCACGACCGGCTGACGAGGCGGCCCCACACGAGCCTGGTGGCCGGGCTGGCGCTGGTGTCGCTCGGACTCCTCGGCCATGCAACCGCCGCCACCGTGACCGACCTGGTCCTGGTGAGGACCTGCTTCGGAGCCGGGCTGACCCTCGGCCTCGTGGGGCTCTCGGCGCTCGCCGCCGAGGCCTCCCGCGGACGTCCCCCCGGCTCGCTGTTCGGCTGGGTGGAGCTCTTCTCCAAGGCAGGAGCCGTCGCCTCCGGCGTCGTCGCGACCGTCACCAACGCGGCCTGGGGGCCGGCCGGCCCGGTGGTCGCCGGCGCCATCGCCGCCCTCGCCCTCGCCGTCGGCTCCACCCTCGTCCGTCCGTCCCGTCCCCTTCCCTCGACCTGATCCAGGAGCAACCCCATGAGCGACTCGGCGCACACCGCGATGCTGACCCTTCCCACGGCCGACGAGGCGGTGGCGCACACCCTCCTCAACTGCCTGCTCCGCGAGATCTCCGGTCCCGAGCACCAGACGGCAATCGTCGACGGCAACCTGCTGCTCCGGATGCCCCGCCGCGACGTGCTCCTCCGCATCGCGCTGCGCCGCACGTCGCTGCTCGGGGCACACCGCTTCACCGGGCCGGTCGAGCGGCGGGCCGACACCACGTGGCACCCCATCGACTGGCAGCTGCTGGCGACCCTGGTCCGCGACGAGCTCGGGCTCCGCAGCGGTCTGTGGAACGACGAGTTCCTGGAGCAGATGGAGTCCGCGCACGCGGGTGTCAGCCGCGGCCTGTCCGCCGGGATGCCGGTGCACCACGATGCGTTCCGTTCCTCCGAGCAGTCGCTCGTCTTCGGCCACCGGTTCCACCCCACCCCGAAGGCCCGCTCCGGCACGGCGGGCGACTGGTCGGCGTACGCACCGGAGGCCGGCGCCGAGTTCCCCCTGCGGCACCTGGCCGTCCGTACCCCCCTGGTCGTCGAGGAGTACGTCGACCCTGCCGACCTGATCGCCCTGGACCGGCACCGCCCGGGGAACCTGCCCGCGGGCTACACGTTCCTGCCCGCGCACCCCTGGCAGTGGGAGCTGACCCGCGACCGTCCGGCGATCCGTCGTGCGCTCGAGGACGGAGACCTGCTCGACCTCGGCGCGGGGTCCGACGAGGTCTGGCCGACCTCCTCGGTGCGGACGGTCCACGACGGCCACGCCTTCCTCAAGTTCAGCCTCGACGTCCGGATCACCAACTGCCTGCGCAAGAACGCCGCCTACGAGCTGACCGGCGCGGTCGCCCTCACCCGTCGCCTGGCGCCGGTGGCCGAGGACCTGGCGGACCGCTTCCCCGGCGCCACCCTCCTGCGCGAACCGGCCTACCGCAGTGTGTCGCTCGGTGAGGACCTCGAGGCACTGGAGGCCCTCGCCGTCATCGTCCGTGAGGGTCTGGACCCAGCAGCGCCCGGCACCCGGGTGCTCCTGGCCGCAGCCGTCGCGGACGAGTACCCGACGAGCAGCGCACACCTGTCGCGGCTGCTGCCCGGCGCCACCCCTGGGCAGCTGCTCGCCTGGTGGTCGGCGTACCTCCGGCTCCTCGTCGGGCCGGTCGTGGCGGCTTACAGCGATCACGGCGTCGTCCTCGAGCCCCACCTGCAGAACGTCCTGGTCGGGGTCGACGACGACGGGATGCCGGTGCGGGTGCTGCTCCGAGACCTGGAGGGCACCAAGCTCGTCCCCGACCACGCCGAGAACGCGACGTTCCTCGCCTCACTGCCGGCGTCCGTGGCGGGCCCGATGACGTACGACGCGCAGCGGGGCTGGGACCGGGTCGTCTACTGCCTCGTGGTCAACCACATCGCCGAGGTGCTCGCCGCCATCGCCGACCTCGCGCCCGAGATCGAGGCGCGGTTGTGGCGTGAGGTCCGGGTCGTGATGCTGGAGTGCGCGGAGCGCCACCCGGACGACGTCCGGCTGCGGGCCCTGCTCGCCGGCGTACCCCTCCCCGCCAAGGCGAACCTCTTCGCGCGGTGGGAGCGCCTGGCGGATCGCGACGCGGGCTATCTGCGGCTCGCCTCGCCGCTCGCCGAGGGGTTCCTGTCCGGCCTGCTCGACGACTCGGGGACCCAGCGATGAGCACGGGACTCGCACCGGCCCCCGCAGCGGCGCCCGTCAGCGCGCCGGCCCTTGCGCTGGCCAGGGACCTGACCCAGCGCCAACTGCCGGCCTACGTGCACGACCTGGGCGCGCTGCGCGCCCACGTGCGGACGATCCGCACCGCGCTGCCGACCGGGCTGGAGCTGTACTACGCGGCCAAGGCCAACTCCGAGCCGCCCGTGCTGTCGGCGCTCGCCGGCCTGGTCGACGGCTTCGACGTCTCGTCGGGCGGCGAGCTCGCCCACGTGCGACGCCACCGGCCCGACGTACCGCTCGCCCTGAGCGGTCCCGGCAAGACACCCGACGAGCTCCGGGAGGCCCTGGCCGCAGGAGTCGAGCGCATCCACGTCGAGAGCCTGCACGAGCTCGCCGTGCTGGATGCCCTCGCCACCCGCCCGGTGTCGGTGCTGCTGCGCGTCAACCTCCCGGTGCCCGACGACGTGCTCGGCGATCGGGCCCTCACGATGGGCGGCTCCGCGTCCCCCTTCGGACTCGCACCGGCCGACGCCGAGGAGGCACTCCGGCGGAGCGACGCCGGTGCGCTGCCCCACCTCCGGATCCTCGGCATCCACGCCCACCTGGCGAGCGGGCTCTCCGCCGCACCACAGATCGCCGTCGCCCGAACGGTCCTGACCTGGGCCCGGGCGCTCTTCGACCGGCACGCCCTGCCGCTGTGCGAGGTGAACGTCGGCGGTGGCATGGGCGTGGACTACGCCGTGCCGGCGGAGCGCTTCGACTGGGCGGCGTACGGCGACGGGATGGCGAGGTTGCTGGCGGAGCACCCCGGGGTCGCGGTCCGCATCGAACCCGGCCGAGCGATCGCGGCCTACAGCGGCTGGTACGTCACCGACGTGCTCGACGTGAAGCACAGTCACGGCCGCGACTTCGCCGTGGTGCGCGGCGGCACCCACCATCTCCGCACGCCGGCCACCAAGGGCCACGACCAGCCCTGCAGGCTCCTGCCCATCGACACGTGGGAGGAGCCCTGGCCCCGGCCGGAGGGCACGCTGGACCGGGTCGACCTCGTCGGGCAGCTGTGCACCCCCAAGGACCTGCTCGCCCGGGACGTCGCCGCGCAGACACCCCTGCGTGCCGGCGACCGGGTCGCCTTCGCCCTGGCCGGTGCGTACGCGTGGAACATCTCGCACCACGACTTCCTGATGCACCTGCACCCGACGTTCCACCACCTCGACTGAGCGCGTTCGACGCCGGCACCCAGCCGCGGGCGGGCGGCGGCCCACGCCTACCCGAGGCTCTCGGGCACCCTCACGGGTCCTTGCGGAACGTCAGCGCGGCCAGCGCCGTGGTCAGCGGGACCGCCGCGATCAGGCCCAGGGTCGCGACCACGCTGCGCACGATCTCCTGGGCGATGATCTGGTCGGTCACCACGGCGCCGAAGGAGTCGTTGTTGGCCACGATCAGGATCAGCAGCGGCAACGAGGAGCCGGCGTACGCGAGGATGATGGTGTTGACCACCGATGCGATGTGGGAGCGACCGACCCGACTGCCGGCGCGATAGAGCTGCCCGAAGCGGTACGACGGGTTGGCGCGGGCCAGCTCGGTGACCGTGGCCGCCTGGGTCACGGTGACGTCGTCGAGCACGCCCAGCGAGCCGATGACGATGCCCGCGAGGAGCAGACCCTGGGTGTTGACGCCCTGGGTGATGCCGACGGACGCGGAGATGTCATCGGTGACCCCGGTGAGGTGCAGTGCTGCGACCGTCGCCGCGGAGAGCAGCCCGGTCAGGGTCAGGCTGATCAGCGTGCCGAGCACGGCCACGGTCGTCGAGAGTCCGAACCCGTGGGTCAGGTACAGCACCGTGAGCATGATGGCGCAGGAGCCGACGATCGCCACCAGCAGCGGTGGCTCGCCGGCCAGGATCGCGGGCACGACGAAGAACAGCAGGAGGGCGAAGGTCACCGCCAGGCCGGCCAGGGCGGTGAGTCCGCGCCACCGCCCGAACGCGACCAGCGCCAGGGTGAACGCGGCCATCAGCACCCAGAGCCCGGTGCTCCTCTGGTGGTCGACGATCGTGTAGGACTCGCCGTCCGGGCTCGCGGTCTCGATCATCACCACCGAGTCGTCCTCGGCGACCTCGGGGGCGCCCGTACCGTTGGGCAACGGCACCTCGACGTCCTGCCCCTTGTCGGCCCCCTCCGTGACGCGCACCGTCGCGGTGCCACACCCGTTGACCTCGTCGGGGAGCTGCTCGGGACACTCCTCCCGATCGATGGCGGTGACCTGTCCGGCGACCTGCTCCGCGGACCCGCGCTGCTCCGGCACGGGGATGCCCTCGGCGGGCCACAGCCAGACCATCGCGGCGAGCGTGACGATCGCGATCGGTGCGATCACGACCAGGGCGATGCGCTGCATCCGCCGGGTCTCCGGCACGGCGTGCCGCGGGTGATGTGCGCCCATGCCCTGCGCTCCTCATCTGGGTCTGGTCGGCGACGGAATGTCGCCGATCGTCGATCGTAGGGGGCCGACGGCGGAGCAGGAACGGTACGGTGAGGCGTTCCCAGCAGAGCGAGGTCGCGTGACTGCAGAATCCGACTCCGGCGTGGCGCCGAAGCGCACGCGCGAGCGCACGACGCGGCAGTTCCAGGCCGTCAAGGACGAGCTCGCCAAGGGCCCCGACTTCCGCAGCGCCCAGGACATCCATGCCGCGGTGCGCGCGTCGGGCGCATCGATCGGGCTGGCGACCGTCTACCGGGCCCTGCAGACCTTGGTCGAGACCGGTTCGGCGGACATGCTCCGGACCGACGCCGGGGAAGCCGTCTATCGCGAGTGCGGCTCGACCCACCATCATCACCTGGTGTGCCGATCGTGCGGCAAGGCCGTCGAGGTCCGGGGGCCGGCAGTCGAGACCTGGGCGGACGACATCGCCGCCCAGCACGGCTACGCCGACGTCAGCCACACCCTGGAGCTGTTCGGCATCTGTTCGACCTGCCGGGGCGAGGACAGCTGACCGGGCGGGGAGGCGGCTACCGTCGACCGCCACCCCACCCTGACCGTCAGCGGCCCGCGACCGCCGTCTTGAAGGCCGCGGCCGGCTTGAAGGCGGGCGCGACCGAGGCCGCGATCTCGAGCGCCTCACCGGTCTGAGGGTTGCGACCGGAGCGAGCCGCCCGACTCCGCTGCTCGAAGGTGCCGAAGCCGGGCAGGGTGACCTTCTCCCCCGCCGCCACGGCGCCCACGACACCGTCGACGACGGCACTCAGCGCCGCGTCGGCCTGGGTGGCGCTCAGCCCGGCCTCCCGCGCGACGGTCTCGACGAGGTCCTTGCGGTTCATGGTGATGCTCCTTGGTGTCGGTGTACCGGACCGGTGCGGCCCGCGCCTCGGACTATGCCATACTGATAATGATTCTCG
>NZ_JBFIKK010000163.1:0-6316 GCF_041600255.1 Nocardioides sp. | reverse complement strand
GCAGGGGAAGCGCGGGTTCGGCTGCATACCGTGGTGAACCTGCATCTTCCCCGCCCGAACAGGCGCGCGGAACGCATGAGCAGCTGCCCGGACGCCGACCGCGGCCGTGATGCCGACCGAGTCGCGCACGAAACCTGGGTTCCCCTGCTCAACCCGCGCTTCCCATGCTCTGCACACCATGGGAAGCGCGGGTTCGGCTGCATACCGTGATGAACCTGCACCGTCAGCTGAGCTCCCGCTTCAGGATCTTCCCGGTCGCGGTCATCGGCAGCTCGTCCACGAACTGGACGATCCGCGGGTACTTGTAGTTCGCCATCTGCTCCTTGCTCCAGGCGATCAGCTCGTCCTCGGTCACCTCGGCGCCCTCCTTGCGGATCACCACGGCCTTGACCTCCTCGCCGTGGCTGTCGTGGGGTACGCCGATCACCGCGGCCAGCGAGACTGCCGGGTGGGTGAGCAGGACCTCCTCGATCTCACGCGGGTACACGTTGAAGCCGCCGCGGATGATCATGTCCTTGGACCGGTCGACGATGTAGTACCAGCCGTCCTCGTCCTTGCGCCCCAGGTCGCCGGAGCGGAACCAGCCGTCCCGGATGACCTCCTCGGTCGCCTCGGGCCGGTTGTAGTAGCCCTTCATGATGTTGTGCCCCTTGATCGCGATCTCGCCGACCGCGTCCGGGCCACCCTCCACCTCGTCCCAGGTGTCGGGCTGCAGCAGCTTCATCTCCACGCCCGGGATCGGATGCCCGATCGACCCGACCCGCGGCTCCTCACCCTTCGGCGAGAAGCTCGCCACCGGCGAGGTCTCGGACAGCCCGTAGCCCTCCAGGATGGTGACCCCGAAGCGCGCCTGGAACTCCTTGTGCACCTCCACCGGCAGCGCCGAGCCACCGGCGGCGGCCACCCGCAGGTTCGCAGCGAGCTCCTTGACGTCGACCCCGGAGTCGTCGAGCGCGCCCAGCAGCCCCCAGTACATCGTCGGCACCCCGGCGAAGAACGTGACCTTGTTCTGCGCCATCAGCTGCAGGGCGGCCCCGGCCTCGAACCGGGGCAGCATCACGATCGTCCCGCCGTAGGCGAAGCCGCCGTTCTGGATGACGCTCTGGCCGAAGGAGTGGAACAGCGGCAGCACGCACAGGTACGTGTCCGGGTCCTCGGCGTTCGCGCCGAAGAGCGCCTCACCCGAGAACGCGTTGTCACGCATGTTGCGGTGCCGCAGCTCGGCACCCTTGGGCTGCCCGGTCGTGCCGGAGGTGTAGAGGATGACCGCGGTGTCGTCCTCGTCGGTCTGCACCGTCTCGAAGGTCGGGGGCTGGCTGGCCATCGCCGCGCCCATCGTCTCGGCGCCCTCGATCGGCGACGAGGCGGCCGGGTCGACGGTGATCACGAAGAACTCGGTGCACTGCTCGGCCTGCTGGAAGCCGGCGTACCCCTCCTCCCCGATCGGCAGGTCGGGCGTGCCCTGGAAGCAGAAGTACGCCTTCGCCTCGGCGTCGCCGAGGTGGTAGGCCACCTCGCGGGCCTTGAGCAGCACGTTGAGCGGCACCACGGTGGCGCCGGCCTTGAGGATGCCGAAGTAGACGATCGTGAAGTACGGCAGGTTGGGGCAGCTGAGGGCGACCTTGTCACCGTGCTGGATCCCGCGAGAGACGAGCAGGTTGGCGACCATGTTGGCCGCACCGTTCACCTGGGCGTAGGTGAGCCGGGTCTCCCCGAGCACGATCGCCTCGCGGTCGGGGTACTTCCGGGCGCTGTCCTCGAGCAGGGTCGACAGGTTGTACACAGTGTGGCCTCCATCACGAACGAGTGGGATGGGGCCAACCTACTCACGCCCGGTGAGGTCGCGACAGGATGGCGCCGGCCCGTCTCAGATCGCTGCGTACGGCGAGCGGCGCCAGCCGGTTGAGCACGGCCGCGATCGGGCGGGCCACCCCCCGGCCGGCCAGCCCCATCGTCCAGCGGAGGCGGCAGTCCTGGCCGACCGGCTCGAAGACCAGGGTCAGCTCGGCGGTGAAGCCACGCCAGGTGCCCCGCTCGGTCCAACGGTAGGGGCGGTCGTACTCGGTGGTCTCCATCACCGGACGCAAGCCCGGGCTGGTCACGTCGACCCAGCGCTGGCCCACGCCGACCTCGCCCACCACGTCCTCGACCCGGGCCAGGCTGGACTGCCACTGGGCGCGGTTGCGCGGATCGACGAGGTAGTCGAAGACCACCTCGGGATCGGCCGCCACGACCAGGGAGTCGGTCACCAGGTCTCGCCGGTGAGCAGCTCGTAGGCCTCGACGTAACGGGCCCGGGTCCGTTCGACCACCGCGTCCGGCAGCGGCGGCGGCGCGTCGCCGCCGGCCTTGTCCCAGCCCGACTCGGGCGAGAGCAGCCAGTTGCGCACGATCTGCTTGTCGTACGACGGCTGCGGCCGGCCCGGGCGCCAGTCGTCGGCCGGCCAGAACCGCGACGAGTCCGGCGTGAGCACCTCGTCGGCCAGGACGGTGACCCCGTCGCTGCGGCGCCCGAACTCGAGCTTGGTGTCGGCGAGGATGATCCCGCGCTCGCGGGCGATCCGCTCGGCGGCGGCGTAGACCTCCATGGTGAGGTCGCGCAGCTCCCCGGCGTCGGCCTCGCCGATCTGACCGGCCACCGCCTCGTAGGAGACGTTCTCGTCGTGGTCGCCCACGGCCGCCTTGGGGGCGGGGGTGACGATCGGGGCCGGCAGCCGGCTGGCGGCGGCCCGCCCGGGGGGCAGTGCGATGCCGCAGACCGCACCGGTGGCGGCGTAGTCGACCAGGCCGGAGCCGGCGAGGTAGCCGCGCGCCACGCACTCGACGGGGAACATCTTCAACCGTTCGCAGACCACCGCGCGACCCCGGACCGACGCGGGCACCTCGGTGGAGAGCACGTGGTGCGGCACGAGGTGGGTCAGCTGGTCGAACCACCACAGCGACATCCGGGTGAGGATCTCGCCCTTGTCCGGGATCGTCGTGTCGAGCACGTGGTCGAAGGCGGAGATCCGGTCGCTGGCGACCATCAGGAGCTGGCCGGCGTACGCGCCCTGCTCGATCTCGTAGAGGTCGCGCACCTTTCCGGAGTGGAGGTGCCGAGCGCCCTCGATGGCCGGTGCGTCAGGGATGTTGAGGTCGCTCACGGACCCCAGCGTAGAAGACCCGCCCCCGGCACCTCGCGGGCCGGGGACGGGTCGGTGGTCAGCAGGTCAGCAGGTCAGCAGCCGCAGGTGTAGTACGTGACGTCCCAGTGGTTGCCCTCGTCGGCGTAGATGTTGCCGGAGGCGGCCTGGTACTGCTTCGCGCCGTCGCTGCGGGTCCCGATGTAGGTGTAGCGGGTGGTGACCCAGTTGGTCAGGCAGGTCGTGCGCGAGAAGTCGAGCTTGTAGCCGTTCCAGTGGCTGTAGGTGCCGCTCGCGTGGCCGGTCTCGGTGCCGCCGGTGATGTTGAGCGCGCAACCGCTGGCCGACTTGAGGGTCTTGGCCCCGTCGATCGTCGCCTGCCGGATGCCTTCGAAGGAGGTGCAGGTGGAGTTGTAGCGGTTCGTGCAGTTGCCCGAGGAGCTCCAGGTGATGCCGGCTGCGCTGAACTGCGACGCCGCGCTGGCCTGGCTGACGGCCGACGCGGAGCCGGCGAGGCCGAACGTGCCGACGAGCGCCACGCTCAGGGCGGCGACGAAGGTCCGCAGACGAACGCGACGGGAGTGGGAGGGGACAGGAAGGGAGGAGGTCGTTGCCGGCGTGGTGGTCATGACCAGCACGTGCCCCGGTCGTGTGACTCGAAACACACTGATTCTTGACGACCGATCAGGTTTACGGAGCAATCACCTGCCGCCGTCAGCGGCGCCCGTCAGCTGCGCCCGTCACCCACGCCAGGGTGCGGGCTCCCCGCGCAGCCACCAGCCGAGCGCGCGGGTCATCCGCGGCAGCACCACGTACGTCATCAGCGGGGTCATCAGCAGGGTGGTCGCCAGGCCGCGCGCCACCAGACCCAGGTCCGGGGCGAAGCGGGTCGACAGCCAGGCGGTCAGCAGGCTCAGCGGGAAGAACGCCAGCCAGATCAGCACGGCCTGCTTCCACCGTGGCGGACTGGTCGGGCTGAGCCGCAGGTCGCGAACGTCGCGGTTCAGTGGCTCGTCGAACCAGCCCTCGATCCCGGTACGTCGCTCGATCCGCGACTCGACCACCCCGAGACCGCCGGCGGAGTTCCGCCACCACTCGCGCTCGTGGGAGGACTCCCAGGCCGCCAGGGACTCGGCGTCGGCGAACCGGTAGAGCATGTGCCACGTCTCGGAGCCGGGCGCGGGTCGCACCCAGCCGGCGCCCAGGAAGCCCTCGAACCGCTCGGCCAGGGCGGTGCCGGCCTGCATCCAGCTGACCATCTCGGCCTGCCGGCCGGGATCGACGTGCCGCGTGATCGACACGGTGACGGGGGGAGTCATGGAGTGCATGGTCCGGGGCCGAGGGACCCGGAGCAAGCCAGAACGCCCCGACGAGACGGACGTCACCGTCGGAGCGGTCGCCGACGACCCCACCACCGTTCCGCCATGCTCGTGACATGCAGACCCCCGCCCACTGGACCTCCGACCCGCTCACGCCCCCCGACGCCCGGGCGTGGGACCTGCTCATCATCGGCGGAGGTACCGCGGGGCTCGTCGCCGCGCACACGGCGGCCGGTTTCGGCGCGAGCGTGCTCCTCGTCGAGCGGGAACACACCGGCGGGGACTGCCTGTGGACCGGCTGCGTGCCCAGCAAGTCGCTGCTCGCCGCAGCCCATGTCGCGGCGGAGGCCCGGGCCGCCTCCCGGCTCGGCGTCCACGTCGGCGAGCTCCGGGTGGACTTCGGCGCGGTCATGGAGCACGTCCGCTCAGCCATCACCACGATCGCCCCGGTCGACTCTCCCGAGGCACTGCGTCGCGCGGGCGCCCGGGTCGCCCAGGGAGAGGTCGTGCTGACCGGCCCCTCGACGGCCGAGGTCGACGGCACCGCCGTGCACTTCCGCCAGGCCCTGCTGGCCACCGGGTCGGAGCCGATCGTGCCGGGCATCCCGGGTCTGACCGAGGTCGACCCGCTGACCTCCGACAGCGTCTGGGGTCTCACCGAGCTGCCCGCCAGCCTGCTCGTCCTCGGCGGCGGCGCCATCGGCTGCGAGCTGGGCCAGGGGTTCGCCCGCCTCGGCTCGCGGGTCACCGTGGTGGAGGCCGAGGCCCGCCTGCTGGGGCGGGAGAGTCGGGCGGCCTCCGCGGCCCTGGCCAACGCGTTCGCCGCGGACGGCATCGACGTCCGGACCGGGGTCGCGGTCACCGGCGTCTCCACCACCGACGACGGCACCCGCCGGGTCGAGCTCGCGGACGGCTCGTCCGTGCTGGTCGAACAGGTGCTGGTCGCGATCGGACGCCGACCACGGACCCGCCACCTCGGGCTGACAGCGGCGGGCGTCGAGGTCACCGACTCCGGCCACGTCCGCGTCGACGAGCGGCTGCGCACCACCAGCCCCCGGATCTGGGCCGCCGGCGACCTGACCAGCCACCCGCCGTTCACCCACACCGCCGGCAGCCACGGCAGCCTGGCCGCCAGCAACGCCGTGCTCGGCCTGCGCCGCACCGTCCGGCCGGACCTGGTCCCACGGGTGACCTACACCCAGCCCGAGGTGGCGGCCTTCGGGCCGGATGTCGACGACCCGGGCCCGGGCCGCACCGTACGCCGGATCCCGCATACCGAGGTCGACCGCGCGGTGGCGGAGGGGCGCACCGACGGGTACTCCGCGCTCGTGCTGGACGCCAAGGGCCGGGTGATCGGCGCCAGCATCGTCGGCCCACGCGCCGGGGAGAGCCTGGCCGAGGCCGTCCTGGCCGGGCACGAGGCGATCAGGGCGCGCGGTCTGGCCGGCTCCATGCACGCCTATCCGACGTGGTCCGACGGGGTCTGGAAGGCCGGCCTCGCCCAGGGCCGCGCCGACCTGGCCTCCCCGGTCGTGCAACGGGTCACTCGCGGGCTGGCGGCGCTGCGCCGCCAGTGGACGGGTCGCCAGTGGACGGGTCGCGGTCTCGACTGACCCGGGACCTGATTACCCCGGCCAGCGAGAGGAGCACCAGCCCCACCACGGCCAGGATGAACGGCCACGAGCCGGGCTGGGCGCCGTACGCCCCGACCGCGACGTAGAGCGCCGTCCCGGGCAGGATTCCGACAGCGGTCGCGCTCGCGTACGCCGGCCAGGTCACCGAGGTGACCCCGAAGGCGTAGTTGGCGCTGCTGAACGGCACCAGCGGGATCAGCCGGGCCACCAGCACGGTGGTGAAGCCGCGCCGGCCGACTGTG
>NZ_JBFIKK010000162.1:0-6525 GCF_041600255.1 Nocardioides sp. | reverse complement strand
GTCGTTCGTGGCCTCCCAGTCGAAGCCGCGAGCGTCCGGGTACCCGAGCTCCTCGTCCAGCGCCCAGCCCGCCAGACCGTCCTCGAAGTCCTCCGAGAAGACGGCCTTGCTGGTGTAGCTTTCACCGCACACCGCGGGGGCGTTCGGGTCGAGCAGCGGCTGGAAGTTGCACTGGGTCGGCTCCGTGCGCAGCTCCACGGCGTCCGCCATGGCGTCGACGGACGTGCAGTCGTCCGCCGTGATGGGGGCGGCCGGCGTCGAGCCTCCGGTGTCGGAGGTGGAGACCTGGTTGATCTCCGCGCCGATCAGGTCGGTGCAGGACGCCGCCAGGCCGTCGGCCAGGTCGGTGAAGTCCGACGTCTCGGTCAGGTAGGCGATCTGGGTGCGGAAGAAGATGTTCGCCGCCTTGTCCAGGCCGATCCCGTCCACGGTGACGCCGTTGTAGTCGCCACCGTCGACCAGCAGAGCGTAGCCGTGGTTCGGCACGCCCGAGTTGCTGTGCACGCCGCCGGCATCGCTGGTGTCGCAGTGGTACTCGGCGTCGGTGACCTTGCCGGGGTCTCCGTAACAGGTGGGGGTCCACATGTCGCGGATGGCGCCGCCGAACGCGTCCGACTTCTCACCCATCAGCCAGCGGGTGGAGTCCGACTTCGGGTCGGTGTCGATGTCGCGGACCGTGATGTTGACCGTCTCGGTGGCTGCCTTGATGTCGGCGCCCTTCTCGAAGGTCGTCATCAGGCCGTAGATGTCGGCAGAGCCCGACATCGAGAACGGCTGGGCACCGGGCTGGTTGTTGCCGACCACGATCCCGGTGGCGCCGGCATCTGCCGCGTTCCTCGCCTTGGTCGCGAAGGTGCAGGCGCCGCGGTCGATGTAGACGAACTTGCCGGCCACGTCACCGGGGTTGGTCAGCTCCGTGCAGCCGTTGACCGGGCTGCCGACGACGAGGTCGGTGGTCACACCGGTCGAGTCGAAGACCGGGCCGAACGACGCCGGGGCCGCCGGGCATTCACCGGCGATCTCGGCCGGAGCGTTGATCGTCATCCCGATGTTGCCGCGGGTGAACTTCGAGCACTCACCGTCGCCGCGCGGGACGCTGGTGTCGCCCTCGCCCTCGTCGAGGCGGCCGTTGATGAGGTCGACGGTCTCACCCCAGATGTCGGAGTAGGACTCGTTGAGCGCCCCGGACTGCCACTGGTAGATCAGGTTGTTCGTGTACTCGGTGTAGGCGTGGCCCCACTCGTGTGCCACCACGTCGTCGGAGGTGACCCCGTCGCAGTAGTTGGTGGTGTTGCCGTTCCAGTTGGCGTTCGGACACGAGATGGTCGGGTCGTTGTTGACCGTCCGCATCACGTGACCGGCGTCGTCGTAGGAGTCACGGCCGAAGGTGTTCGCGAAGAACCAGTACGAGTCGCCGGTCGAGCGGACCAGGCTCTCCTGGTCCTCGTTGAGGGTGCCGGGCAGGGGGTCGCCCTCCTCCCAGACCAGGTCCTCCGGAGCCGGTGACCCCTCGTAGAGCTCACGGTGCAACCCGCTGTGCATCATCGAGTAGCGGTTGACGGCCTTGCCGGTGTTCGCGTCGATGAAGACCATGTCGCGGATGTTCCGCTCGTTGCTCACCTCGATCACGTGCGCGAGCACGGCCTTGCCGGTCTCGCCGCGGGTGGAGCCGATCCGGTACACGAACAGCTCGTTCGCCACGGCCTTGAGGCCGCGGGTGTCGACCTTGGCGCCTCCGTGGTCGCCGGAGTCCGTGCGGACCAGGGCGATCGCCCGCTCTGCGGCCTGCTCGGCCGAGAAGGTGGGCGTGGGGCTGAGGTTGATCCCGGGAGCGGCGTAGCCGTTGACCGAGGTCAGGTCGCCGTCCTTGTCGAGGTTGGCCCGGAGTTGGGCGCCGAAGACCGGGATGCCCTGGTACTCCTGGCCGAACACGACCGTCCAGCCGTGCTTGTTGGTCATCACGTCACGCTGTCGGAGCTCGCCGGGGCGAGCACCGAAGGCAGCGGCGTACCGGGTCAGGTAGGCGGTCGCCTTGTCGGCGGCCTTGGTGAGGGTGCCGCCCGCGCGCGAGGGCATCAGGTCGCCGTCGCGATGGGTACGGATGAAGCCGATGCGGCCGGTGGCGGCTTCGGTGGTGAGGGCGACGCTTCCGTCGGCCTGGTGACGCATCTGCTGCACCAGGTTGTCGCCTGCTGCTCGCGGGTTCGAACCCGCCGCCGTGGCCTGTACGCCGGGGACGGCCGTGAGGCCCGCTCCCAGCAGTGCCAGACACACTGCTTGCTTGACAATTTTCACGTGATTGTCTCGCCTCCGAGTAGGGAAATGAAGCGGAGCCGACCTGGTGATCCGGGTCACTCCGGGCTCGAACCTAAGTCAGATCGGCGGTCCAGACCAGTGAAGCGCCGGAAATGGTCCGTGAACCTCGGACGATCCCATCCGGATCTCCCGGGAGTCCCGTCGAGTCGGCGCCGACACGCGTGCGTGTGGTCCCTGTGACGGGTGGGACGGTGGATTACGTTGATCACCATGGCGACCCGTACGTCTTCCCCGCCGGGTTCGCGAAGCAAGAGCACCTCCTCGTCCGGAGCGAGCACGACCGGTCGAGGGACCTCGAGCACGCGATCGCGGAGTACCGGCAAGAAGCCCACCACCGCGTCCAAGTCGAGCCGCAGCTCCAGCAGCCGCTCGACAGCCAAGCGACCCGCGTCGCGTTCGACGTCCAAGCGTCCCGCGCCACGCGCGGTCCGCAACGGCCCGGGCCCGATCGCCCGCACCTTCACGATGATCGCCCGCGCCCTGGCGGCGGTCTGGCTGGGCATCGCGCACGGCCTGGGCGCGACCGCCCGGAGCATCGGTCGGACCGCTCGCGACCTGGAGCCCGAGCACCGGCGCGACGGCGCGGGGCTCTTCCTCTTCGGCCTGGCCCTCGTGGTGGCCGCCGCGGTCTGGTTCCAGCTCGGCGGCGGCGTCATGGAGTTCACCCGCACCCTGGTCGCCGGTTCGGTCGGCAAGGTCGGCTGGCTCGTCCCGTTCATGCTCGTCTACATCGGGTGGCGCAACATGCGCGATCCGGTCCACAACGGTCCGATCGGCCGTCAGGTGATCGGCTGGGCGACCCTCGGTTTCGGCGTGCTCGGCATCGTGCACATCGCCAACGGCAGCCCGCAGCCCGTGCTCGGCGACGCGAGCAAGCTCCAGGGCGCCGGGGGAGCGGTCGGCTTCGTCGTCTCCTCCCTGCTCCTCGACCTGCTGCGCACGCCGTACGTCGTGGTGCCGCTGCTCGTGCTGCTGGCCGCCTTCGGGGTGCTGGTGATCACCGCGACGCCGCTCTACCAGGTGCCCGTGAAGCTGGCCGCGACGCGTGACCGGCTGCTCGGCCACCCCGCTGTCGGAGACGACACCGAGGACACCCAGCCGATCAAGACCCGCGGTCGCGGCCGCGACGCCGCCCCGGACGACGAGATCGACCCGGATCTGGGCGACCCCGCCTACGACACCCCGGTGCTCTCCGACCGCGAGCTGCGCAAGCGCAAGCGTGGTCTCGGACAGGTGGCCACCGGCGAGGTCGGCGCCGTCGTCGACGACGACGACCCGGACGCCACCGACGCCTTCCCGCCCGTCGTCACCGAGAAGGCCGAGCTGGAACCCCCGCAGCACACGCCGTTGCCGCCGCGCGTCGAGCAGCTCGCCCTGTCGGGCGACGTCACCTACTCGCTGCCGGCAGGTGAGATCCTCAAGCCCGGCTCCGTGCACAAGGCCCGGTCCAAGGCGAGCGACGCCGTGGTCGAGCGGCTGACCCAGGTGCTGGACGAGTTCGGCATCGACGCCCAGGTCACCGGTTACACCCGGGGTCCGACGGTTACCCGCTACGAGGTCGAGGTCGGCCCGGCGGTCAAGGTCGAGAAGGTCACCGCGCTGTCCAAGAACATCGCGTACGCGGTCGCCTCGGCTGACGTGCGGATCCTCAGCCCGATCCCCGGCAAGTCCGCGATCGGCATCGAGATCCCGAACACCGACAAGGAGGTCGTCTCCCTGGGCGACGTCCTGCGCTCCGGCGCGGCGCGCTCCGACCACCACCCGATGGTCTGCGGCCTCGGCAAGGACGTCGAGGGCGGCTTCGTGGTCGCGAACCTCGCGAAGATGCCGCACCTGCTGGTGGCCGGCGCCACCGGATCCGGGAAGTCCAGCTTCATCAACTCGATGATCACCTCGATCCTGATGCGCTCGACCCCGGACGAGGTCCGGATGATCATGGTCGACCCCAAGCGGGTCGAGCTGAACGCCTACGAGGGCATTCCGCACCTGATCACGCCGATCATCACCAACCCGAAGAAGGCCGCCGAGGCGCTCGCCTGGGTCGTGCGCGAGATGGACATGCGCTACGACGACCTGGCGAACTTCGGCTTCCGCCACATCGACGACTTCAACAAGGCGGTCCGGGCCGGGAAGGTCACCGTGCCGCCGGGCAGCGAGCGGGAGCTCTCGCCGTACCCCTACCTGCTCGTGATCGTCGACGAGCTGGCCGACCTGATGATGGTCGCTCCGCGCGACGTCGAGGACGCGGTGGTCCGGATCACCCAGCTGGCCCGTGCCGCCGGCATCCACCTGGTGCTGGCCACCCAGCGGCCCTCGGTCGACGTCGTCACCGGTCTGATCAAGGCCAACGTGCCCTCGCGACTGGCGTTCGCGACCTCGTCGGTCACCGACAGCCGGGTCATCCTCGACCAGCCGGGCGCCGAGAAGCTGGTCGGCCAGGGTGACGGACTCTTCCTGCCGATGGGCTCCTCGAAGGCCGTGCGTGTCCAGGGTTCCTGGGTCACCGAGGCCGAGATCGCCCAGGTCGTGCAGTTCTGCAAGACCCAGCTGGAGCCGACCTACCGCGACGACGTCACGGCACCGGCCGCCAGCAAGCGTGAGCTCGACGACGACATCGGCGACGACATGGACCTGGTCATCCAGGCCGTGGAGCTGATCGTGTCGACGCAGTTCGGCTCGACGTCGATGCTGCAGCGCAAGCTGCGGGTCGGCTTCGCCAAGGCCGGACGACTGATGGACATCCTCGAGAGTCGCGGCGTGGTGGGTCCCAGCGAGGGCTCCAAGGCGCGTGACGTGCTCGTGAAGCCGGACGAGATCGACGGCGTGATTGCGACCTTGCAGGGGGAGATGTGAACGACGTTGCCGTGCTGGACGTGATCGAGGACGACGTCCCCGAGTCGCTGGGCCTGGTCCCGGACGCGGTCGAGGTGCGCCGCAACGGCGGGCTCTCCGCCCTGGTGGGCGTCGTCGCCTCGGCCGTGGCCATCGCCTACCTCGCCCGGGCCACCGCGTCCGGCTCGTGGGTGGACTGGCTCCTCGTCGCGGTGATGGGCGCCCTGGGCGTCGTCCACCTGCTGAACTTCGTCGACGCCCGGACCCCGCTGCTGGTGGCCGACACCCAGGGGGTGCGGATCCGGCTCGGTCGCACCTGGCGCGGGATGCCGTGGGGGGCTCTCGCCCGCGTCGAGCTGCGACCCCGCCGCGGCCTGCTGCGCGACGGTTTGCTCGTGCTGGTGGCCCGCAACGACGAGCGGGTGCTGGCCGACCTGGACGCCGCCGGCCGCCGTCAGTCCCGCTTTGCGCACCGGGTGTACGGCGCCCCGCTTGCTGTCCCGCTGGCGCTCTCCACGCGGGTCGTCGGCGCCGAGAAGGACCTGCTGGGCGCACTGACCGCGCTGGCTGCCGGGTCGGCCCCGGTGGTGGAGCTCGTCGGCGAGACGACGCGTGACACCGAGGCGGACGAGCTCGCGGCCGACGCTCCGGTCGAGAGCGAATCGACCGAACCCGCCGTCGCCGAGTCGGCCGCGGACGTCGTGGCCGAAAACGAGGCCGAAGGCACGGTCGAGCGCCGCTGGCCCGACCCGCGACCGCTGGTCGCGCTGGCCATCGGAGCGGTGGCCGCCCGCCTGCCACGCCGTGGCGAACGCGACAGCGACGTCGCGGACCAGGACGGCGCCGAGATCGAGGCGTCCGGCGAGCCGCGCGCGGAGACGCCGGAGCCGCGCCTCGCCAGCACCACGCCGAGCCCGCTGCGGGCTCCGATCACGGCGATCCGCGCCGAGGTGCGCAGTGACTTCTCGCTGGGCGCCACGGCCTTGGCCTCCGACCAGGTCGATGCCACCGACGGGCGTGGCCTGCCGGAGGCGCGCGAGTTGCGCCGTCCGGGCAGCGTCAACCTGGTCGAGGACACCGTGGTGTGGGGGGACCGGGTCAGCCCGATCGCCCGGGCGGGCTCCGGTGTGGAGCCCCTGGTGATCGACGACTTCGCCGCCGAGCCCGCCGAGGACCCGGTGATCGGGCCCGAGCTCGCGGCGGCCCGGACCCGGCTCTCGCTGACCGTGGACCAGCTGGCCGATCGCACGCGGATCCGCCCGCACGTGATCGAGTCCATCGAGGTCGACGACTTCGTGCCGTGTGGCGGGGACTTCTACGCCCGGGGGCACCTGCGCACGCTGGCTCGTGTGCTGGGCATCGACGTCGCCCCGCTGC
>NZ_JBFIKK010000161.1:0-6556 GCF_041600255.1 Nocardioides sp. | reverse complement strand
CGGCGCCGAACCCGTCCGCCACGACGGAGGTCACCGGCCGGCGACAGCTCCCACCCCGTCCCCCCGGACGCCGTCCAACACCCCACCGTCCCCCCAGGAGATCCCGGGCGGACTGATGGTCAGCCAGGACGGCTACTCGTTGCAGGTCCTCGACGATCTCGTCGAGGCTCCCGGCAGGACACAGCTGCGCTTCCGGGTCACCGACCCGACGGGCGCGCCGCTCACGTCGTACGACGAGAGCCACGGCAAGGACCTGCACCTGATCGCCGTACGACGCGACCTCGGCGCCTTCCAGCACGTGCACCCCCGGCTTGGGGCGAACGGCACCTGGTCGATCCCGCTGGACCTGGACGCCCCGGGGGAGTACCGGATCTTCGCCGACTTCCGACCCGCCGCAGCCGAGTCCGGCTACACCCTCGGTCACGACCTGTCGGTGGCGGGCAGCTACCGGCCCCGGCCCCTGCCCGCGACGTCGCGCACCGCGCGTGTCGACGGCTACCAGGTCCGGCTTGACGGCGACCTGGTGGCCGGAGAGACCTCACGGCTGCGCCTGTCCGTCACCCAAGGCGGGCGGCCGGTCACGGACCTCCAGCCCTATCTCGGCGCCTCCGGCCACCTCGTCGCCCTGCGCGAGGACGACCTCGCCTACCTGCACGTCCACCCCGACGGTGATCCGTCGGACGGTCGGACCGCAGCCGGACCGACGATCACCTTCGACGCCGAGGTGCCCTCGACCGGCGACTTCCGGCTGTTCCTGGACTTCCGGCACGCAGGTCGGGTCCACACCGCTGCGTTCACCGTGAGCGCCTCCCGACCGGGGAACCCCGGGACGGCGCCGGCGCCCACCGAGGAGACGCACGACGATGCCGCCCACCACTGACCCCCTGCAGGCCGACCGGCCCGCAGGCCATCCGATGAAGGGAACACCCGAGATGCCCACCGCCGCCACCTACACCGTCACCGGCATGACCTGCTCGCACTGCGCGATGTCGGTCACCGAGGAGATCACCCAGATCCCGGGGGTCTCGAACGTCGACGTCGACCTCGGCTCCGGCCAGGTCACCATCTCCTCCGACGTCGCCGTGGACCGCACCCAGGTCCAGGGCGCCGTGGAGGAGGCCGGCTACCAGCTCGCCGACAGCTGACGGACCGGCCCCACCGGACCCCTCCGCCGTCGCCACCCCCCTCCCGACGGCGGAGGGGTCCACCCCCCGGACGTGACCCGTCCGACGCCCGGCCCAAGCGCCACGAACCGAAGGACCTCGCATGACTCTCCAAGGAACCCCAGCAACCGGCCAGCAGGTCGAGCTGCAGATCGGTGGCATGACCTGCGCGTCGTGCGCCAACCGGATCGAGCGCAAGCTCAACAAGCTCGACGGCGTGGTCGCCACCGTCAACTACGCCACCGAGAAGGCCC
Source organism: Nocardioides sp. (assembly GCF_041600255.1). Taxonomy (GTDB): domain Bacteria; phylum Actinomycetota; class Actinomycetes; order Propionibacteriales; family Nocardioidaceae; genus Nocardioides. The sequence continues at coordinate 5,139 of NZ_JBFIKK010000161.1, read as the reverse complement.
GGGTCACCCTCGGCGCCGCCGACGGTCCCGTGGACTCCGCGGCCCTCGTGGCCGCGGTCGAGAGCGCCGGTTACACCGCCCGCATCCCGCAGCCGAAGCAGCCGGGCGACCGGTCGAACACCGGGCAGGGCTCCCCTCAGGATGCAGAGCCCGACCCGGTTGCTCCCCTGAGGCAACGGCTGATCGTCTCGGCGGTGCTGTCGATCCCGGTCATCGCGATGGGGATGGTGCCGGCCTGGCAGTTCACCTTCTGGCAGTGGCTCTCCCTCACCCTCGCCGCGCCCGTGGTGGTGTGGGGTGCCTGGCCGTTCCACCGCGCCGCCTGGACCAACCTCAGGCACGGCGCCGCAACCATGGACACCCTGGTCTCGGTCGGCACCTTGGCAGCCATGGGCTGGTCGCTCTTCGCCCTGTTCTTCGGCACGGCCGGCGAGACCGGCATGACGCACCCCTTCACCCTCACCATCGAGCGCTCCGACGGCCTCGGCAACATCTACCTCGAGGCCGCGGCCGGGGTCACCACCTTCATCCTCGCCGGGCGATACTTCGAGGCCAGGTCCAAGCGACGTGCCGGGGCGGCGCTCCGCGCCCTCCTCGAGCTCGGCGCCAAGGAGGTCACGGTTCTCCGGGACGGGGTCGAGACCCTGATCCCGACCGACGAGCTCCAGACCGACGACGTCTTCGTCGTACGTCCCGGGGAAAAGGTCGCCACTGACGGGGTCGTCCTCGAAGGGTCCTCCGCCGTGGACGCCTCGATGCTGACCGGCGAGTCGGTCCCCGTCGAGGTGGCTCCCGGCGACGCCGTGGTCGGTGCCACCGTCAACGCCGGCGGACGTCTCGTGGTCCGTGCCACCCGCGTCGGGACCGAGACCCAGCTGGCCCAGATGGCCCGGCTCGTCGAGGACGCCCAGACCGGCAAGGCTCAGGCGCAACGTCTCGCCGACAGGATCTCCGGCATCTTCGTGCCGATCGTGATCGCGCTGGCGGCGGCCACGCTCGGCTTCTGGATCGGCGCCGGCGCCGGTGCAGGCGCCGCGTTCACCGCCGCGGTGGCCGTCCTGATCATCGCCTGCCCGTGCGCCCTGGGACTGGCGACGCCCACCGCCCTGATGGTCGGCACCGGCCGAGGCGCGCAGCTGGGCATCCTGATCAAGGGCCCCGAGGTGCTCGAGAGCACCCGCCGCGTGGACACCATCGTCCTGGACAAGACCGGCACCGTCACCACCGGCCGGATGACGCTCGTCGACGTGCTGGCCGCTCGTGGCGAGGACACCGCAGAGGTGGCCCGGCTCGCCGGCGCCCTCGAGCACGCCTCCGAGCACCCGATCGCCCAGGCGATCGCCACCGGTGCTCGCGAACGGGTCGGTGACCTTCCGGCCGTGGAGGACTTCGCCAACGTGCCCGGCCTCGGCGTCCAGGGCGTCGTCGACGGTCACGCCGTTCTGGTGGGCCGTGCCCGACTGCTGGCCGACTGGTCCCAGCACCTCCCCGAGGAGCTGCGTGCCGCGATGGCCGACGCCGAGGAGCACGGTCGAACCGCCGTGGCCGTCGGGTGGGACGGGCGCGCCCGGGGGGTGCTCGTGGTCAGTGACGTCGTCAAGGACACCTCCGCCGAGGCGATCTCCCGCTTCACCGAGCTGGGGCTGACGCCGGTGCTGCTGACCGGGGACAACGAGGCGGTCGCACGCTCCGTCGCAGCCCAGGTCGGGATCCCGTCCGGGCCCGACAGCGTGATCGCCGAGGTGCTGCCCGAGGACAAGGTGGCCGTGGTGCGGCGCCTCCAGGAGCAGGGCCGGGTCGTGGCCATGGTGGGGGACGGCGTGAACGACGCTGCCGCCCTCGCCCAGGCCGACCTGGGTCTCTCGATGGGGACCGGGACGGACGTGGCGATCGAGGCCAGCGACCTCACCCTGGTGCGCGGGGACCTCCGCGCGGCCGCGGACGCGATCCGGCTCTCCCGGAGCACCCTCGCCACGATCAAGGGCAACCTCTTCTGGGCCTTCGCCTACAACGTGGCCGCGATCCCGCTGGCGGTCGCCGGCCTGCTCAACCCGATGCTGGCCGGTGCCGCCATGGCCTTCTCGTCCGTCTTCGTGGTCACCAACAGCCTGCGCCTGCGCCGTTTCCGCAGCCTCGTCGACGCCGCCTGATCCCGTCCAGCCCCGTCGCGGCGGGGGAGTCACTCCAGGAGTCCTCATGTTCCAGACCATCAAGGCCGGTGTGCTGATCATCGGCACCGGTGCCGCCGGCACGGCCGCAGCGAGCGAGCTGCGGGCCCGCGGGTACGCAGGTCGACTCACCCTCGTCAACGGTGAGGCCGAGTCGCCGTACAACCGCACCGCGGTGAACAAGGGCCTGCTCGGGGGCCAGATGTCCCTGACCCAGGTGGCGCTCCGCCTGCCCGACGACGAGGACGTCACCACGTGGCACGGACGTCGGGTGACGCGGCTCGACACGGAGGCGCGATGCGCCCATCTGGACACCGGGGAGCGCCTGGAGTACGACGCAGTCCTCGTCGCCACCGGGGCCGAGCCCCGTCCGCTCGACGTCTCGCACACCCAGGTGGCCGCGAACCGCGTTCACCAGCTGCGCACGGCGGCCGACGCCGCAACCCTGCGGTCGGCACTCGACGAAGCCGCTGCGCGTCGCGGTGACCGGACGGTCCGGGTCGGCGTCGTCGGCGCGGGCCTGCTCGGTGCCGAGACCGCCGACACGCTGGCCGCGGAAGGTGCGGCCGTCACCCTGGTCGACCCGGACCCGGCCCCGCTGGACCGACTCCTCGGTGCGACCGTGGCGGGCTGGGTCCGCGCCCAGCAACGCGGCGTCCTGACGCCGGCGTTCGCCACCTCGGTCGCCGGTGTCCACCTGCTCGGCGATGCCGTCCTGATGCGCCTGTGCGACGGCACCCACGCGGTCGTCGACGTCATCCTCGTCGCCTCGGGGGTGACGCCGGCGACGGCGTGTCTGTCGCCCCTGTTCCCCGTGGCCCGGGACGGGGTGCCCACCGACGAGCACCTGCGGGTCCTCGGCGTGGCAGGTCTCTACGCGGCCGGCGATGTCGCACGCCCCCGTCGGGGTGGGGTCACCGTCCGTGGCGAGCACTGGGGCCAGGCCCTGGCCCAGGGCAGGCACGTCGCCCGCGTGATGCTCCACGACCTGGGGCTGTCCGAGGACCCGGGCCCGCTCGACGCGCCCGAGTCGTTCGCCACCCGTCTGCACGGCAAGGCGATCACGGTGCTGGGCCGCCCGGGCCCGGAGGGCCGCGAAGTGGTCCTCGCGGGCAGCCGCGAGGACGACGCCGTCACCCTCGCCCTCGTCGACCGCGACGGCCGCCTCGTCGGGGGAGTCGCCCTCGGGTCTCCGCGCACGTTGAACAAGCTGCGGCCGCTGGTGGCCTCCCGTGCGCTGCTGGCCGACGCCAGGACCGCGCTGGACGAGCTCGTCCCCACGGCCGGGTGACGCCATGACCGACCTTGAGCTGATCGTCGCCGGGATGAGCTGTCGTCACTGCGTCCGTGAGGTGACAGCCCGGCTGCGTGACGTGCCCGGGGTGCGGACCGTGGTCGCCAGCGCGCGGACCTCGAGGGTTCGGCTCGGGGGCACCATGTCCGCCGCCGACGTACGCGCCGCGCTGGCCGGCACGTCGTACACCGTGCAGCTGGTCTCCGACCCGACCACCCTGCCGTGAGCCGCTGTCGAGCCCGCGCCGATCAGGACAGCGACCGGACAGGGCGACGACAGCCCCCGCGACCACAGTGCACGTGACAGTCGAGATCGGCTGACCGACCAGAGAGAGGCAACTTCAATGTCCACCACCCCCCACGACGCGGGAGGTCTGAGCAGTCGGCGTTGGCTGGCGCTCTGGCTCATCGCCGCGGCCCAGTTCATGGTCATCATGGACACCTCGATCATCGGGGTCGCCCTGCCGCAGATGCAGGCCGACCTCGGGTTCTCGCCCCAGGACCTGAGCTGGGTCTTCAACGCCTACGTCGTCGCCTTCGGGGGCCTGCTGCTGCTCGGTGGCCGGCTCTCGGACCTGTACGGCGCTCGCCGGATCTTCATCGGCGGGTGGGTCATCCTGGCGATCGGTTCGCTGGTCGCCGGCTTCGCGGGCAGCGTGTCCGCCGAGCTGGCCGGGCGTGCCGTGCAGGGTGCCGGCGCCGCGTTGATCGCGCCCGCCGCACTGACGCTGCTCTTCACGATCTTCGGATCGTCGCCCAAGGAGCTGACCAAGGCGCTCGCACTGTACGGCGCCGCCGCTCCGGCGGGCGGCACGGCCGGCGTGTTCCTCGGTGGAGTGCTGACCGAGTACGCCAGCTGGCCGTGGGTCTTCTTCATCAACCTGCCGCTGGCTGCCGTCGTCGTCGCCCTGGCACCCTCGGTGATGCCGGCCGGCGCCACGCAGCGCGGCTCCCTGGACGTGACCGGTGCTGTCACCGTGACCGCGGGTCTCGCTGCGGTCGTCTTCGCCGTGGTCCGTGCGCCGGAGGCCGGTTGGTCCTCGGCCGGGACGCTGCTCTTCGGACTCGGGGGACTGGCGCTGCTGGCGCTCTTCGTCCTGCTCCAGTCCCGGCTGCGTCAGCCGCTGATGCGGCTCGGCATCTTCCGGGCACCGAACCTGGCGGCCGCGAACGTCGCCCAGCTGATGCTGGGTGCGGCCTGGATCCCGATGTTCTTCTTCATCAACCTCTACCTGCAGAAGGTGCTGGGGCTGGGAGCCTTCGCCAGCGGTGCGGCTCTGCTGCCGCTGACGCTCACCATCATGGTGGGGATGATCCTCGCCGCACCGCGGCTGATCGCGGCGTTCGGCCCGAAGGCGATGACCGTCTCCGGGCTGGCCACCCTGGCCATCGGGTTGGCGTGGTTGTCCCTGATCAGCCCGGACGGCAGCTTCGCGGTCGACGTCCTGCCCGCGTCGCTGGTGACGGCGGCCGGCATGGCGATGGCCTTCATCCCCTCGTTGGGCATGGCGCTCTCGGCCGCCGACCCGCAGGAGGGTGGTCTTGCCTCCGGCATCGTCAACACCAACTACCAGGTGGGCTCCGCCCTCGGGCTGGCTGCGATGACGGCGGTCGCGACCGCGTTCGGTGCTGACCGCGCCGGAGACGTCCAGGCGCTCACCGACGGCTTCTCGGCCGG
>NZ_JBFIKK010000160.1:0-6691 GCF_041600255.1 Nocardioides sp. | reverse complement strand
TCCGCGGCTGGTGCACCAACCCGGACACACAGGTGATCGTGAAGCCGGTGATCGACCTGGCTGAGCACCACCACGTCGACGCCTACGAAGTCCCCGACCGGATCCGCGAACAGTCCGTTCTGATCAACCCGACCTGCGTGTTCCCGTGGTGCACCAGGTCAGCCCGGTCCTGCGACAGCGACCACATCCAGCCCCACAACGCCGGCGGCAGCACAACCTCCGACAACATCGCGCCGTTGTGCCGCAGGCACCACCGACTGAAGACCCACGGCGGCTGGCGCTACACCAGGCTCGATCCCGGATCGTTCCTGTGGAACAGCCCGCACGGCTACACCTACCTCCGCGACCCCACCGGCACCACCGACGTCAGCCGCGACGTCAGCCGGGACCGACAACCCTGACCGCCCCACACCCGGCCGACCGTCAGACGCGGTGCGCTGTCCTGAGGACCCGCCGGTCCGCGGCGCATCGTCGGCGTGCCCCGATCAGGAGCCCTGCTGGGAGACCCAGGACGCGTGCAGGCCGGCGTACACGCTGCCGGTCTCGGTCAGGAGCTGGGCGTGCGGCCCGCGCTGGACGATGCGACCCCGGTCCACCACGACCACCTCGTCGGCGTTCTCGGCGGTCGAGAGCCGATGCGCGATGGTGACCGAGGTCCGCCCGCTCATCAGGCGCTCCAGGGCGCGATTGATCCGCATCTCCAGCGACGGGTCGACGGCACTGGTCGCCTCGTCGAGCACCAGCAGGTCGGGATCGACCAGGTGCGCGCGCAGCAGAGCGACCAGCTGGCGCTCCCCCGCGGAGAGCGAGTCGCCGCGCTGACCCACCTGGGTGTGCACGCCGTTCGGCAGGCCGGCCAGCCAGTCGTCCAGGCCCAGCTCCCGTGCGCTGGCCAGGATGTCGGCCTCGGTGGCGTCGAGCCGGCCATAGCGGACGTTCGCGCTGATCGTGTCGTCGAAGAGGAAGCCCTCCTGGGGCACCAGCACCACGCTGCGCCTGAGCGACCCGGGCGCGATCGTCGCGACGTCGATGCCGTCGAGCAGGACGCGGCCCTCGTCGGGGTCCATCAGCCGGGTGAGCAATTTGGCGAAGGTGGACTTGCCCGACCCCGTCTCCCCCACGATCGCGATCCGCGAGCCGGCAGCGATCTCCATCGTCACGTCGCGCAGCACCGGCGGCCCGGCGGGGTAGGCGAAGGTCACGTCCTCGAAGCGGATGTCGATCGGGCCCCGGGGCAGGACCCGCCCGTCCGCCCCCGGGTCGACCAGGTCGGCAGGGGTCTCCAGGATCCCGATCACGCGGCGCCACCCGGCGATGGCGTTCTGCGCATCGGTGAGGATCTGGGTGCCCATCTGCACCGGGCCCACGAAGAGCGTCACCAGGAACGCGAAGGCCAGCACCTTGCCGGCGGTGATGTCACCGGCGAAGCCCAGCCAGATCCCCACGATCAGCACCCCGGCGTTCGCCAGCCCGGCCGAGATGCCGCCCAACGAGAACGAGAACGCGGTGAACCCCTGGGCCCGGGTGCTCGCGACCCGGTGGGCGTCCACCGCCTCGTCGATCCGGCGCTGGGTGCGGGCCTCGACGGCGTACGAGCGGACCACAGCGGCACCGACGACCGGCTCGGCGATCGCGGAGAGCAGCAGGCCGACCTGGCGCCGGACGATCCCGTAGGCCTCGGAGAGCCGCCGCTGGAAGAACCGCAGCGAAGCGAACAGCGGCGCGAAGCAGAGCCACACGACGATGGCCAGCTGCCAGCTGTAGACCACCATCACCACAGTGGCGACCAGGATCTGACCGACGCTGATCACGAAGATCAGACCGCCGAAGACCAGGAACTGGCTGACCTGGTCGACGTCGCTGGTGACCCGGGCGACCAGGGCTCCGCGGCGCTCGGTGTTCTGGGTGAGCAGCGGGAGGTCGTGCACGTGCCGGAAGGCCTTGATCCGCAACGTGGCGAGGCCACGCTCGGAGACCCGGAACAGCCGGCTGGTCATCGCGTACGACGCCGCACCGGTCAGCAGCACCGCGATGCCGGCGAGGACCGCCATCGACACCGTGTAGCCCACGTCCGGACCACCCGGGGCGTTCAGGCCCTGGTCGATGGTCTGCTGGACCGCGACCGGCACGACGATCTGCCCCAGCGAGGCCAGCACGGCGAGGAGCAGCGTTCCGCGGAAACCCTCCTTGAGTTCCGGTGAGAAGTGCACGCCCCGGCGGATGGTCTCGAAGGCGCCCATCTCCTCGCCCGAGTCCATCGCGGTCCCGCTGGTGCGCTGCGCGGCAGCCGGGGCCGGACCCGTCGGCGTCGTGGTCACTGGAGATCCCCTGCCAGCTCGGAGTGCTCGGTCTCGTAGGCGTTCACGAGACGGGCGTACGACGGGCTGCGCTCCAGCAGCTCCTGATGGGTGCCCCGGTCGGCGACCCGACCGTCCTGGAGGTGCACGACCTCGTCGGCCAGTCCGATGGTGGCCTTGCGGTACGCGACCACGACCAGCGTGGCGCCCCCGCCGCTGGTGCGCAGGGCGGCCAGGATCCGGGCCTCGACCTCCGGGTCGACCGCGGACGTGGCGTCGTCGAGGATCAGCAGCCGGGGCTTGCGGACCAGGGCCCGGGCCAGGGAGATCCGTTGGCGCTGACCACCCGACAGCGAGGTGCCGCGCTCCCCCAGTCGGGTGTCGAGCCCCTCGGGCAGGGCGGCCACGAAGCCGTCCGCCTGGGCGTGTCGCAGCGCGGCCCAGACGTCCTCGTCGGTGATCGCGTCGCTGCCGAGGGTGATGTTGCCGCGCACGGTGTCGTCGAAGAGGAACGCGGTCTGCGCGACGATCGAGACGGCCGAGGCGAGCTCGCCCCGGGCCAGGTCGCGCAGGTCGATGCCGTCGAGCAGGATCCGGCCGGCGTCGGGGTCGACCAGACGGGTCAGCAGCGAGGTCAGCGTGCTCTTGCCCGACGCGGTCCGGCCGACGATGGCGACGGTGCGCCCCGGCTCCACGGTGAAGCTCAGCCCGTCGAGCACCGGCTGGGACCGGTCGTAGGCGTACGCCAGGTCCTCGACCTCGAGACGTGCGCCGGCGCCCTCCCCGACCGCCTCGTGGTCGCCGAACTCGAGCCCGCCGCGCGCGTCGAGGACGGCCGAGACCCGGCGGAAGCCGACGACGCTGCGCGGGAACTCACCGAGCAGCCACCCGATCGAGCGGATCGGGAACGAGACGATCGTGAGCAGGTAGGCCACGGTGACCACGGCGCCGGGATCGGTGGCCCCCGAGAGCACGCGGTCCACGCCGACGGCCAGGACGACCAGCACGCCGAAGCTCGGCAGGGCAGCGAGCACGGGGTCGAACGCCGCCCGCACCCTGCCCGCGCGGATGTTCACCTCGCGCAGCTCGTGCGCCTTGGCAGCGAAGCGGTCGGTCTCCTCGCCCTCGCGGCCGAGGGTCTTGACCACCAGGGCGCCGTCGAAGGACTCGTGGGCGATCTCGCTGACCTCGCCGCGCAGCTGCTGGGCGCGGGTCATCAGCGGCGAGGCGACCCGCTGGTAGGCGATGTTGGCCGCGATCACCAGCGGGAAGACCAGCAGGCCGATCATCGCCAGGACGAGGTCGGCGAAGAGCATCTGCACGATCGCGATCACCATCATCGCGAGCGTGCCGACCGCCATCGGGAGCGGAGCGATCGGCCCCCACGCAGCCTCGACGTCCGCGTTGGCGTTGGAGAGCAGCTGCCCGGTGGGGTGTCGCTGGTGCCACTCCATCGGCAGGGAGAGGTACTGCCGGGTGACCGCGCGCCGGGTGTGCGCCTGCATCCGGTACTGCATGATGCCGGCCCCGAGTCGCCGAGCGACGATGCCGACCGCGCGCAGGATCGCGACCCCGAGGAAGAGCCCGAGGATCGCCCAGAGCAGGCCGCCACCGATCTCGCCGTCCCGGAAGGCGGGGATCACCACGTGGTCGGTCGCCCAACCGAGCACCCAGGCGTCGGCGACGGTCAGGGCACCGAAGAGCAGACTGCCGAGCGTGGAGAGCGCGAAGATCCAGGGCTCGCGCCGGATGGCGACTCCGAGGACCGCGAAACCCTGGCGGGTCGTGGATCCTCGCGCGGGGGCTGTTGCTTCCGTCACCTGGTGAGCCGCTCCTGTTCCTCCCCGCACGCCTCTGCGTCGGGCCTCTGCGCAACCGCGCCGTCGTGCCACGGTATTCCCCGGCTTCCGACAGGCTACGTTCGCCGGATGAGGCCCTCCGCACTGCTCCTGTCCCTCTGCCTGGCACTCGTGCTGACCGCCTGCTCCTCGCCCGCCCCCCGGAGCGGCGGAACCGAATCGGTGTCGCCCTCGGTGTCCCCCTCGGTGTCCCCGACGAGCGTTCCGTCCGCGTCGCCGTTCGTCGCACCGGCCGGCGTCCGGGTCACCGACCTCGACACCCGGCCGGTGGGCGTGGCCCGAGTGGGCACCGAGGTGTGGACCGCACTGCCCGACGCCGGGGAGGTCCTGACCGGCGACGGTCGACGGATCGCCGTGGGCGACCTGCCGCTGCGTTTGGTCGAGACGCCGGCCGGGGTCTGGGTCAGCCTGATCGACGAGGGCGCCGTGGTCCGGATCGACCCGGCGACCGCCGAGGTCGACCTGCGGGTCGAGGTGGGGCGCACCGACAGCGAGCCCGAAGGGCTGGCCTTCGACGGCACCAGCGTGTGGATCGTGGACCAGGCGGGCGATCGACTCCTGCCGATGGATCCCACCACCGGAGAGCTGGGCAGGCCCGTCGGGGTGGGCGTCGGCCCGCGCCTGGTCACGGTGGCATCCTCCGGGTCGCTCTTCGTCGCCAACCACACCGCGGGTTCGCTCTCCCGCTTCGACGGGGACGAGGTCGAGTCCCGCAGCGCCGGCTCCTGCCTGACCCCGTCGGGGCTGCTGGTGGCGGAGGGGCTGCTCTGGGTGGCGTGCACGGTGGACGACCAGGTGATCGGGTTCGACCTCACCACCCTCAAGCCGGCGGTACGCCTGCCCGGCCTGGCCACCGCGGACGCCGTCGTGGCGAACGGAGGCCTGGTCTACGTGGTCGGCCAGCGTGGACCGGTGGTGTGGACCATCGACCCGCGCACCCGTCAGGTGGTCGGCGAGCTGGTCCTGGACGAGGCGGGCACCACCCCGGAGAACGTGGCGGCCGCCGTGGTGGGTGATCGGCTCGTGGTCTCGCACCCCGAGGCCCGACGGCTGTACGACGTACCGCTGCGACTGCTGCGGCCCTGAGGCCGCGGCCGGGTCGACGCGATCAGCGGACCGGGTGTCCGGCGCCGGCGAGCGCCTGCTTGACCTCGCCGATGGTGAGCGTCCCGAAGTGGAAGACGGTCGCCGCCAGCACCGCGTCCGCGCCCGCCTCGACCGCCGGCGCGAAGTGCTCGACGGCGCCGGCGCCACCGGAGGCGATCACCGGGATGGTGACCTCGCCGCGCACCGCCCGGATCAGGTCGAGGTCGAAGCCGTCCCGGGTGCCGTCGGCGTCCATCGCGTTGAGCAGGATCTCGCCGGCGCCGAGCTCGGTGGCACGCACCGTCCACTCCAAAGCGTCAAGACCGGCCGACTCCCGTCCGCCGTGCGTGGTGACCTCCCAGCCGGAGGCGGTGCCACTCGCGCGCCGGGCGTCGACCGAGAGCACCAGCACCTGGTTGCCGAACCGGTCCGCGATCTCCGCGACCAGCTCGGGCCGCCGGATGGCGGCCGTGTTCACCGCCACCTTGTCCGCCCCGGCCCGCAGCAGCCGGTCGACGTCCTCGACCGAGCCGACTCCCCCGCCGACGGTCAACGGGATGAAGACCTCCTCGGCGGTCCGGGAGACGATCTCCATCGTCGTGGCGCGACCCTGGTGCGAGGCGGAGATGTCGAGGAAGGTCAGCTCGTCGGCGCCCGCGGCGTCGTAGAGCCGGGCCAGCTCGACCGGGTCGCCGGCGTCCCGCAGCTCGCGGAAGTTCACCCCCTTGACCACGCGACCGGCGTCGACGTCCAGACACGGGATCACCCGGACCGCCAGGCTCACGAGCCGGATCCCGCCGACGGACGGGTCAGCGCCAGGGCGTCGGGGAGCGTGAAGCGGCCCTCGTAGAGCGCGGTACCGATGATGGCGCCCTCCACGCCGTCGCCGACCAGGCCCATCAGGGCCGCGAGGTCGGAGAGCTCGGTGATCCCGCCGGAGGCCACCACCGGGCGGTCGGTGGCCGCGCAGACGTCGCGCAGCAGGTCGAGGTTCGGCCCCTGGAGCATGCCGTCCTTGTTGACGTCGGTGACCACGTACCGCGCGCAGCCCTCGGAGTCGAGGCGGGACAGGACCTCGTAGAGGTCGCCGCCCTCACGGGTCCAGCCGCGCGCCGCCAGCGTCCGGCCGCGTACGTCGAGCCCGACCGCGACCCGGTCGCCGTACTCGGCGATCGCGGAGGCGCACCAGTCGGGCTGCTCGAGCGCGGCGGTGCCGATGTTGACCCGCCGGCAGCCCGTCGCCATCGCGGCCGCGAGCGACTCGTCGTCGCGGATCCCGCCGCTCATCTCGACCTTGATGTCCAGGGTGCCGACGATCTTCGCCTGGAGCTCCCGGTTGTTGCCACGGCCGAAGGCGGCGTCCAGGTCGACGAGGTGGATCCACTCGGCGCCCGCGTCCTGCCAGCGCAACGCGGCCTCGATCGGGTCGCCGAAGCGCTTCTCGGAGCC
>NZ_JBFIKK010000159.1:0-6764 GCF_041600255.1 Nocardioides sp. | reverse complement strand
TCCGACCAGATGACCGCCTCGTGGATCGCCACCATCGACGAGCTCGCCGCCGACCGCTCCGTGCGGGTCGTCGTGGTGACCGGCGAAGGGTCTGCCTTCTGCTCGGGCGGCAACACCTCCTGGATCGCCAGCGAGCCGGACGCCTCGGTCGACTACCTGCGCACCCGGATGATGGCCTTCTACCGGGCCTGGCTCTCGATCCGGAAGCTCGAGGTGCCCACCATCGCGGCGATCAACGGTCCGGCGATCGGCGCCGGGCTCTGCCTGGCGCTGGCCTGCGACATCCGGTACGCCGCCGACGGCGCCAAGATGGGCGTGCCGTTCGTGCGTCTGGGGATGCACTCCGGGATGGCCGGCACCTACCTGCTGCCGAACGTGGTCGGCCCCGCCCACGCACGGGACCTGCTGCTCACCGGCCGGGTGGTGGAGGCCGACGAGGCCCTGCGCCTGGGCATGGTCTCCCGGGTGATCGACCCCGCCTCGTTCCAGGACGAGATCCTCGCTGCCGCCCAGGGCATCGCCGCGAACGCGCCGATCGCCACCAGGCTGACCAAGCTGGCGCTGGCCGACGGTGGCCACGCCGACTACGAGAGCGGACTGCAGTGGGAGGGGATGGCCCAGCCGCTGACCCTGGCCACCGAGGACCTCCAGGAGGGGATCCGCGCGGCCCACGCCAAGCGGGCTCCGGTCTTCACCGGCAACTGAGGCGCCCGACACGAGAGGAGGCCCCCGGTCCACCTGGCGGCACTCGCCTTCCCCTTGCGAGTGCCGGTCAGTGACCCGGGGGCCTCATCTGGGCGTCACGCTAGGAGCCGCGCAACGCTGCGGTCAACGGATCGGCCCGGATCCGTCCCGCGACCTGTGGAGACGGCTGTGGACGAGCCTGTGGACAAGCGGGGGACTACCGTGGAGAACTGGGGTCAGAACCGGGAAACCACTGTGGAGAACGCCGCCTGTCGGCCGGGACCGAACGCCGCTGACCAGCACCAACGCCCCTCCACTGCCTGTGGAGGAAAGAAATCCGGAGGGTGACGCGTGTCGCAGCAGGAACAACCCCCGGCCGCCGGCTCGCCGTACGACGCCGGGCCGGTCGCGGCGCTGCGCCGGGTCGCGTTCCTGCTCGAGCGGGCCCGGGAGGACACCTACAAGGTGAAGGCGTTCCGCGGGGCCGCTGCGGTGATCCTCCCGATGCCGGCCGAGGAGGTGGCCCGGGCGGTGGCCGCCGGCACCCTGACCGACCTGCCCGGGGTGGGGGCGAGCTCGGCGGCGGTGATCGCCGACGCCGTGAAGGGTGTCCTCCCCGAGCGGCTGGCCACGCTCGAGCGCGAGCACGGCGGGCCGCTCACCGCCGGCGGGCACGACCTGCGCGCCCGGCTCCGCGGTGACCTGCACAGCCACTCGGACTGGTCCGACGGCGGGTCGCCGATCGAGGAGATGGCCTTCACCGCGATCGAGCTCGGCCACGAGTACCTGGTGCTGACCGACCACTCGCCGCGGCTGAAGGTCGCCCACGGGCTGAGCGCCGAGCGCCTGGCCCGCCAGCTCGACGTGATCGACGCCGTGAACGACCACCTGGGCGGGGCCGGCTTCCGGCTGCTCAAGGGGATCGAGGTCGACATCCTCGACGACGGCGGACTGGACCAGAGCGACGAGATGCTGGCCCGGCTCGACGTCCGCGTGGCCAGCGTCCACTCCAAGCTCAGGATGGACTCCGCCGCGATGACCCGACGGATGGTGGCGGCCGTGCGCAACCCCCGCACCAACGTGCTCGGGCACTGCACCGGCCGGCTGGTGACCGGCAACCGCGGCACCCGGCCCCCCTCGGAGTTCCACGCCGAGGCGGTCTTCGGTGCCTGCGCCGAGGAGGGCGTGGCCGTGGAGATCAATGCCCGGCCCGAACGTCGCGACCCGCCGACCCGGCTGCTGGAGCTGGCCCGGGACCTGGGCTGCCTGTTCTCCATCGACTCCGACGCCCACGCCCCGGGTCAGCTCGACTTCCTGGTCCACGGCTGCGAGCGCGCCGAGGACGCCGGGATCGACCCGGAACGGATCGTCAACACCTGGCCGAGAGAACACCTGCTGGAGTGGGCGAACGGATAGTTTGGGGGCATGTCCGCCGCCACACCCAACGCCGAGGTGGAGGTACGCCGCTCGAAGCGGCGCCGCCGCACGGTCTCGGCGTACCGCGACGGCGACCGGATCATCGTGATGATCCCGGCCTCGCTGAGCCGTGCCGAGGAAGCCGAGTGGGTGAGCACGATGGTGGCCCGGCTGGAGAAGTCCGAACGCCGTCGCCGGCCCTCCGACGACGACCTGCTGCACCGGGCCCGGACGCTCAACGACCGCTACCTCGGTGGGCTGGCGGTCCCGGAGTCGGTGCGCTGGGCGACCAACCAGAACGCCCGCTGGGGCTCCTGCACGCCGGGTGACCGGGCGATCCGGGTCTCCGACCGGCTCCAGGGCATGCCGGGCTGGGTCGTCGACTACGTCCTGGTGCACGAGCTCGCCCACCTGCTCGAGGTCGGCCACGACGAGAAGTTCTGGGGCTGGGTGGCGCAGTACCCGCACGCCGAGCGTGCCCGGGGCTACCTGCTGGGCTGGTCGGCCGCCGCCCAGGTCGACCCGCCGCAGAGCGAGCAGGCCGAGGAGCCCTCGGACAGCGACCCCGTCGACTGAGCACCGGCTCCGTCGACTGAGCACCGGCCCCGTCGACTGAGCACCGCCCCCGGCGCAGGCTCAGCCGAAGCGTCGCCGCGCGATCGCGATCAGCTCGTGCATCGCGGGCTCCAGCTCCGGCAACGCGTCCAGCGGCCACCACCGGACGTCCAGCGACTCCTCGCTGGTGGCGTGCGCGCCGTCGACCGGGGCCAGGGCGACGTAGCGGACGTCGAGGTGGTGCACGGTGCCGCGGGGATCGCAGAACGCCACCGTGTGAGCGTCGAGCTGCGCGGGCTCGGCGTCCAGGCGCAGCCCGGGCAGCCCGGACTCCTCCAGGCCCTCCCGCAGCGCGACGCCGGCCAGCGTGGGGTCGTCGTCCTCGCAGTGACCGCCGAAGTGGAACCACCGCTTCGCCTTGCCGTGCAGGTTCAGCAGGACGTGGCCGAGCGAATCGTCCAGCACCAGGACACCGGCGGTGAGGTGGTCGGGGAAGCAGCCGCGCTGCGTCCCGTCCGGCCGACGCTCGAGGTGCTCGACGAACCGGGCTCGCAACGCCTCCTGCGCGTCGTCGTACGCCGACCACGCCGACAAGTGGGTCAGCGCGTCGTGGTGCAGGCTCACTCCTCGGTGGGCCCGTCGAGCAGGTCGCGCAGGGCGGCGTCGAAGTCGTCGTCGCTCAGCGACTCGGGGGCGGCCGCGCCCTCCCGGAAGCCCAGCGGGTCGTCGAGGTCCTCGGCGGTCGGCAGCAGGTCGGGGTGCATCCAGACGCCGTCGCGGGCCTCGGTGCCCTGCCGGGTGCGCAGCGAGCCCCACAGGGTGGAGGCGTCGCGCAGCCGGCGCGGGCGCAGTTCGAGGCCGACCAGCGAGGCGAAGGTCTGCTCCGCCGGGCCACCCGCGGCACGGCGCCGGCGCACGGCCTCGCGCATCTTGGCGGCCGCGGGCATCCGCTCCTCGGTGGCTTGGTGCACGACCTCGTCGACCCAGCCCTCGACCAGCGCGAGGGTGACCTCGAGCCGCTGCAGTGCCTTGGTCTGTGCCTCGGACTGCGGCAGGTCGAACATGCCGCCGTCGAGCAGCGCCTGCATCGACTCGGGGTTGGTGGGGTCGATCCCGCGCATCTGCTCCTCGATGCGGCTCTGGATGCCCTCGGCGTTGATCTCGATGCCGCGGGCGTACGCCGCCACCGCGCCGATCAGGTGCTCGCGCAGCCACGGCACGTGCGCGAAGAGGCGCTGGTGGGCGGCCTCGCGCAGCGCCAGGTAGAGCAGGACGTCGTCCTCGCTGACGTCGAGGCCGTCGGCGAAGGCGGCCACGTTGGCGGGCACCAGGGCGGCGCGGCCGGCCGGGGCCAGCGGCAGTCCGATGTCGGAGGCGCTCAGCACCTCGCCGGCCAGCACGCCCAGGCCCGAGCCCACCTGGCTGGCGACCATCACGCCGACGGCCTTGCCGAGCATGCCCAGCATCGGCCCGGAGACGGCCCGCGCCTCCTCGGGCAGCGCGCTGCCCAGGGCGGCGGTCGACTGCTCGGCGATCGGCTCGACGAGCACCTTCCACACGTCCAGCGTGCCGACCAGCCACTCGGCGCGGCTCCAGGCGGTCGCCGAGCTCACTCCCGACGGGAACTCGGTGGTCTCGTCGAGCCAGTGGTCGGCGAGCCGGATCGCGTCGGCGACGGCGTCCTTCTGGCGCTGGGTGGGGGCGGGGTCGGCCTTCTGGGCCACGGACTTGCGGGCGAGATCCAGCGCGTGGTCCCAGTTCAGCGCACCGTCGTAGGGCTGCATCATCGACTGGATCTGGCTGAACAGCTGGCTCAGGTCGGGGATGCCGCCGCCGGCGCCACCGAACCCGCCCAGGCCGCCGGCGAAGAACTGTTCGAACGGCGTGCCCTTGAACGGGTTCTGACCGCTGTCGTCAGGCCCGGAGGGGGTGTCGTCGGGGGTGTCGTTCATGGGGCCCACGGTACGCGCTCCCGACAATCGGGGTCAGTCCGTGTCCCCGTGGCTAGGCTCACCGGGTGAGCACTCCCGCCGTACGCCTGGTCGACCTGCGCGAGACGCCGCTCGACGTCGCCGAGGTCGTGGCAGCCCTCGACGACGACGCCTCGGGCGGTCTGACCCTCTTCGTGGGCCGGGTCCGCGACCACGACGGCGGCAAGGGGGTCGACGGCCTCGACTACTCCGCCCACCCCAGCGCGCTGGAGCGGTTGCGGCAGGTCTGCGCCCGGATCGCCGAGGAGTACGACGTCACCGGCGTGGCGGCCGTGCACCGCACCGGCGCGTTGGCGATCGGGGACATCGCGGTCGTGGTGGCGACGACCGCGGCCCACCGGGGAGCGGCCTTCGAGGCCTCCCGGGCCCTGATCGACACCCTCAAGGCCGAGGTCCCGATCTGGAAGCACCAGCGTTTCGGTGACGGCTCCGACGAGTGGGTGGGCACGCCCTGAGCGTTTCTGCCCGGCGTGGGGCCTCGGGGTGCCTACGCTGCGGGGGTGGAGATCCTGTGGTGGCTCGTGCCGTCGGCGGTGCTGACGGCCGTGGCGATGGCCTGGGTGAGCTGGCTGGGCCGCGAGGGCCGGGGCGAGGTCGACCGTGACGTCGCCGTACGCCGGCTGGCCGAGGCGCTGCAGCGCGAGCCACGCCCGCCGAAGGGTCGGGCGACCCCCCGGACGTCCGAACGGGACCGCAGCACCGGGATCGCCGTACGCCCCTCGCGAGCCCGGCAGGTGCCTCCTGCGGAGCCACCCCACACCCAGCGCGCAGGGTAGTTGTCGCTGGGTGAGAGGCTGGGGGCCATGACGCAGCGCACCCTGGCCGGGATCCTGGCGGCGCCGCTGGTCCTGGCCCTGCTGGTGATCGCGGCGACCCAACCCCTGCCCTACGTCACCTACGAGCCCGGCCTGACCGTCGACGTGCTCGGTGACACCGACGGCGCGGAGATCATCCAGATCAACGGTCAGAAGACCTACCGCGACGACGGCGAGCTGCGGATGACCACCGTCTACGTCTCCCAGCCGGACGCCAAGCTCAACCTCTTCGACGTGATGAGCGACTGGATCAGCCGCGAGGACGCCGTCTACCCCTACAAGGCGGTCTACCGTCCTGACGAGACGACCGAGCAGTCCCGGGAGGACGGCGCGGTCGAGATGGTCTCCTCGCAGGACGCCGCGATCGCGGTCGCGCTGGCCGAGCTGGGCTACGACGTGGAGCCGGCGCTGGAGGTGCTCAGCGTCTCCGACAACGCGCCCGCCGACGGCAGGCTGAAGGTGCGCGACGTCTTCCGCTCGATCAACGGCACCCCGGTCGAGGAGCCCGAGGACATCATCGACACGCTGCAGGCCACGCCCCCGGGCGAGGCGGTGACCTTCGAGGTGCTCCGCGGCGGCGAGCCCACCACCGTGCGAGTCGTGCCCACCACCAACGAGGAGGGCAACCAGGTGGTCGGCATCCGGCTCGGCACCGGCTACGTCTTCCCCTTCCAGGTCTCGGTCAACATCGCCGACAACATCGGCGGCCCGAGCGCCGGGCTGATGTTCTCGCTCGGCATCTACGACACGCTGACCCCCGGCTCGTTGACCGACGGCCGGATCGTCGCCGGCACCGGCACCATCAACGGCGCCGGCCAGGTCGGCCCGATCGGTGGCATCCAGCAGAAGATCGTGGCCGCGCGCGACGCGGGCGCCGAGCTCTTCCTGGTGCCGCCGGACAACTGCGCGGACGCGCTGGGCTCGCAGAACGGCGACATGCGCCTGGTCCGGGCGCCGACGATGCACAGCGCCACCGACTCGATCAAGGCGTGGGTCGACGACCCGGACGCCGACCTCCCGACCTGCAAGGGGAACGCGTGACCGACCCGGAGCTCGAGCTCAGTCCTGACCTCGTGGCCGACCTCGAGGTGGACCCTGCGCTCGCCTCGGCCGTCCTCGAGATCGAGGCCCACATCGCGGCCGGCGGCTGGGACCAGCCCGCCCGCCTCTATGCGCTGGTGAAGACCGGCGAGCTGGTCGAGCGGGAGCCTGCGCTCGCCGCCGCGATGGGGCTCGACGCCGCCGCCGAGCAGGGGTCGCTGACCCCCGTCGAGCAGGACCAGCTCAGCGCCGAACGGCCGCT
>NZ_JBFIKK010000158.1:0-6795 GCF_041600255.1 Nocardioides sp. | reverse complement strand
GTCCGGCCAGCCGTCCTCCTGCACGTGGGCCACCACCACCAGCCGCCACTCCAGGCCCTTCGAGCGGTGGGCGGTCAACAACCGGACCGCCTCGCTGCGCACGCCCCGGTCGGCGAGCGTGTCCGCCGGGATCTGCTGGGCAGCTAGGGTGTCGAGGAAGGTGGCGACGGAGGTGTGGCCGCGCTGCTCCTCGGCGCGGGCCGCGGTCTCGAAGAGGGCGCAGACGGCGTCGAGGTCGCGGTGCGCCAGCCGGGCACCGGGCCCGCCGGACTCGACGCTCATGCGCAGGCGAGCCGGCCACGAGGTGCCCGACCAGAGCTCCCAGAGCACCTCCTCGGGGGTCGACCCGGCGTCCAGGCGCCGACGGGCGCCCGCGAGCAGCCGGGCCAGGCCCCGGACCCGGGCGACGACCGGACCGTCGGCACCGTCAAGCAGGTCGGGCTGCACGATCACCGCACGCAGCAGCTCCGGGGAGGATCGGGGTGGCTCGCCCGACGCGCTGGTGCGTGCCTTCTCGGCCGTGCGCAGCAGGCGGGACAAGCCGCGTACGTCGGTGGCGTCGAGGCCGACCAGGGGCGAGACCAGCAGCGTGTGCGCCCGGACCGGGTCGAGGAAGTCGGGGTGCTCAGGGTCGTCGTTGTCGAGGTTGACCACTGCCCGCAGCGCCTCGATCAGCGGCTGCAGGGCGGGCTCCTGGACCAGCGGGGTGTCGTCGGCCGCGACCTCGACCGGGACGCCGGCGCCGATCAACGACCGGCGCAGGGCGGGGATGCTGGTGCGGCCGGAGCGGACCAGCACCGCCATCTCCGACCACGGCACCTCGTCCTCGAGGTGGGCGCGGCGCAGCAGGTCGGCGAGGTGCTCGGCCTCGGCGCGCTCGGTGTCGAAGGTCAGCACCTCGACCCGGCCCTCGCCGAGGTCGTTCGCGGCGGCGACCGGTTCCAGGAACGCCCGCCGCGCCTCCTCCTCGATCGAACCGGTCAGGCTGAGCCGGCGAGCCACCCGCTGCGAGGCCAGCAGCAGCCGCGGGCCGAAGCGGCGGGTGGTGCGCAGGGCCACCACCTCGGCCGGTGTCCCGCTGCGCTGCCGGAAGGCGGAGGGGAACTCGAGGATCCCGCGCACCTCGGCGCCCCGGAAGCCGTAGATCGACTGGTGGGGGTCGCCGACCACGGTGAGGTTGCCGCCGTCGCCGGCGAGCGCCCGCAGCAGCGCGACCTGGCCGGGGTCGGTGTCCTGGTACTCGTCGACGAAGACGTGGGAGAACCGGGCCCGCAGCTCGTGCCGGTGGGCCTCGGCCTCGATCACCGCGCGACGGATCAGGTCGGCGTAGTCGACGGCGCTCTGGCTGTCGAGGACGTCGAGGTACTGGTCGAGAAAGAGGCCGGCGGCGACGTACTCCGGAAGGTCGCCCTCGAAGCCGAGCTTCTGCAGGGCCGGACCGTCCAGGCCCTTCTCCCGGGCCCGCGCCAGCACCGACTGGACCTCGCGGGCGAACCCGCGGGTGCCGACCGCGCGGCGCAGCGACTCCGGCCAGTGCACGGACTCGGGGGTGTCGGTCAGCAGCCCCTGCAGCACGACGTCCTGCTCCGGGGCGCTGAGCAGTCGCAGCGGGGCGGCGTACAGCTCCGCGGGCGAGTACTGCCGGATCAGCCCGTAGGCGAAGGAGTGGAAGGTCGAGCTCAGCTGGGTCGAGGTGGTCCGTCCGAGCCGGGCGGTCACCCGGTCGCGCAGCTGCTCGGCCGCCTTGCGGGAGAAGGTCAGCGCGAGCACGCTCTCGGGAGCCGCGCCGCGCCGCTCGATGCGGTCGACGATCGCCTCGACGAGTGTGGTGGTCTTGCCGGTGCCCGGGCCGGCCAGCACGAGCAGCGGCCCGCCGGGGTGGTCGACGACGCGCTGCTGGTGCTCGTCGAGCACCGGAGGCGCGGCCCCACCGGCTGCACTCGGGCGCACCAGGCGGTAGGTCGTCGACGAGCTCATGGGGCCATCGAATCATCACGCACCGACAACCTCGGTGACGCGTCTTGGCAAGGCGTGCCATTCCTCCTGTCGGCGCCGGGTGGTTGAGTGCGGTCATGACCTCACCGGACTCCGACGGCCCGCTCAGCGACCTCCTCGTCCTCGACCTCACCCGGGCGCTGGCCGGTCCACACGCCGGGATGACGCTGGGCGACCTGGGCGCCCGGGTGATCAAGATCGAGTCCGGCACGGGCGACGACACCAGGGGCTGGGGGCCGCCGTTCATCGGGGAGGACGACGAGCGCGAGTCGACGTACTTCCTCTCCACCAACCGCAACAAGGAGTCCCTGGTCCTCGACCTGAAGTCCCCCGAGGACCAGGACGTGCTGGCCCGGCTGGTCGCCCGCGCCGACGTGCTGATGGAGAACTTCCGCGCCGGGGTGCTGGACCGACTCGGCTTCCCGGTCTCCCGACTGCACGAGCTCAACCCGCGGCTGGTGGTGCTCTCGATCACCGGGTTCGGCCACGACGGCCCCGAGGCACAGCGAGCCGGCTACGACCAGATCGCGCAGGGCGAGGGCGGTCTGATGTCGCTGACCGGCACCGACCAACCCACCAAGGTCGGCGTGCCGATCGCCGACCTCGTGGCCGGGATGAACGGCACGATCGGGGTGCTGGCGGCGTTGCACGAGCGGGCCGGCACCGGCCGCGGGCGCGTGGTGCGCACCTCGCTGCTGGCCGGCATGGTCGGCGTGCACGCCTTCCAGGGCACCCGCTGGACCGTCGCCGGCGAGGTACCGGGGCTGGCCGGCGCCCACCACCCGGCCATCGCGCCGTACGGCCTCTTCGAGACCGGTACAGCGCCGATCCAGATCGCCTGCGGCTCGGAGGGCCAGTGGGCCAAGCTCTGCTCCGGGCTGGGCATCGACGCCGAGGATCCACGCTTCGCGACCAACGCTCAGCGCGTGGAGCACCGCGACGCGCTGATCGCGCTGCTGGAGGCCCACTTCGCGACCGACCCGGCCGAGCACTGGCTGGCGCTGCTGGGCGAGGTGGGCATCCCGTCGGGCAAGGTCCGCTCGCTCGACGACGTCTACGCCTGGGAGCAGACGCTCTCCCAGGGACTGCTGCTCGAGGTCGAGCACCCCACCCAAGGCACGCTGCGGCTGCCCGGCTCGCCGCTGCGCTTCGACGACAACACCTACTCGGGCGGTCGCTCCACCCACCTGGCACCGCCCACGCTGGGCCAGCACAACGAGTCGATCCGGGCCTGGCTGGACGCCCCCGAGCAGCCGTGAGGACGACTCAGTCCCAACCGGCTGCCTCGACCGAGCTCACGGTGGCCGCGTAGCCGAGCGCCCGGTAGGCCTCGAACTCCAGGTCGCCGAACTTCTGCCGCGCCGTCGAGGAGCGGGGGAAGTCCTTGGTCACCAGCTGGAAGGACCGGACGTTGGGCGGCAGCTCCGCCGACCAGTCCCGGTCGTTGGAGTCGGCATCGGGCGGCTCGGTGCGCACGGCCTTGACCACGACGACATCGAGGCCGGCCCCGGAGTAGCGGCGCATCCACGGCGGCTCCGCCTCGACCCACTCCCGGCGCAGGTCGATGTCGAGGTCGGCGCGCACCACCCCCACCGCGTCCCCCACGGCGGACCACGTGTCCACCGGGTCGTTGCTGGCGTCGAGGACCAGCACCCGGCCGCCGATGCCCTGGTTGACGCAGTGCCGCACGCTCTCCACCAGCCCGGTGTTGTCCAGGTGCCCGCCGTCGCTGAGGTAGATCCACCGCCGGTTCGCCGAGGAGTTGCCGAACGCCTCCAGCGCCACCTGGGCGAGCCCGGGGCGCCGGCTCATCCACAGCAGCTTGCGCCACCCGGTCCCCTCCAGCGTCGCGCCGCCGACGTGCATCGGGTTGCGCACCCAGGTGCCGACGCGCAGGTTGAACAGCGCCAGCAGCACCCGGTACGGCGCCATCTGCTCGCCGTACCGGCCCATCAGCGGGGAGATCGCCGCCCCGCTCGTGGCCACCGTCGCCATGATCGAGACCCGGCCGATCCCGGCGAACTCCTCGTACCGCTTCGTCTGCACGCAGACCCGCTGCCGAGCCTCCCGGTACAGGTCGACGCTGTCCGGGCCGAACACCATCGGGAAGCCGCCTCGCATCGTCGGCGCCTCGTTCGCGGCCTGGGAGTTGACGGTCGTGACGATGTGCAACGGGATCTCGCGGGCCGGCACCGGTTGCCGGGCCGGCTGGTCGCCCTGGGCGGGGCGACCCGACAGGATCGCCCCCTGCGCCAGGTGCGAGAAGCGGTAGACGATCGGCGGCGGCAGCTCGCTCGCCACCCGGGTCGTGTCGTCCACGCCGACGGCGAAGGCGTCCGAGAGCCGTGACCGGTAGAAGCCGTGCATCGAGGTCGCGTTGGCGTCGATGAAGAACGCGATCACGCAGGCGAGGGCGGTCAGGGCTGCGCTCGACTCGATCAGTCGGTCGTTCAGCCCGGTCAGGTAGTGCAGGGTCCACAACAGCGTCAGGAACACCGCCAGGCTCGCCACGATGCCGAGCGGCAACCAGGTCAGGGCGGCCCGTCGTACCCGGGCAAGCGTGTTGGCGTTGACGCTGGACTGTGGCGAGGGTCCGTGCCGGAGCAGACCGACCACGAGGAGGAGAAGCCCCCCGATGCCGGCGATCTGGCCGGGCAGCCGCTTGTTCCCGACCAGGGCGCGGGCTGCCTCCTTCTCCTCCTCGGACAGCACGTTCGCCGGGCCGGCGGACAGGTCCGGCTCGGGGTCCCCCGGGGACCAGGTCCGCGCCACGGTCGTCTCGAACCCGCACGCGCCCGTGGTGATCTGCCGGGTCTCCCCCGGGCTGGTGCGGGCCGAGGCCTGCGCGGAGTGGGCGGCCTCGGCCACCTGCGCCACCATCGCCTGGCGGCACAGCGGCGGAGAGCCGAAACCGGTCTTGTCCAACCAGGTCGCCGCCATGGCCGTGGGTTGGTTGGTCGCCATCAGGGAGACCACCCCGACCACTCCGGCCGGCAGGGCGAGCACGAGCAGCAACCACCCGGCGCCGACCCCGAGCAGGGCGGGTCGCAGGCGCTCGCTCCCGGAACGGACCAACTGGGCGATCGTCCGCGCCCGCCTGGTGAGGTTGCGGTGGTCGAAGCTCGAGGTCACGATCCAACTGGCCACCGTGAGCGTGACCATCAGGGCCAGGCAGAACAGCGGGATCGACAGGAACAGCAACCACTCGCGCTCCATCCGCCAGCCCTGGGCCAAGGACAGCCCCACCACGTCGCCCCGGTCGTTCCTACGGGCCGTGACCAGGCCGACCGTGAGCGCGATCTGCCCACTCACCCAGGTGAGGAAACGCAGCACGAGGGCCAGGATCGTCAGGTTGACCACCGCCCCCATCAGCAGCGACACCGCCCCGTCCTTCATCGCCCAGGTGGGTTCGAAGAGGTAGCGCGTGTGCCGCCTCAGCCGTTCCAGCTCGGGCGACTCCATGTCGTACGCCGAGACCCAGGGCGTCGGCTCCTCGCGCGGCTGACCCTGCGCGGTGTAGGCCCGGCGCAGCGCGAGGGCGGCACCGATGTAGCTGCCACCGCTGACCGCGAAGACGGGCGGTTCGCACTCGGGCCGGTCCAGCTCGAGCGGGGTGGCCAGGTCCTGGACCGCCTGATGTCCGCCGAGCACGAACGCGGCGGCGCGGATACCGCCCCCGGACGCGCCGATCGCGAGCAGCCGACCCTGCGCGTCGCGGGGCAGCGAGGCCCCGTCCGCGCTCCGCTCCCGGGGTCGTTCGCCGTGCCGACCGGCCACGGCGTGGAAGGGGCCGGCGAACTCGACGGCCCTGCCGACCCACCGATAGCTCCACCACCACGCGCCCACGATCAGCAGCAGCGTGACGGCCTCGAGGAGGGCCCCCGCCCACCCGACCTCCGACCAGGTGTCCCAGTCGCCGTGCCGACCGACGGCGATCGCCGCCACCACGGCGGCCAGCACCACGATCCGAGTCGTCGCGATCGCGACCAGAGCGGTGATCCGTCGTCCTCGGGAGGCTCCGTGGGTCAGGTGCTCGAGCGCCAGCAGCACGCAGACCAGCTGCAGGGAGATGAGCAGCAGGACCAGCGCCAGCAGGCTCCGCGGGAGCGGGATCGTGTCTGCCGGGCTGTCCGCCCAACCGCTGGTGGTCCACACGCCGGCGTCAGCGGTCAGCGCCAGCAGGATCAGGGTGATCGTGGGCACGGCCGCGATCGCGCCGAAACGCAACGCGGTGCGCGAGTCGACGTACGCCGCCCGCTGGGCACGGGTGCGTGACTCGCCCTCAGCCGGGTCGGCGCGTGGCGGCAGCGGCTCGTCCGGCCCCATGCCGGGAATGCTGGTGCGACCGAGCTCTTCGGGCTGCGTCATGCCGAGTCCCCCACCGTGCCGACGTCGTCACGCCGTTCGGTCGAGGGCCCCATCACACGACAGTCCGAGCGCTCCCTTGCTGCCTGCCTTTACCTTCACTGTCCCCGGGTCCGGGGGCCTGGGCAATAGCCCCACCGGGCCATCGCCCCCAGGCAGCGCTGACCTGCCACTTCTGGTTGGGGGGGTGCAACCGAAAGTGGCAGGTCAGCGGTCTGTGGGCAACCACAAGTGGCAGGTCAGCCGAGGTCGACGATGGCCGCCACCGGACCGCCACCGTCGGGGCCCTGGTGAGCTGCGGAGACGGAGACGAAGACGGCCGGGTCGCCGGTGACGGCCGCCGTCACGCCCCCCACCGCGGCCTTGATCTGGCGGTGCCAGTGCACGTCGGAGTCGTCGAGCATCGCGTTGCGACGTCCGCGCACGGTGCCGTCC
>NZ_JBFIKK010000157.1:0-6902 GCF_041600255.1 Nocardioides sp. | reverse complement strand
GGCTCGATCCCGACTCGTTCCTGTGGGCCAGCCCGCACGGCTACACCTACCTCCGCGATGCCACCGGCACCACCGACGTCACGCGGGATCGCAGGCCACCGCCAGTTCAACCGCCCGAGCCACCACCACTCAGCAGACCCTGACCGCCCCCCACCCCGCCGATCCACGACCGGCGGGGCACAGGCTTGTACGCAGGCGCCACACCTGATGTCGGGTCCGCCGGAACGCCGACACCCACTGAGTGCCCCGCCGTCGTCCGGAGGTGGCCGGACGTTCATCCGGGCTGCCTACCTTTCGACCGTCCGGTGGCCACCCCCGTTGCGGGAGCCGCCCCGCCCGACTCTCGAGGAGAAGGCCCATGCCCCGACCCACCCTGCGCTCGTCCGTCGCACTCGCCTCCCTGGCCCTGCTGACCGCGACGGGGGTGGCGGCCCACGCCACGGGGTCACTCGACGCCACGGAGCGCCCCGGCCATCGTGCGGGCCACGGCGGGGGTCACGACGGGCAGCTCGCCGGAGCCTTCCGCTCCGTCGACCGGTCGTCGGTGTGGTCCGAGGTGGAGCGGCTCGAGCTGGACTTCCCGACCTTCCACACCGAAGGTCTCGTGGTGACCGAGGACCGCCTCTTCCTGTCCTCGGTCGAGGTCGTGGTGCCGCCGGTGAAGTACCCCTCGCCCGTCGGGGGTCATGACCGAACGCCGGGTGCGGGGGTGGGGCACCTCTTCGTGATGGACCGCGAGGGCAACCTCGAGCGCGACATCGTCCTGGGGGAGGGCGACATGTACCACCCGGGCGGCATCTCCACGGACGGCAAGTCGATCTGGGTGCCCGTCGCGGAGTACCGACCCGACAGCGCCTCGATCGTCTACCGCGTCGACCCCGAGACGCTCGAGGTGACCGAGCAGTTCCGGGTGCCCGACCACATCGGCGGTGTCGTGCGGGATGCGACCTCAGGTCGCCTCGTCGGCAACACCTGGGGGTCGCGCGAGTTCCAGGAGTGGGACCTGCGGGGTCGCCAGCGGGACGCCTGGTCCAACCCCAGCCACTTCGTCGACTACCAGGACTGCCAGTACGCCGACTCCGCCCGGATGATCTGTGCCGGCATCACCAACCTCCCGCAGCGTCCCGGTGCCGGCGGTCCGGGTGCGTCGTACGAGCTCGGCGGGTTGGCGTTGATCGACTTGCGCACCCACGAGGTGCTGCACGAGGTGCCCTTTCAGCGATGGAGCACTGCCGGGCACGTGATGACCCGCAACCCGGTCAAGCTGTCGGTCGAGGGTGGCCGCCTGACGCTGCGGGCGGCCCCCGACGACGGGGACGAGGCCAACGGCACCGAGGTGTACACCTTCACCATGCCGCTGCCGTGACAACGTCCGGGTCCAACTAGAACCGGTTACAGTTCTTCGGTGACCCCCGACGTCTTCGCGCCCGCCACTCTCGGCCCGATCCGGCTGCGCAACCGCACCGTCAAGGCGGCCACCTTCGAGGGGCAGACGCCTGGCGGCCGGGTGACCCCGGAGCTGATCGACTTCCACGCACAGGTCGGGGCCGGCGGGGTCGGCCTGACCACCGTGGCCTATCTCGCCGTCGCGCCGGAGGGCCGGACGCACGCCGACCAGATCGTGGTCACGCCGGAGCGACTGGTCGAGCTGGCCGGCCTCGCCGACGCCGTCCACGCCACGGGTGCCGCCATCGCCGCTCAGGTGGGCCACGCCGGACCGGTGGCCAACGGCCGCTCCAACGGCGCCCGGGCGTACAGCTCCAGTCGGATGCCCAGCCCGCTGTCGATGCAGATGGTCGGCCGGGCCAGCGAGGAGTACCTCGCCCACGTCACCGAGCGGTACGTCGAGAGCGCCCGCACTCTGGTCCGCGCCGGGTTCGACGTGCTCGAGCTGCACATGGCGCACAGCTACCTGATCTCCTCCTTCCTGGCGCCGGGACTGAATCGACGCAAGGACCGCTGGGGCGGCTCGCTGGAGAATCGCGCCCGGCTCGGCCGGCAGGTCGCGCGTGCCGTGCGTGACGAGGTCGGGGACGCCGTGGCGGTGACCGCCAAGGTGAGTCTCGGCGACGGTTTCCGCGGCGGAGTGACGACCGAGGAAGGCCTGGCCTTCGCCCACCTGCTCGAGGACGACGGGAACCTCGACGCACTCCAGCTCAGCGGGGGCAGCTCGCTGATGAACCCGATGTACCTGTTCCGTGGCGGCGTCCCGGTCCAGGAGTTCGCGGCCGCGATGCCGGTGCCGGTGCGCTGGGGGATCCGGGTGGGCGGCAAGCGGTTCCTCAAGGAGTACCCCTTCGAGGAGGCCTACTTCCTGGACCGCGCCCGTCGCTTCCGCGACGAGCTGTCGCTGCCGCTGATGCTGCTCGGCGGCATCAACCGGCGCGACACCATGGAGCTGGCGATGGCGGAGGGGTTCGACTTCGTGGCGATGGCCCGGGCGCTGCTCTTCGAGCCCGACCTGGTCGACCGGCTGCAAGGCGGCGACCAGGACCGCGGGGGCTGCCTGCACTGCAACCGGTGCATGCCCACGATCTACGCCGGCACCCACTGTCCGATCCTCGCCGAGGGGCGGGAAACCCTTCCGCCAATCTAGAACGTGTTCTAGATTGGGCCCATGTCGAACTCCGCTCCGCTCAAGGTCGTCGTCTGGTCCACCGGGACCGTCGGTCGCCACGCCATCGCCGGCATCGATCGCCACCCCGACCTCGAACTCGTGGGCGTGTGGGTCTCCAACCCCGAGAAGGACGGCAAGGACGCCGGGCTGCTGGCCGACCTCGGCCGTGAGCTGGGCGTGCTCGCCACCACCGACCGGGAGGCGCTGATCGCGCTGGCGCCGGACGCGATCGTGCACACCGCGATGGCCGACGACCGGGTCTTCGAGTGCATCGAGGACCTCTTCGGCTTCGTCGAGGCCGGCATCAACGTCGTCTCCAGCGGCCCCGTCCTGCTCCAGTGGCCCGACAAGATCCTGCCGCCCGAGATGCTCGACCGGCTGGCCGAGGCGGGTCGGCGGACCGGCGCGAGCCTGCACGTCAACGGCATCGACCCCGGGTTCGCGAACGACGTGCTGCCGCTCTCGCTGACCAGCCTCTCCCAGCGCATCGACGAGGTGCGGATGCTGGAGATCGCCGACTACTCGACGTACTACCAACCGGTCGTGATGGGCGAGCTGTTCGGCTTCGGCAAGCCGCTCGACTTCAAGGCGATGCTGTGGGAGCCCGGCATCCTCACCATGGCCTGGGGCAGCGTGGTCCGTCAGGTCGCCGCCGGGCTCGGCATCACGCTGGACGAGCCGTTGACCGAGGAGGTCGACCGGCGGGCCGCCGAGGTCGACATCGCGTCCGTCTCCGGCGACATCCCGGCCGGCACCATGGGAGCGGTCCGCTTCCAGGTGATCGGCAAGGTCGACGGCGTTCCGCGCGTCGTCCTCGAGCACGTGACGCGGACCGCCGAGGACCAGGCGCCCGAGTGGCCGACACCTCCCGAGGGTGGTGGCTGCTACCGGGTGGTGGTGAAGGGCGAGCCGTTCATGCAGCTCGACTTCACCCACCACGGCGAGCACGGCGACCACAACGTCTCCGGGATGATCGTCACCGCCCAGCGCCTGGTGAACGCCGTGGCGGCCGTCGTCGCCGCCCCCGGGGGACTGGTCACCGCGATCGAGCTGCCGTTGATCACCGGGCGCGGCCTGGTCTCCACCGAGGGTGCCCCGTGAGCATCCTCGACCGCTTCCTCGTCACCGACCAGGTCGCGGTCGTCACCGGCGCCGGTCGCGGGATCGGCGCCGCCACCGCGGTCGCCTTCGCCCAGGCCGGGGCCGACGTGGTGATCTCCGCCCGGACGGCCGACCAGCTCGAGGTCGTCGCCGAGCAGGTGCGGGCCGCCGGCCGTCGCGCGCTCGTCGTACCGGCCGACCTCAGCGACCTCGACGCGGTCGCGGGCCTCGCCCACGCGGCGTACGACGAGTTCGGTCGGCTGGACACGATCGTCAACAACGTCGGCGGCACGATCCCGAACGCCTTCCTGGACACCGACGCGGCCTACCTCGAGGAGGCCTTCCACTTCAACGTGACCACAGCGCACGCGCTGTCGCTGGCGGCCGTCCCGCTGATGCTCAAGGACGCCCCCGCCCACGACGGCGGTGGCCAGAAGTCGATCGTCAACATCAGTTCGATGATGGGCCGCTCGGCTGGCCGCGGCTACCTGGCCTACGGCACCGCCAAGGCAGCTCTCGCGCACTGGGCCCGGCTGGCCGCCGAGGACCTCGCGCCGCGGATCCGGGTGAACGGCATCTACGTGGGCTCGGTGATGACCAGCGCGCTGGAGTTCGTCGCCGGGGTGCCCGAGATGATGCAGCAGCTGGAGACCAAGACGCCGTTGGGTCGGGTCGGCGAGGCCGAGGACATCGCGGCGGCGGCGCTCTACCTGAGCTCGCGGGCCGGGCAGTACGTCACCGGCAAGATGCTCGAGGTCGACGGCGGGATCCAGGCTCCGAACCTCGACCTGCACCTGCCCGACCTCGGGGCCTAGGCTCCGCGCGTGACGTCCTCGACCAGCACCGCCCACTCCGTCTCGCCCGACTCCGGTGAGCACTGGGCCGCGCCCGGCGCCTGGCGGGTTGCCGAGGGCATCCACCGGATCCCGCTGCCCCTGCCGATGGACGGCCTGCGCGCCGTCAACGTCTACGTCCTCGAGACCGCGGACGGGCTGACCCTGGTCGACGGCGGGTGGGCGATCGAGGAGAGCCGGACGCTGCTGGTCTCCTCCCTGGCGCAGCTCGGCTTCGGGCTGGGCGACATCACCCGCTTCCTGGTCACCCACGTGCACCGCGACCACTACACGCAGGCCGCCGTGATCGCCCGGGAGTTCGGTGCCCACGTCAGCCTGGGTCTGGGCGACAAGCCCACCCTGGACCTGATGCACAACGCCGACGAGCTGACCGAGGACCCGACCCTCGACGTCCTGCGCTCGGCCGGTGCCGTGGCGGTCGCCGACGAGTGGCAGAAGTTCTCCGACGGCAAGACGCCCGACCTCGGCATGTGGGGCTACCCCGACACCTGGCTCGACGGCGACCACGAGATCACCGTGGGCGACCGCCGGCTCGACGCCGTGCACACCCCCGGACACACCCGTGGCCACTACGTCTTCGCCGATCGTTCCTCGCAACTGCTCTTCGCCGGTGACCACGTGCTGCCCACGATCACCCCGTCGATCGGCTTCGAACCGGTGCCGGTCGAGCAGCCGCTGCGGGACTTCATGGCCTCGCTGACCAAGGTGCGTCAGCTGCCCGACCTGCGCCTGCTGCCCGCCCACGGCCCGGTCGCCCCCTCCTCCCACACCCGGGTCGACGAGCTCCTCGCCCACCACGAGCAACGGCTGCAGGCCTGCGTGGACGCCCTCGCCGGCGGCCCCGGCACGGGGTACGACGTGGCGGGGTTCCTGCCCTGGACCCGGCACGAGCACCAGCTCAAGGACCTGGACGTCTTCAACACGGCGCTGGCCAGCATGGAGACCAAGGCGCACCTGGAGCTGCTGGTCGCCCGCGGCCAGGCGACGCGTCAGGTCACCGACGCGGGCGTGGTCTTCTCCGCCGCTCCCGCCGCGGACTGACCCTCAGGCCCGTTTCACCATCGGCACGTGCGGGATCCCGTCCTCCAGGAACTCCGGGCCCGCCACCTCGAAGCCGAACGTCGAGTACCACCGCCGCAACGGGGTCTGTGCGTCCAGCACCACCTCGCGGCCCCTGGTCTCCACCAGTGCGGCCTGGACGAGGATGTCCGCGAGTCCGTGCCCGCGGACCCGGGGTGTGAGCACGACCCGTCCGATCCGCGCCCGGCTCCCGTCGTCGAGGATGCGCAGGTAGCCGAGGAGCTCCCCGTCCTCGCCGGGCAGGACGAGGTGGCGGGTCGACGGCTCGAGGTCGCGGCCGTCCAGATCGGGGTAGGGGCACCGCTGCTCCACCACGAACACGTCCTGCCGCAGCCGCCAGACGTCGTACGCCGTACGGGCGTCGAGCTCGTCGAAGGTCAGCACCCGGACGCTCATCGCAGGAACTCCACCGTCCGGCGCCAGGCGGCCCGGGCCTCGGGGATCAGCGGCAACAACGGGTAGACATGGATCAGGTCCGGCGCCTCCACGTAGGTCAGCTCCCAGTCGGTCCCGGCGGCTCGTTGCGCGAGCAGACGGCAGCCGGCGACGAGGGTGTCCCGGGTGCCGCAGAACATCAGCGTCGGCGGCAGCCCCGTCAACGACCCGAGCGCCGGGGAGACCTCGGGTCGGGCCAGGTCCTCGGGCCGCCCGGCCCACCAGGCGGCGTAGGCCTTGATCTTGCTCAGCTTCAGCCAGGGGTCCCGCGACGAGAAGTGCGGGGTCTCCGGCGCGCTGGTGGTCAGGTCGACCCACGGCGAGAGCAGCAGCAGGTGCGAGGCCTGCGGGCCGCCCCGGTCCCGCAGGGTCTGGGCCACCGCGAGCGCGATGCCGCCGCCGGCGGAGTCGCCCGCGAGCACCAGGTCGTGCGACTCCCCGGCCCAGAGGGCGGTCAGGTCGGCCAGCGCCTCGTGCGAGGCGGACCAGTCGTGGCCCGGGGTCAGCGGGTAGTCCGGCAGCACGACCCGGGCGCCGAGCGCCCGCGCCAGCCGCACGGCGTAACGCAGGTGGAACGGGTCGATCCCCGCGACGAAGCCGCCCCCGTGCACGTACACCACGGTGTGCGCCGGGTCGATCCCCCGCGGGGTCACGACGTACGCCGGGAACCGGCCGGCGGGCCCGTCCAGCTCCTCGGTGATGACCGAGAACTGCTGCGCGAAGCGCCACACCGCCCGGGTCGGCAGCCCGGGGTCGCGGTCGGCCTGGCAGGCCAGCAGTCGCTCCCGCTCGGCCTCGAGGCTGTCCAGCTCGCT
>NZ_JBFIKK010000156.1:0-7005 GCF_041600255.1 Nocardioides sp. | reverse complement strand
GTCCCCCGCGGGTCGAAGCCGACGATGTCGAAGCGCTCCAACAGCGGCCGACGGAACACGTCGCGCGCCTGGGCGGCGTAGCTGGTGCCCGGCGCCCCGGGGCCACCCGGGTTCACCACCAGCGATCCGATCCGGGCGTCGGGCTCTCGCGCGGGCACCCGCAGGACGGCCAGCCGGATCGTCTCGCCGTCCGGCTCGCGGTAGTCCAGCGGGACGGTGAGCGTCGCGCACTCGTTGCCACCGCACGCCCGCCAGGCGAGCTCCTGGTCGTAGTACGGCGCCAGCCCCGGCCGGGGCGGCACGGTCGTCGAGGGTCCCGGGGTCGACGTCGGGGCCGGCCCGAGATCCTCGCGGGGCGAACCGTCGCCGGATCGCAGCGCGGACAGAACGCCCAGGACGCCCCCGCTGACGACCAGTCCGACCACCAGCAGGATCGCGACGATCCGGACGGCACCGGGCTTCACCGGCTGCTCCCCGCCGGCACCTTCAGCGCCACCATCATCGACTCGAGCGCGAGGGGGACGGGCACGTTGAAGTCGAGCATCTGCTCGCGCGCCTCGAAGATCCAGGCGATCCGGCGCAGGTTCAGCTCACGGCTGGAGTTGCGGACGATCTGCTCGACGTCGCCCCGGATCTCTTCGTTGACCAGCCGCCCCGGGGCTCCCGACGCGAGCGCCAGGGCGTCGCGGTAGACCGAGACCAGGTCCATCAGGCTGCGGTCGACGACATCGAGGTGCCGGCGCTTGGCGCGCGCTTTCTGCGCCTTCTCCAGAGCAGTGAGGGCCGGCGCGTACTCCCGGGGGCGCCGGCCGCGCTCGACCACGCCGTACGACGAGTCCAGGTCGGCCTTCTCGCGGGCGTCGAGCTCGCCGGTGATCGCGTCCGCCTCCTCCTTGGTCACCTCGGTGAGGTTGGTGGCGGCGTTCATGCAGGCGCCCAGCGTGGTCAGCCGGGCCGGCAGCGAGACCACCTCGCGGCGACGGTTCCGGGTGGCCTCGTCGCGGGCCAGCGCTCGGGCCCGGCCGATGTGCCCCTGGCTCGCCCGGGCGGCGTACGACGCGAGCGCGTCCGCGACACCCTCGGTGCGGACCAGGAAGGCGGCCACGTCGTCGGCGGTCGGGGTGGTCAGGCTGACCAGTCGGCAGCGGGAGCGGATGGTGGTCAGCACGTCCTCCACCGTGGGCGCGCAGAGCATCCAGACGGTGCGGTCGGTGGGCTCCTCGATCGCCTTGAGCAGGGCGTTGCAGGCGGACTCGGTCAGTCGGTCGGCATCCTCGACGATCAGCACCTGCCAGCGACGCCCCACCGGGGCGAGCGCCGCGCGACGGACCAGGTCGCGGACCTCGTCGACGCCGATGGAGAGCTTCTCGGTCCGGATCACCGAGACGTCGGCGTGCGACCCGGCCAGCGTGGTGTGGCAGGCGTGGCACTCCCCGCAGCCGGCCTGCTCGCACTGGAGCGCGGCCGCGAAGGCGATCGCGGCGTTGGACCGGCCCGAACCGGGCGGTCCGGTGAAGAGCCAGGAGTGGCTCATCCCGCGCCCCTCGGCCGCGGTGCGGAGCGCGGTGATCACGGCCCGCTGGCCGACCAGGTTCTCCCAGACGCTCACGACGACACCGCCCCCCGGGTTGCCCGGTCGAGCAGCGGGGTGACGCGCTCGAGCACCGTGGCCGCGATCTCGTCGACCGGGAGACGCCCGTCCAGGACCAGGTAGTGCTCCGGGTCGGCGGCCGCCATCGCGACGAAGGCCTCCCGGACCCGACGGTGGAACTCCAGCGACTCGCCCTCGATTCGGTCACGTCCCTCGAAGCGGCCCAGCCCCTGCTCGGGCTCGACGTCGAGGACGACCGTCAGGTGGGGTCGCAGGTCGCCGGTGGCCCAGCGGGCGACCTGCTCGACCTCGGCGACGTCCAGGCTGCGGCCGGCGCCCTGGTAGGCGAGCGTGGAGTCGACGTACCGGTCGGTGATCACGACCTCGCCGCGGGCCAGGGCCGGCTGGACGACGGTGTCGACGTGCTCGGCCTTGTCGGCGGCGTAGAGCAGGGCCTCGGTGCGGTCCGAGAGGCTGCCGGTGGCCGGGTCCAGGACGATCTGCCGGAGCTGGCGGCCGACCGCGGTGTCGCCGGGCTCGAAGGTGAGCAGGACGGCGTACCCCTGCTGCTCCAGGGCGGCGCGGAGCAGGCGCGACTGGGTGGACTTGCCGGACCCCTCGCCGCCCTCGAAACAGACGAAGACACCAGTGGCGGCGTGGGTCCCGGGTGCGGCTGGCATGCGCCGAACCTACGAGGTGCTGCCGACACCCGACAACGCGGGTTCCACAACCCCCACCCGCTGTAACGCGGTGTTATGGGCGCTGAGCACGCCCTCGGGGGCTTGTTCAGCGACCATAACCCCGCGTTACAGCCGAAAGCGGTCAGGCCTTCTTGGCAGCCTTCTTCGCCGGCGCCTTCTTGGTGGCCTTCTTCGCGGTGGCCTTCTTGGCGGTGGCCTTCTTGGCGGTCTTCTTCGCCGGAGCCTTCTTCGCGCCCTTCTTGGCCGCCTTCTTGGCCGGGCCCTTCGCCCGACGCTCGGCCAGCAGCTCGGCGGCCCGCTCCAGGGTGATCTCCTCGACCGAGTCGTCCTTGCGCAGGGTGGCGTTGTACTCGCCGTCGGTGACGTACTCGCCGAAGCGGCCGGCCTTGACGACGACCGGCTGACCCGAGACCGGGTCGTTGCCGAGCTCCTTGAGCGGCGGCGCCGCGGCGGCCCGACCCCGCTGCTTGGGCTGGGCGTAGATCTTCAACGCCTCGTCCAGGGTGATCGAGAACAGCTGCTCCTCGCTCGTCAGCGAGCGCGAGTCCGTGCCCTTCTTGAGGTAGGGCCCGTACCGGCCGTTCTGGGCGGTGATCTCCTCGCCGGCCTCGTCCACCCCGACCACCCGGGGCAGCGAGAGCAGCTTGACGGCGTCCTCGAGGGTGATGGTGTCCAGCGACATCGTCTTGAACAGCGAGCCCGTGCGCGGCTTCTCGTTCTTCTTGGCGTCCTCGGGCAGCAGCTCGGTCACGTACGGCCCGAACCGACCGCTCTTGGCGACCACCTGCAGACCGGTCTCCGGGTGCACGCCGAGCTCGATCTCCTCGCCGGCCGGGTTGGCGAAGAGCTCCTTGGCCTTCTCCAGGGTGAGCTCGTCGGGCGGCAGGTCCTCGGGCACGTTCGCCCGGACGACCTCGGAGTCGCCCTCGTCGCCGGGACGCTCGATGTAGGGGCCGTAGCGCCCCACCCGCAGCACGATGCCGCTGCTGCCGTCGCCGATCGGGAAGGTGGCGAGCTCCTTGGCGTCGATGTCGCCGAGCTCGTTGACCAGCGTCTTGAGGCCCACGACGGCGTCGGTGCCGTAGTAGAACTCGCCGAGCTCGGTGGCCCGGTTCTTGCGGCCGCCGGCGATGTCGTCGAGCACGTCCTCCATCAGCGCGGTGAACTCGTAGGACACCTGACGCGGGAAGTGCTCCTCCAGCAGCCGGATCACCGAGAACGCGAGCCAGGCCGGGACGAGCGCCGTGCCCTTCTTGTAGACGTAGCCGCGGTTCAGGATCGTGCCGATGATCGAGGCGTACGTCGAGGGGCGACCGATCTCGCGCTCCTCGAGCTCCTTGATCAGGGTGGCCTCGGTGTAGCGGGCCGGCGGCTTGGTCTCGTGACCGTTGGCCGAGATCGAGGCCGAGGAGACCGAGTCGCCCTCGGCGAGCGCCGGAAGCCGGGTCTCGGCGTCGTCCTTGGTGGCCGCGGCGTCGTCGGTGCCCTCGACGTACGCCTTGAGGAAACCGTGGAAGGTGATCACGCGACCGGTCGCGGAGAAGACGACGTCCTCACCGGTCGTGGCACCGCCACCGATCCGGATCGAGACCGACTGGCCGACCGCGTCCTTCATCTGCGAGGCGACGGTGCGCATCCAGATCAGCTCGTAGAGCCGGAACTGGTCACCGGTCAGGCCGGTCTGCGCCGGAGTCCGGAAGGTCTCGCCGGCCGGCCGGATGGCCTCGTGCGCCTCCTGGGCGTTCTTGACCTTGGAGGTGTAGGTCCGGGGCGTGTCAGGCAGGTACTCCGCGCCGTACAGCTCGCGGACCTGCGCCCGGGCCGCCTCGACCGCACCACCGGAGAGGGTGGTGGAGTCGGTACGCATGTAGGTGATGAAGCCGTTCTCGTAGAGCCGCTGCGCCACCGACATCGTCGAGGAGGCGCTGAACCCGAGCTTGCGGGAGGCCTCCTGCTGGAGCGTCGTCGTGCGGAACGGCGCGTACGGCGAGCGGCGGTAGGGCTTGGACTCCACCGAGCGCACGTCGTACGACGTGTCGCGCAGGGCCTCGACCAGCCCCTCGGCGCGGGCCCGGTCGAGGTGGACGACCTTGCTGGCGTCCTTGAGCAGGCCGTCGGGGCCGAAGTCGGAGCCGCGGGCCACCCGGGCGCCGTCGACGGAGTGCAGCTTGGCCGGGAACATCCGCTGCTCGTGCGCCGAGCCGGCGTCGAAGGTGCCCTCGAGGTCCCAGTAGGAGGCGAGCCGGAACTTCATCCGCTCGCGTTCCTTGTCGACGACCAGCCGGGTCGCCACGGACTGGACGCGGCCGGCGGAGAGGCCGGACATGACCTTCTTCCACAGCACCGGGGAGACCTCGTAGCCGTAGAGCCGGTCCAGGATCCGACGCGCCTCCTGGGCCTCGACGAGGTCCATGTCGATGTCGCGCGGGGAGTCGGCGGCCGCCAGGATCGCGGTCTTGGTGATCTCGTGGAAGACCATCCGCTTGACCGGGATGTTCTTCGGCTTGAGCTCGTCGAGGAGGTGCCAGGCGATCGCCTCTCCCTCGCGGTCCTCATCGGTGGCGAGGTAGAGCTCGTCGGCGTCCTTCAGCAGGCCCTTGAGCTTGGTGATGTGGGACTTCTTGTCCCGGGGCACGACGTAGTAGGGCTGGAAGTCGTTGTCGACGTCGACCGCGAGCCGCCCCCAGGGCTTGTCCTTGATCTTGGCCGGGGTGTCCGCCGCGTTGTTCGGGAGGTCACGGATGTGGCCGATGGAGGACTCGACGACGTAGCCGTCGCCGAGATAGCCGCCGATGGTCCGGGCCTTCGCCGGGGACTCGACGATCACCAACTTGTGTGCCACTGGGGTTCTTTCTCCCTGCCTCTGTGCTGCGTGAGCTCCCGGTGCGGGGCTCACGGCCGAACACGGTAGCGCGTCGGACCTCGTCGTCCAGCGCTTGACCTAGCTCGAGGTCTCCTCGAGGAACCCCTCGCGGACCAGTTCCCGGACCAGCGGAAGGTACGTCGTCCGGGTCTGCTCGACGTCGAGCTCCAACAACTGGGCCAGGGCGTCGAGAATCTGCCCGACGCTGAGTTCACCATCGCATGCCCCCACCAACGCCGCCTCGACGGTGTCCACCCGGCGGGCCCGACGCAGGCCGCGCTGCTGGCGCAGGACGACGGTCTCGGGGTCCTCCGCACCCGGCGCACCGAGGGTCTCCTGCTGCAGGTCGAGGCGGGCGACCAGCCGGGTGTCGAGCTCCACGTGGACCCCGACGGCCTCACCCCAGGCCCGGACCGCCGGCCCGATCGGCTGCTCGACGTCGTAGGGCCACTCCAGGAAGTCGCGAGTGCGCGCGCTCCCGCCGCCGGACCCTGCGCCGACCCGGTGCAGGTTGATCCAGCCGAAGCCGATCGCCTCCACGCCCTGCTCCTCGAACCACGACAGCCAGGTGTCGTAGCGGCGCAGGTAGTCCGGGCCGCCGTGCAGGCCGGCGTCCTTGAGCCACAGCTCGACGTACGACGCGGGGTCGATGACCTCGCGCTGCACCACGAACGCGTCGCAGTCGTCCGCCACCCAGGGCAGCAGTCGCTCGTCCCAGGACTGGCCGCTGGCAATCACCCAGTTGGCCAGGATCTGGCACCAGCCACCGTCGGCCAGGTGGCCTGGCGCCGCTCGCACGATGTCCTCGACGACCCGGTCCCCCGGCAGGCCGGAGTCGCGGTAGACCAGCCGCTCCCCGGTGGCGGGCGAGATCACGAACGGCGGGTTGGTGGCGATCAGGTCGAAGCGCTCGTCGGCGACCGGCTCGAAGAACGAGCCCTCGCGCACGTCGATCGGGGACGGCGAGGCGTTGAGCGCCGCGTTGAAGCGGGTCAGACGCAGGGCGCGGGGGTTGACGTCGGTGGCGACCACCTCGCGGCTGTGGGTCGCCAGGTGCAGCGCCTGGACACCGCAGCCGGTGCCCAGGTCGAGCGAGCGGCCGACCGGCTCCCGCATGGTGAGCTGCGCCAGCGAGCTCGACGCCGAGCTGATCCCGAGCACGTGGTCGGAGCCGACCCGGACGGGGTGCCCGTCGAGTCCCGGGGTGAGGTCGCTGACCACCCAGAGATCGTCGCCCTCGGTGGCATAGGGGCGGACGTCGAGCCGGGCGGCCACCTCACCGACCGAACGCTCCACCAGTCCCTCGACGGCGAGTCGGTCGACCAGGTCCGGCAGCGCAGCCTCAGCGGCCTCGAGGGTCACCGGGGTCTGCAGCAGGAACAGTCGGACCAGGGTCTCCAGCGGCGAGCCGCCCGTCGTACGACGCAGACCGGGCGAGGTCTCGTTGCGGTCCAGCGCTGCGTGGGCCTGGCTGCCCAGCAGCTCGGCGACGGTGTCGTAGGTGAAGTCGGCCGCCTGGAGGGCGGCACGCAGCCGGACGGGCAGATCGGTGGGCATCGCCCCAGCCTAGGGACCGCCCCCGACATTGCGGCGGC
The DNA here is from genome assembly GCF_041600255.1 of Nocardioides sp. GTDB lineage: Bacteria > Actinomycetota > Actinomycetes > Propionibacteriales > Nocardioidaceae > Nocardioides. The sequence goes on along the minus strand of NZ_JBFIKK010000156.1, from coordinate 255 downwards.
CGACATGACACTGGCCGACATGACACTGGCCCGCCCGGAGGACCGGGCGGGCCAGTGGTGGAGCGGTGGAGCGGTGGAGCCTCAGGCCTGCGGCGTCTCGAACCGCTGCGTGGCCATCGGGTCGGCCGCCGCGCCGGCCCCGGGAGCAGCCGGCGGCGGGGTGGATCCCGCGCCGTCGCCCATGGTGACCTCACGCTGCTTGGAGACGTAGACGGCCACCACGATGATCGCGGTCGCGACGAACGCGATCGCGAG
>NZ_JBFIKK010000155.1:0-7011 GCF_041600255.1 Nocardioides sp. | reverse complement strand
CGCGACCTCGGCCCGATCGTGGCGATGTGGCTGGTCAGCCTGGGCATCCTGGTCCGCCAGAAGGACCTGGGCTCGAGCCTGCTCTTCTTCGGCCTGTTCCTGGTGATGCTCTACATCGCCACCGAGAGACCGGGGTGGCTGGTCGTCGGCGGAGCCATGTTCTTCGCCGGCGCCTTCATGGCCTACCAGCTCTTCGGCCACGTCCAGAACCGCGTCAACATCTGGCTGGACCCGTTCCCCTACTTCGACAAGACCCCCGGAAGCGGGCAGATCGTCGAGTCGATGTTCGGGATGGCCTGGGGTGGGCTGATCGGCCGCGGCTTCGGGGAGGGCTCCCCGCAACGGATCCCGTTCGCCGAGTCCGACTTCATCCTCGGCGCGATCGGCGAGGAACTCGGGCTCACCGGCGTCATCGCCGTGATCCTGCTCTACGGCCTCATCGTCGAGCGTGCCCTGCGGGCGGCGCTGATCTGCCGGGACGGCTTCGGCAAGCTGATGGCCGCCGGTCTCGCCGGCGCGCTGGCCCTCCAGGTCTTCGTCGTCATCGGCGGCGTCACCGGGCTGATCCCGCTGACCGGTCTGACCACCCCGTTCCTGTCGTACGGCGGTTCGTCACTGGTCGCCAACTGGGTGATCATCGCGCTCCTGCTGCGGATCTCCGACCAGGCCCGACGTCCCATCCCGGACCTGTCCGGGACGAGCGACACGGAGACCGACATGGAGTCGACCCAGGTGGTGAAGCTGTCGTGAACAAGCCGATCCGCACCATCGCCGTCTTCTGCCTGCTGCTCTTCGTCGCGCTGATGGCCAACGCCACCTACCTGCAGTACTACAAGGCCGGCGACCTCAACGACGACGGCCGCAACCGTCGGGTGATCGAGTCGTCGTTCGCCCGGGAGCGGGGCGCGATCCTGGTCGGCCGCACCCCGGTCGCCGAGAGCGTGCCGTCCGACGACCGGTTCAAGTTCCAGCGCACCTACCCGCAGCCGTTCAAGTACGCGCCGATCACCGGGTGGTTCTCCTACTTCGGCCAGACCGGGGTGGAGAAGGCGCAGAACCCGGTGCTCTCCGGCGAGGACTCCCGGCTCTTCGTCACCAAGCTGGTCGACCTGCTGAGCAACAACGCCTCCAAGGGCGGCAACGTCCAGCTCACCCTGAACGCCGCCGCCCAGAGCGCCGCCTTCGACGGTCTCTCCGCGCTGCCCGGCAACGTCCAGGGTTCGGTGGTCGCGCTCGACCCGAGCACCGGCAAGATCCTCGCGATGGTCTCGCTGCCGACCTACGACCCGAACCTGCTGGCCTCGCACGACCTGACCAAGGTCAGCGACTCCTACGAGCGGCTCAACAACGACCCCGACGAGCCGCTGCTGAACCGGGCGATCCAGACCCGGCTCGCCCCCGGATCGACGTTCAAGGTGGTGACCGCGGCGGCCGCGCTCGAGTCCGGCAACTACACCGCCAGCGACATGGTGCCGGGTGGTGCGACGTACCAGCTGCCGCTGACCGGCAACAGCCCGTCCGGCGTGATCGACAACGAGGGCCGCGACTGCGGCAGCGGCCGGATCCCGTTCACCCAGGCGATGGAGAACTCCTGCAACACCACGTTCGCCGCGCTGGCCAACGAGCTCGGAGCGGACGCGCTGGTCAAGCAGGCCGAGGCCTTCGGCTTCAACAGCACCTACCTGAAGGACTTCGGACCGCAGGCGCAGTCGAACATGCCCACCGACATGGACGACGCCCAGGTCGGCCAGGCCGGCTTCGGCCAGTTCGAGGTCCAGGCCACGCCGCTGCAGATGGCGATGGTCGCGGCGGGGATCGCCAACGACGGCACCGTGATGCGGCCCTACCTGATCGACGAGGTCCAGTCTCCCGAGCTCGACGTGCTCGACAAGACCGAGCCGAGCGAGCTCTCCCGGGCGATGTCGCCCGCGAACGCCGCCGAGCTGACCAAGCTGCTCGTCGCCACCGTCGACTCCGGCACGGCCTCCCCGGCCGCGATCCCGGGCGTCCAGGTGGCCGGCAAGACCGGGACCGCCCAGTCCGGGATCGAGGACGCGCCGCCGTACGCCTGGTTCATCTCGTTCGCGCCCGCCGACGACCCTCGAGTCGCGGTGGCCGTGATGATCCAGCGCGCCGACGTCGCCCGCGGCGAGATCGCCGGCGGCCTGCTCGGCGGCCCGATCGCGAAGTCCGTGATGGAGGCGGTGCTGCGATGACCGAGCAGAGCCCGCACGGGTACGCCGACGACGCGCACCGCTACCGGTTGGAGTCGCGGATCGCGACCGGCGGGATGGGCGAGGTCTGGAAGGCCACCGACACCACCCTGGGCCGTGAGGTCGCGGTCAAGCTGCTCAAGCCCGAGTACGCCGACGACGCCCGCTTCCGCTCCCGCTTCGAGACCGAGGCCCGGCACGCCGCCTCGCTGCACCACCCGAACGTCGCCGCCGTCTACGACTTCGGCGAGGCCGAGGGCACCGACCAGTCGGTCGTGCACCGACCGTTCCTGGTGATGGAGCTCGTCGACGGCCAGCCGCTCTCCGCGCTGCTGCGCCCGGGGCACCCCCTCGACCCGCAGGCCACCCGGGACCTGCTCGCCCAGGCCGCCGACGCGATCGGCGCCGCGCATGCGGCCGGGATCGTGCACCGCGACGTCAAGCCCGCCAACCTGCTGGTCACCCCGGACCGGCAGATGAAGATCACCGACTTCGGCATCGCCCGCGCCGCCCAGGGGATGGCGCTGACCGAGACCGGCCAGGTGATGGGCACCCCGCAGTACCTCTCCCCCGAGCAGGCGCGCGGCGACTCCGCGACCCCGGCCTCGGACGTCTACTCCCTGGGCGTCGTGGCCTACGAGTGCCTGGCCGGGAAGCGCCCGTTCGTGGCCGACTCCCCGGTGGCCACCGCGCTGGCCCACCTGCGCGAGCCGGTCCCGGAGCTGCCCGGCGACGTCCCCGCGGACCTCGCTGCCGTCGTACGACGGGCGCTGTCGAAGGCCCCCGAGGACCGCTTCCCGGACGCGACCGCCTTCGCGGCGGCCCTGCGCGACCCGGCCACCGCCGTACGGAACGCGCCGCCGCTGGCCGCCGGTGCAGCTGCCGGCGCCGCCGGTGCCGCCGCCGCGGCGGGTGCGGACGCGTCCTCCACCCAGGTGATGCCGGCCGCCACCGCCGGCACCCCGACCCCTGCTCCCACGCCGACCTCGCCGTCCCGGCCACCGGCTTCCCCGGTCCGGCCGCGCGGCAACGGGTGGGTCGCGGTGCTGGTGGCGCTGGTGCTCGCGCTGGCCCTGGTCGTGGGCTACCTGCTGTTCACCATGGACGACGACCCGGTGGCCACCCCCACCGACGACCGCACCCGCACGCCCAGCGCCGCCCCGACCACCGCGACCACCGAGCCGACCGAGGACGCGGGGATCGAGGTCGACGAGAGCGACTACATCGGCCGCGACGTCAAGGAGGTCGAGTCGGAGCTGAAGGACCTCGGCCTGAGGGTCCGCAAGGAGAAGCTCGACAACCCCGGCGACGAACAGGAGGACACCGTCGAGGGCGTGAACCCGTCCGGCACCCTGCAGGAGGGCGACGAGGTCACCGTCTCCTACTGGGGCAAGCCGGCCGAGGAGCCGGAGCCCAGCCCGACCGAGACCACGGCACCTCCGACACCGACCGAGACCGCCACCAGCTCCTCCCCCTCGTCCTCCCCGTCGTCCTCGCCGGCAGCCGGGAGCTCCTCCTCGCCCACCAGTGGAAGTTCACCCTCCTCGTCACCAGCAGCAGCACCGTCCTCGTCCCCCAGCGCCAGTGCATCCCCGAACAATTAAGGTGAAGGTTTCCCGGAGATGACCAACCCCCAGACCGTCGGCGGCCGCTACGAGCTTGGTGAGCTCCTGGGCCGCGGAGGCATGGCCGAGGTACGCAAGGGCATCGACACCCGGCTGGGGCGGACGGTGGCGGTCAAGCGCCTGCGCACCGACCTGGCCAGCGACGCCACCTTCCAGGCGCGGTTCCGACGCGAGGCGCAGTCCTCGGCGTCGTTGAACCACCCGGCGATCGTGGCGGTCTACGACACCGGCGAGGAGATGACCGCCGACGGCATCGCCCAGCCCTACATCGTGATGGAGTACGTCGCCGGCCGGACCCTGCGCGACATCATCCGGGAGGGTCGCAAGATCCTGCCCGAGCGTGCCCTGGAGATCACCAGCGGTGTGCTCTCCGCGCTCGACTACAGCCACCGCGCCGGGATCATCCACCGCGACATCAAGCCCGGCAACGTGATGCTGACCCCGAGCGGCGACGTGAAGGTGATGGACTTCGGGATCGCCCGGGCGATCAGCGACGCCTCCTCGACGATGACCCAGACCGCGGCCGTGGTCGGCACGGCGCAGTACCTCTCGCCCGAGCAGGCGCGCGGCGAGACCGTGGACTCCCGCTCCGACGTGTACTCGGCCGGCTGCCTGCTCTACGAGCTCCTCACCGGTCGCCCGCCGTTCGTGGGCGACAGCCCGGTGGCGGTCGCCTACCAGCACGTCCGGGAGCCGGCGACCCCTCCCTCGGACCACGACACCTCGCTGCCGCCCGAGATCGACGCGATCGTGATGAAGGCGCTCACCAAGCGCCTCGAGGACCGCTACCAGTCCGCCGCGGCGATGCGCAGCGACATCGAGCGCTTCCTGGCCGGTCGGCCGCTGCAGGCGGCGGCCCCGCCCCCGCCGCCGCCCACCCAGGCCACCAGCGTGATCCCCTCGGTGCCGCCGCTGCCGGTCGCGCCGACGAACTTCACCCCGACCACCCCCACGCCCACGGCGTACGCCGAGGAGGAGGAGCGCAGCTCGCGCACCGGCCTGCTGGTCGCCCTGGCCTTCCTGCTGGTGCTGCTGATCGCGGGGGCGGCCTACCTGATGCCGCGGATGTTCGAGAGCCCGCCGGAGCAGGTCTCGGTCCCGAACCTGATCAACCTGACCGAGGACCAGGCCCGCCGCGCGATCGGCGACGCCAACCTGTCGGTGGGCCGGGTCGACTACGAGGCGAACTCCGACGTGGGCAAGGACAAGGTGATCAGCCAGGACCCGAACCGGGCCCAGTACGTCGCCCCGGGCACCGCCGTCGACTTCGTCGTCTCCACCGGCAAGCCGCTGGTCGCGGTGCCCTCGGTGGCCGGCCAGGACCGGGAGTCCGCCCGCTCGACGCTGGTCAACGCCAACCTGAAGGTGAAGCTGCGCGAACGCGAGTCCGACCAGCCGCAGGGGCAGGTGCTGGGCACCGACCCCGAGGCCGGGCAGAGCGTCCCGGAGGGCGCCACCGTGACGGTCTTCTACTCCGACGGGCCCGAGCAGGTGCCCGGGGTCGTCGGTCTGCAGCGCAAGGAGGCCGAGCGGATCATCAAGGAGGCCGGCTTCGAGCCGCGCGTGGTGGAGTCGACGGCCACCACAGAACCCAAGGGCACGGTGATCGACCAGAGCCCCGAGGACGGTCAGACCGCCCCCGAGGGGTCGACGGTGACGATCGTGGTCTCCGCCTACGAGGAGCCGACCGAGGAGCCCTCGCCGACCGAGACGCCCACGGAGACCCCCACCGAGTCCCCCTCGGAGACCCCGGTGGCCGGGATCGGTCAGCAGTCGCGCTCGACCGTCATCCCAGGGGAGCCGCGTAGCTCAGGTCGAGCAACCCGTCGTACGCAGGGGCTGTGAGGTTGTCCTCGAAGGCCATCGACCAGCCGACCGAGATCTCCGGGTCGGCCGCCTGCGCCCGGTAGAGCTGGACGTAGTCGTCGGAGTCGAGGGAGTTGATCAGGTCCGCCTGGTCGCCGATCGCCTGGATCACGTACGGCTGTGAGTAGGGCACGCCCTGGAGTTGGACGGCGTTCCCCTCGCACTTGATGCCGGTGGTGCTGACCACCCGCTGGCCCTGGATCGTGACGGCGCGGGCGCCGCCCTTCCACATCGCGTTCACCACGGCCTGGATGTCCTGCTGGTGGACGACCAGGAAGTTGAGGTTCTGGGTGGTCGCGTTGATGACGCTCTCCGGGGCGTCGGAGAGCACGACCGTCACGCCCGGGCCGCTGCGCGGGGCCAGCCCGGCGGGATCCTTGAGCTTCTCGATCCGGTCCTGGTAGCGGCTGACCTGCCGGTCCTGCACGGAGTCGGTGAGCCGCGCGACCTCGGCGTTCAGCGAGGCGACGCGCTGCTTGAGCTTCTCGTAGTCCTGGGCCTCGTTGCGCACCAGCGAGGCGAGGTCGGTGTAGCGGCCCGGCCGCAGGTCGGTGCCCTGGCTGTTGTTCGCGCTGACCACGAAGAGTCCGCCGCAGAGCAGCACCACCACCGGGGTCCCGATCCGCCACGGGCGGCGGGTACGGCGCGCCACATGCGGACGAGGGTGTTCGTCCTGTGCGGGCCGTGCGTGAGTACCGGGGGTCACGGCTACTAAGGTAGCCCGGGACCCATGACGGCACGTCATGGGCAGCACGCGTCGATTCGAGGAGTACCCCGTGTCCAAGCAGAAGGCCAAGGACCACGACTTCCTGGCACCCCAGCGTCCGCCGTTCTTCACGGTGCGGACGGTCTTGGCGCTCCTGCTCGTCGTACTGGGCATCGCCTGGATCACGTTCTACTACGTGGTCGTCCGGGTGGACCCGACGGTGCTGCCCGCGCCGAAGGCCGGCGGCCCCGGATTCATGGGCGACATCGAGAACTGGAACTATTTGATCGGCTTCGGCCTGCTCATGGTCGGCCTGATGGTCTCGGCCCACCCGGACACCCCGCTGGGCGTCGGTCGCGGGGTCGTGGTCGGGATGCTCGGCTGCTTCCTGCTCGGCCTGCTGTGGATCTGCACGTTCTACGTGATCAGTGACGACACCTCGCGTCTCCCGATCTTCAACGACCTCGGTCAGTACAACCTGCTGGTCGGGATCGCCTTCATGGCGGTCGGCTTCACCTTCGCCACCCGCTGGGAGTGACCTGCCAGTTGTGGTTGCCCCCAGACCGCTGACCTGCCAGTTGTGGTTGCCCCCAGACCGCTG
>NZ_JBFIKK010000154.1:0-7020 GCF_041600255.1 Nocardioides sp. | reverse complement strand
TGCGGCTGTGGGTCCAGCGCGTCGGCGGCTCGTCGTTCACCGTGGCCACCGAGATGAGGGTCGCCGCCGACCACGAGCCCGCGCTGGTCGCCGCGACCACGGTGGTGCTGTGGGACCACGCCACCCAGGCCTCGTGGCAGCTGACCGAGCCGGTGCGCGCGGCGTTGCAGCGGTACGCCGGCGAGCCTGTGCCGTTGCGTCCCTGAGCGGCGGGTGCCTCCCGGGACGGGCTCAGGGGTGGGTCATGCTCTCCACGTCGAGTGCCTCGTCGAGTTGTTCTTCGGTGATCTCGCCGCGCTCCACGAACCCCATCGCCAGCACGGTCTCCCGGATCGTGGCGCCGTCGGCCAGCGCCCGCTTCGCGATCGAGGCCGCGGTCTCGTAGCCCAGGTACTTGTTCAACGGGGTGACCACCGACGGCGACGACTCGGCGTAGGTCCGCATCCGTTCGGCGTCCGCCGTGATCCCGTCCACGGTCCGCTCGGCCAGCAGCGTCATCGACGTCGAGAGCAGCCGGATCGACTCCAGCAGGTTCCGCGCGAGCACCGGCATCATCACGTTGAGCTCGAAGTTCCCGCTGGCGCCTGCCACCGTGACGGTGGTGTCGTTCCCGATCACCTGCGCGCAGACCATCAACGTCGCCTCGGGAAGCACCGGGTTCACCTTGCCGGGCATGATGCTCGAGCCGGGCTGCAGGTCGGGCAGGTGGATCTCCGCCAGCCCGGTCGTCGGCCCGGACGACATCCAGCGCAGGTCGTTGCAGATCTTGGTCAGCCCGACGGCGATCGTGCGGAGCACCCCGCTGAGCTCGACCAGGGAGTCGCGGGTGCCCTGGGCCTCGAAGTGGTTGCGCGCCTCGACGAACTCCGCACCGGCGGCCTCGCTCAGCAGCTCGATGACTCGCGGCGCGAAGCCGGGCGGGGTGTTGATCCCGGTGCCCACCGCCGTCCCGCCGAGCGGCAGCTCACGCACCCGGGGGAGTGCGGCGTCCAGCCGCTCGACCGCGTAGCGCACGGTCGCCGCCCAGCCGCCGAACTCCTGGCCCAGCATCACCGGCGTGGCGTCCATCAGGTGTGTGCGCCCCGACTTCACCAGCCCCGCGAACTCCTCGGCCTTGGCGCTCAGGCTCGCCTCGAGAACGCCGAGCGCCGGCACCAGGTCGTGCTGGACGGCGAGCGCGGCGGCCACGTGGATCGCGGTCGGAAAGGTGTCGTTGCTGGACTGGCTGGCGTTGACGTGGTCGTTGGGGTGGACCTCGACCCCCGAACGCGCGGCCAGGGAGGCGATCACCTCGTTGGTGTTCATGTTCGAGCTGGTGCCCGAGCCGGTCTGGAAGACGTCCACGGGGAACTCGCGGTCGTGCCGGCCCTCGGCGACCTCGCCCGCGGCGGTCGCGATCGCCTCGGCCCGGTCGGCCTCCAGGACCCCGAGCTCGGCGTTGGCCCGCGCGGCGGCGGCCTTGACCAGGCCCAGCGCATGGATGAGTCGGGGCTCGAGCGGGGTGCCGCTGATCGGGAAGTTCTCGATCGCGCGTTGGGTCTGGGCTCGCCACAGGGCGTCCCGGGGGACCCGGATCTCGCCCATGCTGTCGCGCTCGGTGCGGAACTCCTGCTCGTCGTCGCTGCTGCTCATGCAGGCGACGGTACCCGCGCCACGTGGAGCCAGTACTGCTCGTCGCGGTCCTGCAGCAGCACGTCCAAGGCCCGCGCGTCGGCGTTGCCGAAGACGCCTCGCAGGGTCTCCTCCAGCTCGGGGGCGCGGTCGGCCGACCAGACGATCAGCACCCCACCGGGCCGCAGGGCCGCCCGCACGGCACTGAGGAAGGGCGCGTCGTACAGCCGGGCGTTGACGTCGTGCACCAGGTAGCCGGGGCCGTTGTCCACGTCCAGCAGCACCAGGTCGTACGACGAGGGCCTGGCCTCGGCGAAGGCGACCGCGACGTCGGCCACCACGAGGTGAACCCGTCCGTCGGCCAGCAGCGCCGGTCCGTGCGGTACGACGCCGGTGCGCATCCACTCGACCAGCGCCTCCTCGATCTCCACGACCGCGCAGCGCTCGACCCGGTGGTCGGCCAGCACCTCGTGCATCGTGTAGCCCAGGCCGAGCCCGCAGACGACCACCGCACGCGGGTCGTCGACCAGCTCGAGCGCCGCACTGGCCAGGGCCCGCTCGGTGCTGGTCTCCAGGGTGTCCATCACGAAGACCCCGTTGGCCCGCAGCTCCAGCACGGAGCCGCTGCACGGGTCGCGACGCTCGCGCAGGACGAGCTCGCCCCGCTCGGACTCCGCCCGCGCGATCTCGACGTACCTCTCGGTGGTCTCCATGGCCGCCCCCTCGTCGCCGACCTTGCTGCGGGCGGCGTCGACGGGCCCGCCCGATCGGGTACCGCCCTCGTGCCCGTCGCCCGACACGTCGAAACCCGGCCCTACTCGGCCGAGCGAACCCGGATCCCGGAGATGGGGACGGTGACCGCGCCGGAGGGGTCGGTGAAGAAGTCGTTGCCCTTGTCGTCGACGACGATGAAGGCCGGGAAGTCCTCGACCTCGATCTTCCAGACTGCCTCCATGCCGAGCTCCTCGTACTCCAGCACGGAGACCGACTTGATGCAGTCCTGGGCCAGCCGAGCGGCCGGGCCGCCGATCGAGCCGAGGTAGAAGCCGCCGTGGGCGTGGCACGCCTCGGTGACCTGCTTGGAGCGGTTGCCCTTGGCGAGCATGACCATCGAGCCACCGGCTGCCTGGAACTGCTCGACGTAGGAGTCCATCCGTCCGGCGGTGGTGGGCCCGAACGAGCCCGAGGCGAAGCCCTCGGGGGTCTTGGCCGGGCCGGCGTAGTAGACCGGGTGATCGCGCAGGTACTGCGGCATCTCCTCGCCGGCGTCGAGCCGCTCCTTGATCTTGGCGTGCGCGATGTCGCGGGCGACCACGAGCGGGCCGGTGAGCGAGAGCCGGGTCTTGACCGGGTGCTGGGTCAGCTCGGCGAGGATGTCGGCCATCGGCTGGTTGAGGTCGATCCGCACCACGTCGCCCGACTCGGCCAGGTGCTGGGTCTCGGTGTCCGGCATGTACTGCGCCGGGTCGGTCTCCAACTGCTCGAGGAAGACGCCCTCGGCGGTGATCTTGCCCAGCGCCTGCCGGTCGGCCGAGCAGGAGACCGCGATCGCCACCGGGCACGAGGCGCCGTGGCGGGGCAGCCGGACCACCCGGACGTCGTGGCAGAAGTACTTGCCGCCGAACTGGGCGCCGATGCCGAAGGACTGGGTCAGCTTGAAGACCTCCTCCTCCAGCTCGAGGTCGCGGAAGCCGTGCGCGTTCATCGACCCCTGGGTCGGCAGGTTGTCGAGGTAGTGCGCCGAGGCGTACTTGGCGGTCTTCAGCGCGAACTCGGCCGACGTACCGCCGATCACGATCGCCAGGTGGTACGGCGGGCAGGCGGCCGTCCCGAGCGAGCGGATCTTCTCGTCGAGGAACTGCAGCATCCGCTCGGGGTTGAGCACCGCCTTGGTCTCCTGGAACAGGAACGACTTGTTCGCCGAGCCACCCCCCTTGGCCATGAAGAGGAACTTGTACTCCGGGGCGCCGAACTTGTCCGGGGTGGAGTAGAGCTCGATCTGAGCCGGCAGGTTCGTGCCGGTGTTCTTCTCCTCCCAGGTCGTCAGCGGCGCGAGCTGGGAGTAGCGCAGGTTGAGCTTCGTGTAGGCGTCGTACACGCCTCGGCTGATCGCCTCGCCGTCGTCGGCGCCGGTGAGCACGCCCTCGGACTTCTTGCCCATCACGATCGCGGTGCCGGTGTCCTGGCACATCGGCAGCACGCCGCCGGCGGAGATGTTGACGTTCTTCAGCAGGTCGAGCGCGACGAAGCGGTCGTTGCCCGAGGACTCGGGGTCGTCGATGATCGTGCGGAGCTGGGCCAGGTGCGCGGGGCGCAGGTAGTGGCTGATGTCGTGCATCGCCTCGGCCGTCAGCAGCTGGATCGCCTCCGGCGCAACCTGGAGGAAGGTCCGGCCGTTCGCCTCGAAGGTGGACACCCCCTCGGTGGTGACGAGCCGGTACGGCGTGTCGTCGGCACCGGTCGGGAGCAGGTCGGAGTAACGGAATTCAGGGTCACTGGCCACGGGCCGAGATTACGCCGTCCGTCCGGCGCGTGTGCGAGCGGTTCCGGGTGCACGGCGCCGGTGGCGAAATGGCTGGACCAATCGCCGAGCGGGTCTGGACGTGTGGGGGCCGCGCGGGAGTAGCCTCCGAACAGCACTGCTCTGAGGCGGTGTGGGCGTGCCCATGCCCCGGTAACAGGAGGTCCCATGAAGCTTCGGTCCACGTTCGTCTCCCTGGTGGCGCTGGCCGCGTCCGCAGCGCTCGCATCCTGTGCGCCGCCGGCCGACGACACCAACACCTCCGACGCCGCCTCGGCCACCTCGGCCGCCGACCTCGGGGGCATGGACGCGCTGATCGCCGCCGCCCAGGAGGAGGGTGAGCTGAACGTCATCGCGCTGCCCCCGGACTGGGCCAACTACGGCGAGATCATCAAGGCCTTCGAGGCGAAGTACGACATCAAGGTCAACTCGGCCCAGCCCGACGCCGCCAGCCAGGACGAGATCAACGCCGCCAAGCAGCTGGCCGGCACCAACCGCGCGCCCGACGTCTTCGACCTCGGTCAGTCGGTCGCCCTGGCGAACACCGACCTGTACGCGCCGTACAAGGTGGAGACCTGGGACGACATCCCGGCGGAGTTCAAGGACCCGGCAGGCCTCTGGGTCAACGACTACGGCGGGTTCATGTCGATCGGCTACGACTCCGCGAAGGTGCCCGAGGTGACCAGCCTCGACGACCTGCTCGGCAAGGAGTTCAAGGGCAAGGTCGCCCTCAACGGCGACCCCACGCAGGCCGGTGCCGCGTTCAGCGGAGTGGTGATGGCCTCGATCGCGAACGGCGGCTCCGTCGACGACATCGCGCCCGGCGTGGAGTTCTTCTCCAAGCTCGAGAAGGCGGGCAACTTCCTGCCCGTCGACCCGACCGCCGCCACGATCGAGTCCGGCCAGACCCCGGTCGTCATCGACTGGGACTACCTGAACGCGGCCGAGACGGCCAAGCTGCCGAGTTGGAAGGTCTTCGTGCCGGCCGAGGCTCCGGTGGCCGGCTACTACTTCCAGGCGATCAACGCCGGGGCCGTGCACCCGGCGGCCGCGCGGCTGTGGCAGGAGTTCCTCTACAGCGACGAGGGCCAGAACCTCTGGCTCGCCGGCGGTGCTCGCCCGGTCCGTGCCGAGGCGATGGTCGAGGCCGGCACGATCGACTCCGAGCTGTACGACGCGCTGCCGGCCGTCGAGGGCGATCCCATCGTCCCGACCAACGCGCAGACCGAGAAGATGGCGGCGTACCTGGCGGACAACTGGGCGAAGGCCGTCAGCTGAGCACCACCTCTGCGACCCCGCGGACGGGTCGGCGCCTCAGCGTCGGCCCGTCCGTGGGTCTGCTCCCGTTCCTCGTCTTCGTCGCGATCTTCCTGGTGGTCCCGACCGTCACGGTGGTGATCGGCGCCTTCCAGGCCGAGCAGGGCGGCTTCTCGCTGGAGAAGGTCCGTGCCCTGGGCGGCGACACGGCGCTGCGCGCGTTGCAGGAGAGCCTGGTGCTCTCCTTCGCCTCGGCGGCGATCGGTGCCGTCCTGGGGGCGCTGCTCGCCTACCTGGTGGTGAGCGCTCCGCCCACCAGCGCGCTGCGCCGCGGGATCACCGCGATCTGCGGCGTGCTGGCGCAGTTCGGCGGGGTCACCCTGGCCTTCGCCTGGATGGCGACCCTCGGCTTCGGCGGTCTGCTGACCAACCTCTTCGCAGACCTGTTCGGCTTCGACGACAGCGGCTCGGCCTGGCTCTACGACCTGCCGGGCCTGATCCTCGTCTACACCTACTTCCAGATCCCGCTGATGCTGATCGTCTTCCTGCCCGCCCTGGAGGGGCTGCGACCGCAGTGGCGTGAGGCGGCGGTCAACCTGGGGGCGACCACCCGTCAGTACTGGTTGCAGATCGCCTTCCCCCTGCTGCGCCCGGCGTTCCTCGGCTCGGCGCTGCTGCTCTTCGCCAACGCCTTCGCGGCCTACGCGACCGCGGCCGCCCTGATCAGCCAAGGCTCGCCGATCACGCCGCTGCTGATCCGGGCCGCGCTGACCAGCGAGATCGTGCTGGGCCAGGCGAACTTCGCCTACGCCCTGGCGCTCGAGATGGTCGTGGTGGTGGCCGTGGTGATGGGCCTCTACGCCTGGCTGCTCAAGCGCACGTCGAGGTGGCTGACATGAGCGACTTCCGCCTTCCGGGGGAGCGCCGGGCGTTCGGCAGCGTCGTCCGCTGGGCGCTGCTCCTGGCGTTCGCGACGTTCTTCCTGCTGCCGCTGGTGGCGTTGCTCGACTTCAGCACGAAGGCCCCGGGCACCGGCGAGCGCACCGACGTGGCCTGGCGTGCGCTGGTCGAGGACCCCACCCTCACCGACGCGATCACCACCTCGCTGATCCTGGCCGGCATGACCGTGGCCGGGATGGTGCTGCTGCTGGTCCCGACGATGGTCTGGGTGCGGCTGCGGGTGCCGCGGGCGACCCGGTTGGTGGAGTTCCTCTGCCTGCTCCCGCTGACGATCCCAGCCCTGGTGATCGTGGTGGGCATCCGTAACGTCTACGCTTGGGTGACCTACTTCCTGGGCGACTCGGCGCTGACGCTGACCTTCATCTACGTGGTGCTGGTGCTGCCCTATGCCTACCGGGCGATCGACGCGGCGCTCTCCTCGATCGATGCCCGCACCCTCGCCGAGGCGGCCCGCTCGCTGGGGGCGAGCTGGTTCACGGTGATCGTGAAGGTGATCGTGCCCAACATCTGGAGCGGCGTCCTCGGCGCGGCGTTCATCTCGGTGGCTCTGGTGCTGGGGGAGTTCACGGTCGCCTCGCTGCAGAACTACAACACCCTGCCCGTCGTGATCGTCCAGCTCTCCAAGTCCGATGCCGCCGTCTCGATGGCCGCCTCCCTGGCGATGCTCGTGT
>NZ_JBFIKK010000153.1:0-7055 GCF_041600255.1 Nocardioides sp. | reverse complement strand
GGCTGACGCTTCACGAGGGCGGCAGGGCTGGCAACAGGCTCGCGAGGCTCGGGGGCGTCCTGCGCCTCCGGCGCGACCTCGCTCCCCCGGCCGGCCGGGTCCTCGACCACAGTGGACGACGCGGCACCGGCCGACAGGGCACCGGCCGACGCGGCACCGGCCGACGCGGGGCGGTCGAGCTCGTGCGAGGCCGCCGAGGTGAGCACCCCGGTCGAGCCCAGCACGGCCACCACGGTCACCGCCATCGCCGACGCCGCGGCCGAGATCCGGCCGTACCGCGGCCGGACCCTCGACTGCCGGTGGCGACCCACGACTAGCCCTTCGCGGGCTTCGCGGACTTCGAGGGCACGGCCCGGGGGCGCTTGGCGCGCTCGACCAGGTTGACCGCGACCTCGCGGTAGGCCTTGGCGCCCTTGTTCGACTTCGCAGCGGTCGACAGGATCGACCGACCCGCGGCCGGGGCCTCGGCGAACTTGATCGTCTTCGGGATCGGCGGCTCGACGACCTCGAGCTGGTAGGTCTCCGAGATCGTCTCCAGCACCGTGCGCGAGTGGTTGGTCCGGCCGTCGTACAGCGTGGGCAGGACGCCCCAGACCTCGAGCTTGCGGTTGGTGAAGCGTCGTACGTCGTGCACGGTGTCGAGCAGCTGGCCGACCCCGCGGTGCGAGAGCGTCTCGCACTGCAGCGGCACGAGCACGCCGTTGGCCGCGGTGAGTGCGGCGACGGTCAGCACGCCGAGCGAGGGCGGGCAGTCCAGCAGCACCCAGTCGTAGCCGGCGTCGCCGAGGTCCTCCTCGATCCCCTCCAGCGCGGACTTGATCACGTGCTCGCGACCGGTCCGGGTGAGCAGGTCGGCCTCGGCGCGGGCCAGCTCGATCGTGGCCGGCAGCAGGTCCACGCCGTCCTCGGTCTCGAGGATGACCTCGAGTGGGTCGAGCCCCTTGGTCAGCACATGGTGCACCGACAGTTCGAGGTCCTCGGGGTCGATGCCCAGCGAGAACGTCAGGCAGGCCTGGGGGTCCAGGTCGACGAGCAGGACCTTGTGGCCGAGCTCGACGAGGGCCGCTCCGAGGGAGGCAACCGTGGTCGTCTTGGCGACGCCACCCTTCTGGTTGGCGATCGCGAGTGTGGTGGTCATCGGGGCACATCATGCCGGACCCGGTTGCCGAGGTCGGGGAGGCACCTGTTTGCTGGCCGCATGTCGTCCGCGAACTCCACGCCCGGAACCGCCCTGATCACCGGCCCCACCGCCGGGATCGGCCGCTCGTTCGCCGTCCACCTGGCCGAACGGGGCCACGACCTCGTGCTGGTCGCCCGCGACGTCGTCCGCCTCGACCAGCTCGCCGACGAGCTCCGTTCCACCTACGACGTCTCGGTGGAGGTGCTGGTGGCCGACCTCGTCGACCGCACCGACCTGGCCCGGGTCGAGGAGCGGCTGGCCGACCGCGCCGCCCCCGTCGACCTGCTGGTCAACAACGCCGGCTTCGGGATGAAGAACCGCTTCCTCGACAACCCGGTGGAGGCCGAGAACGCCATGCTCGACGTGCTCGTGACCGCCGTGCTCCGGTTGAGCCACGCCGCGCTGGGCGCGATGGTGGAGCGCGGCCGCGGTGGCATCATCAACGTCTCCAGCGTGGCGGCCTTCCTGCCCCGCGGCAGCTACAGCGCCTGCAAGGCCTGGGTGAACAGCTTCAGCGAGTGGGCGGCCACCGAGTACCGCCCCCGGGGCGTGACGGTGATGGCGCTGTGCCCCGGCTTCACCCGCACCGAGTTCCACGAACGGATGGAGGTGGGCCGCGACGCCGCCCCGGCCTTCCTGTGGCTCGACGCGGACGACCTGGTCACCGAAGCGCTGGACGACTTCGCCCAGGGCCGGACGATCTCCATCCCCAGCGCCCGCTACAAGGCGATCACCGCCGCCACCCGGCTCGTGCCGAACCGGGTGCTCCAGCGGTTCCAGTCGATGGGCCGCAAGTAGCCGGATCGGCTCAGCGACCCACCATGGGCGGTCCGGCGCGACCCGACCGCGCCGCCGCGGCGGCCGCCAGCTCGAGCAGGCGGTGGTACTCCTCGGGAGCCGTGGTGTTGCAGCCGAGCTCGTGGCCGACCTTGCCGGCTCCGTGGTGGTCGCTCGACCCGGTGACGACGAGGCCGAGATTGGCCGCGATCGCCCGGAGCCGTTCCCGGGCGCCGGCGTCGTGGTCCTGGTGGTCGACCTCGAGGCCGACCAGGCCGGCCGCCACCAGCCCGGCCAGGGTCGCCTCGTCCGGTCGCTCCTGGCCGTGTCGGCCCCAGGGGTGCGCCAGCACCGAGACTCCCCCGGCCTCGGAGACCAGGCCGATCATCTCGGTCAGGTCGGCCGCGTGCCGGTCGGCGTACGCCGGTCGCCCGGGGTTCAGGTAGCGGGCGAAGGCCTCGGTCCGGTCCCGGACCACCCCCATGGCCACCAGGGTGTCGGCCACGTGCGGGCGCCCGGTCGCGGCCGCGCCGGCCTGTCGGCGTACTTCGTCGGCCTCGATGTCGATGCCCTCCTCCCGGAGCCGGGCGACCATCGCGGGCAGCCGGGAGTTCCGGCCGGCCAGGATCTGGTCCAGCTCCTCGACCAGCGGCGGGTACGTCGGGTCCGGCAGGTAGGCCAGCAGATGGGCGCCGCGCCCCTGGTGTCGAGTGCTGATCTCCATGCCGCAGACGAGCTCGATCCCGACCTCGGGGGCGGTGAGCCGTGCCTCCATCCAGCCGTCGGCCGTGTCATGGTCGGTGATGGCCAGCACGTCGAGCCCGGCCTCCGCGGCCGCCCGCACCAGCTCTGCCGGGGTCTGGGTGCCGTCACTGGCCCGGGTGTGGGCGTGGAGGTCGATGCGCACGGGGGGAAGGATAGTCCCGCGCCTGCTCACCACTGCGGCGTCGGGCCACCGAACGGGAGCTCCAGCAACGAGGGCCCCAGGTGCGACACGTCGCGCAGACTCCAGTCGTCGCGCAGCTGGAGCAGGGCCGCAGCCGGGCGCAGCACCAGCCACAGCCAGCGGCCGCCCGCCTCGCCGACCACCACCGATCGGTCGAACTCGCGGTCCGAGGAACTCGTCGAGGCGATCCACAGCGGGATGCTCTTGCCGTCCACGAACACCCGGGCCGAGGGCGGGCCGGAGCCCACCTCGCTCCCCGGGCCCATCCCGATCAGTCCGGCGCACCGGGCACCGAGGCCGGTGCCCGGCTCCTCGGCGACGACCAGCACGTCGATCGGGCCGTCCGGGTCGGCGGCACCCGAGCTGCACGTCATCGTGGCCAGCGCGGAACGGTCCTGCGCGGTCCCGACCACGCCGAAGTCCGAGACGGTCCACCCGGGACGCATCGGCCACGGCAGGTACGTCGGGAACCCCCGCGAGGCACCGAGGTGCTCGGTGAACACGCTGTACGACGCCTCGCCCGGGCGCCACAGCGGACGAATCGGACCGTGGTCGGGACACGACCACTCCGAGTCCGCGCCAGGATCCGACCTGAGGACGGGCATCGGACAGCGTGGACAACCCGCCGCTAACGACATGCCTCCACGGTGGCCGGGAGAGCCCCCGACGTCAAGGAACCCGTGCGGTCAGTGCACCCCGGCCATCAACCGCCTGATCGGGCGGACGAAGACCAGCACCAGGAGGCCGACGGTGATCGCACCCAGCGCCACGAACAGGAAGTACAGCGCCAGCAGCGGGGCCTGGTTAGCACCCTCGGGCATCAGCAGGAAGGGCAGGAACGCCAGCCCCATCACGATCGCGCCGAGGTCGAACTTCACCGGGGTCGCCGGCTGCCGCGAGCCCAGCCGGGTCCACATCGCGGCGAACACACCGGCGAGCGCGATGATGAAGACCGGGTTGATCGACTGCACCCAGGAGACGGGCACCACCGATCAGCGGGTGGGGCCCGCCCAGTTCTTGTCCGGCTGCGGCACCGGCCGGCCGGGCTGCTCGCCGCCACGCTGCTCGAGGTAGCTGTTCTTCGGCACCATCACCTTGCGGCGGAAGATGCAGACCACCTTGCCGTCCTGGTTGTAGCCGATCGTCTCGACGTAGACGACGCCCCGGTCGTCCTTGCTCTTGCTCTCGGTCTTCTCCAGCACGGTGGTCTCGCCGTACAGGGTGTCGCCGTGGAAGGTGGGCGCGACGTGGCGCAGCGACTCGACCTCCAGGTTGGCGATCGCCTTGCCGGAGATGTCGGCCACGCTCATCCCGAGCAGGATCGAGTAGACGTAGTTGCCGACCACGACGTTCTTGCCGAACTGGGTGGTCTCCCCGGCGTAGTTCACGTCGAGGTGCAGCGGGTGGTGGTTCATCGTGAGCAGGCAGAACAGGTGGTCGTCGTACTCGGTGACCGTCTTTCCGGGCCAGTGCTTGTAGGTCGCGCCGACCTCGAACTCCTCGTAACTGCGACCGAACTGCACGGCATGCTCTCCTCTGCTGGTGGGGCGCCCGGACGGGCGGCCCCCATCGTGCCGAACTCAGCGCCCGGACGGGAAGCCGTCTCGCGTGGCGTTCCTCACCCCGACGCGCCGGCGGAGTCCACCAGCAGCCCGGCCAGGCCGGCCAGCGCGGCCTGGGTGACCGCACTCTCCGGCACCTCCTCGGGGGTGATGCCGGGTACGGCGACCGGGGTCAGGTCGTCCCACGACCCGACCAACCGGACCCCGAGCTCCTGCAGGCCCGTCACCATCGTGCGGGCCTCCTCGCGCACCCAGGCGTGGACCGGCAGGCCCAGCGCAGGTTCGACGTCGCGACGCCGGGCCAGCACCGACTTCGCCAGCCGGTGCTTGCGCAGGCCCGAGGCTGAGGCGCCGGTGATGCCGTGCTGCTCGGCCAGCAGCACGTTGAGCCGCTGCAGCGCCATCGTGGAGGCCAGAC
Organism: Nocardioides sp.; assembly: GCF_041600255.1. Taxonomy (GTDB): domain Bacteria; phylum Actinomycetota; class Actinomycetes; order Propionibacteriales; family Nocardioidaceae; genus Nocardioides. The sequence continues at coordinate 2,172 of NZ_JBFIKK010000153.1, read as the reverse complement.
CCAAGGAGGCGTTGTCCCCGCGGCTGGGCGGCAGGTCAGCCAGGTCGAGACCGGTCGCCTCGCCGAACCGGCCGAGCAGGGCCTCGCGGTCGCCGCCGGGCGGCGGCAGGGTGACCAACGTGACCGCGTCGGCCCCGACCACCCGAGCCCACTTGCGCGAGATCCTGACCAGGTCCTGCTGGCGCCAGAACGTCCCACCCGGGCTGCTGCGGTCCGTCGAGCCGCCTGCGGACGGGCGCCGCTCCTGCGCCCCGGCCAGGTAGTCGGACCAGGTCCACGACCGACCGTTCTGGACGGTCTCCTGCCACATCGCGGTCAGGCTGCGATTGAGGTCCCGAGCGGTCACGACGACCTCGACCCGCGCGCCGGCGAGGTCGGCGACAGCGCGTTCGGCCACCGCCGGCCGGACCGGGCCGAGGTACTCCATCGAGACCACGGCCGTGCCGTCGAACGCGTTCACCTGCTCGGTCAGCCGGCGCCAGTGCCGCCCGGCCTTCTCGGAGGACTCGGGACCGACCGACGCGGTCAGGTCGCGGACGGCACGGACCTGGTGGCCCCAGGCTCGACCCGGCACCAGGATGCCGCGCTCGCCGAGCAGTTCCTGACCGGCGAAGAGCCGGCCCTGGAGGTGGCTCGTGCCCGACTTCATCGCCCCGACATGCAGGACCACGCGCTCCGCCATGGGCGGAACCCTAGTCCCCGGGCAGGATCAGGAGCCGCCGCCGCCTGCCTTGCGCCGGTGCATCTTCGGGGCACCGCCGACCACCTCGGAGCCGTGCGCCTTCTCCTTGGTGGGGCTGTCCTGGTGCACGCCGCGTTCGTGGGAGTTCTTCCGGTCGAGGGCCTCGCGCATCTTGGCCTTGAGGTCGTCGTTGGAGCCGTCGGTGCCGGGCATGGGTGCCTCCACGAGTGCGATGGGTGTCTGGGGTCCACAGTGACACCCCTGGCGGCCGGCGTCGACCGCATTGCCCCGGACCTCCCCCGCATCGCCGCCGGTGTGCTGGACTGGGGAGGTGCAACCGATCCCGGCTCCGACCCGTCGAACTCCCATGAAGGTCCTGCTGCTCGTCCCCGGTGCCCTGCTCGCGCTGCTCACCGCCTGCGGCGGGGACGGTACGACGGTCGCGGACCCCGCAGCGTCGAGCACGGGGTCGCCGAGCCCGACGGCGGAGGAGTCGGAGACCGCCTCGAGTGGCGTGTACCCGTCCTACGCACCCACGGACTACAGCTACACGTTGAGCGTCAGCTGCTTCTGCCTGGACGCCGGCGTCCCGATCCGGATCCGGGTCGAGGACGGTGAGGTGACGCGTGCGGTCTACGCCCGCGGGGGCCGCGGCGTGCAGAAGGGCGCGGACGCCGACGAGTTCCGGCGGATCACGATCAACGACGTGATCGACGCGGCCAACGACCCGCGGGCCGAGAAGGTCCAGGTGGAGTGGCCCGAGGGCCAGGACCACCCGACCAGGGTCTCCATCGACCGCAGCGAGATGGTCGCGGACGACGAGATCACCTACGAGATCTCAGCGGTCAGCGTCGCGCGCTGAACGACGGGCCTTCTTCGCGCCCTTCAGGGTGAGGCCGCGCAGGGCGTCCACGGCAGCGTCGAGCCGGTCGGCCTCGGGGACCCGCTCGGGGTCCACCCCCGGCACCGCCACCGGCGTGAGCTCGGCGAGGTCACCCACGACCCGAGCGCCGGACTCGGCCAGCCGCTCGACGATCTCGCGGGAGCGGCGTACCAGCCAGCGCGGCGGGTCGAAGCCGATCGGAGGACTGTCCGTACGGCCGGCCAGCGCCTGCTTGCCGAGCCGGAACTTGACCAGCTTGTGGTAGATCCGCGGCGGCAGCTCGTCGTCGACGAGACGTTCGTTGAGCTGCCGCAGCACCAGGGCTGAGGCGGCGTCCAGCGAGGTGTTGGCGCGCGGCACCTCGGCGTACCCGTCGGCGGGCAGGCCGACCGCCTCGCAGAACCGCTGCCAGAGCAGGCCCGCAGGCGCACCGGGCCGGGGCACGGTCACCAGCGTGACACGGTCCGCGCCCACGCCCTCGACCCAGTTGCCGACGATGCGCGCCATCCCCTGCTGGCGCCAGAAGGCGCGAGCCGGCCGCTGCTTGCCGTCGAGCAGTCGGACGTAGTCGCCCCAGGCGACACTGCCGCCGTTCTGCAGGCTCTCC
>NZ_JBFIKK010000152.1:0-7277 GCF_041600255.1 Nocardioides sp. | reverse complement strand
TTCGACGACGACCCGATGTTCGCCGAGCAGCCCCCGGCCGCCGACCTCGAGCCGGAGCCGGAGCCGGAGCCGGACCCGGAGCCGTACGAACCCGGCAACTCCGTCGACGCCGGTCGTGCGATCTTCGCGGCGCTGACCGCCACCCCGCCCGCGCCCAGCCCCGCCGCCGAACCCGCCGCCGAACCCGCCGGTGTCGACACACCAGTGGCAACGCCCCCCGTGGCGGCGTCGAAGAAGGCCCGCCGCGAGCCGCGGTCCAGCACCGCCACGCCGGACCTGCTCAAGCCCGTCCCGCACGTGGTGGAGTTCACCCCGCGCACCGCCGCCCGCCGGATCGTCGGGATCCTGGTCCTCATCGGTCTGGCCGCGACCGGCGTCGCCGGGTACCTCGCCTGGCAGGAGCGGACCTTCGGCACGATCGGCATCGTGGCCACCCTCGGCCTGCTGACGGCCGTGATCTGGGCGGTGCGCGCCGGATCGGCCGTCGCCGTCCTCACCGTCCGCGGCGGTCAGCTGGAGGTACTGCGCGGTGGCAGCCGGCACCGGTTCGACCTGGCCAGCCACTACACCCCGCTCGAGATCATCAGCGAGCCCGGCAAGCGCGAGTGGAAGGTGCTCTTCCACCGTCGCGGCATCGCCCCCTTCGTGATCGACTCCTCGATGGTCGACCCGGCCGAGTTCATGCGGGTGCTCAACCACTACCGCCCGGTCGACTGACCTGCCACCCACGAAACTGGAACACGTTCTACACTCGAGTGTGGCCCCCTACCTGCACGAGAGCATCCCCAGCCAGGAGATCGACCGCCAGAAGGCCCTCTACGGTCCGCTCGCCGAGAGCGTGCGCGGGCTGGTCGACGCGACGATTCGCACCGAGGTCGACGACGACGAGATCCGTGCGGCCACCGCTGAGATCGAGGCGATCACCGCACGGCTGCGCACACGCCAGATCGAGGGCTCGTACGGCGTTCGCTTCAACTCGATCGGCGAGACCCGGCCCTGGGGCAACGCCGTGGTCGGGCTGCGCAACGCGGTGGCCCCGCCGCTGGTGATCGAGCACGACCCCACCGGTCGAGCCTGGTCGGAGTTCCACCTCGGCGCGGCGTACGAGGGGCCACCGGGTCTGGTCCACGGCGGCGTCTCCGCCCTGATCCTCGACCAACTGCTGGGCGAGGCTGCGGGCGCCGGCGGCAAGCCCGGGATGACCGGCACCCTGACGTTGAGGTACCGCCGCGGCACGCCCCTGGGAAGGCTGCGCGCAGAGGCCCACATCGCTAGGGTCGAGGGCGTGAAGACCTACGCGGTCGGACACCTGTCCGACGCTGACGGTCTGACGGTGGAGGCCGAAGGGGTCTTCATCCTGCCCCAGTGGGCTCGGGCCGCGTTCGAGGAACGGCAGCGCCAGTCAGCACCCAGTCGCTTCGAGTGACCGGGCGCTCGATTCAACGATCGGGGTCGGACCTAGTGACGCTCACCCGCGCGCGTGCCACGTTCGCCGGCATCGGTCAGACGGGCCTCCTCGGCCGCCTGGGCCTCCAGCTCGGCACGCCGGGTCGTCTCGAGCATCTGCCGGCTGGCGTCGTACGCCCCCGGCTCGGAGACCAGGTCGGTGGCGCCACGACTCAGCCGGGCCAGCGCACTGCGCGCGAAGATCTGCTGCTCGGTGGTGGTGCGCTCGGCACGACCGCGACCCAGGAACGAGACCGCCCAGTGCAGGACCGCGGTCACGCGGTTCTTGAAGCCGGTGATGTAGACGAGGTGCACGGCCAGCCACATCAGCCAGGCGATCACACCCGTCAGTCGCAGCTTGCCGACCATCGCGACGGCACGGAAGCGGCTGATGATCGCCATCGAGCCCTTGTCGAAGTAGTGGAACGGCTTCTGCGGGGGCTTGTTCTTGATCCGACCCTCGATCTCCTTGGCGGCGTACTTCGCGCCCTGGATGGCGACCTGCGCGACGCCGGGCAGGTTGTCCAGCGAGATCATGTCGCCGACGACGAAGACCTCGGGGTGGCCGGGAAGCGTCAGGTCGGGGTTCACGCCGATCCGACCGGCGCGGTCGAGCGGGGCGCCGGTCTGCTCCGAGAGCGTCTGACCGAGCGGGCTGGCCTGGACGCCGGCGGCCCAGATCTTGGTGACGGCCTGGAGTCGCTCGACCCGGCCGTCCTTGTACTTCATCTCGATGCCGCGCTCGTCCACGTCGGTCACCATCGCGCCCAGCAGTACCTCGACGCCGAGCTTCTCGAGCTCGCTCTGCGTCTTGGCGCCGAGCTTCGCACCGAACGGCGGCAGCACCTGGGACGCCGCATCGACCAGGACGACGCGGGCGCTGCGGGTGTTGATCGCCCGGAAGTCACGCTTGAGGGTGCGGTGCGCCAGCTCCGCGATCTGGCCGGCCATCTCGACACCGGTCGGGCCGGCACCCACGACGACGAAGGTCAGCAGGTGGTCCACGTTGTCGCCCCGCATGGCACCCAGCTCGGCCATCTCGAAGGCGCCGAAGATCCGGCCGCGCAACTCGAGAGCGTCGTCGATGCTCTTCATACCGGGTGCGAACTCGGCGAAGTGGTCGTTGCCGAAGTAGGACTGACCGGCTCCGGCCGCCACGATCAGGGAGTCGTACGACGTCACGTTCTCGCGCCCGAGGACCTGCGAGGTGACCGTCCGGGCCTCCAGGTCGATCGCCTTGACCTCGCCCAGCAGGACCTGGGCGTTCTTCTGGCTGCTGAGGACCTCGCGGGTCGGCGGGGCGATCTCGCCCTCGGAGAGGATCCCGGTCGCGACCTGGTAGAGCAGCGGCTGGAAGAGGTGGTGGGTGGTCTTCGCGATCATCGTCACGTCGACGTCCGCGCGCCGCAGGGCCTTGGCACCGAAGAGGCCTCCGAAGCCGGAGCCGATCACCACCACGTGGTGACGACCATTGCCTTGCGTGACTGCCATGACGAACCTTTCCTACAGCGGGGGGACCTTGACGGTGTCCGGACGAGGGGCACCGGGCGTCCCATTGTCGCGCCCGACCGCAACAGGCACCAATCCGGATCATCCGAGGGACACCCGGCACCTCACCACGGGGTGTTTACCCACGCGAGGGCCCGGGTAGACCGACGGCGCATGCATGCTCACCGCACCCCAGCTTCGTGGAGTCCCTCGTGCCCCTGAACAGGCCGGCCCTGGCCTTGGGCGAGGGCCCGCGCGACGTTGCGTTGGCGCGCCGCTGGGTGATGGACGTCTGCTCGGCCATCGACCGGCCCGAGCTCACCGAGTGCGCCCGTCTCGGCGTCTCCGAGCTGGTCACCAACGCCCTCATGCACGGGCAGGCACCGATCGAGGTGCGGGTCCGCGGCACCCAGCAGTACCCCCGCGTCGAGGTCCGCGACGGGTCGACCGAGCCCCCCGAACTTCCCCATGCCGACCACAACGCTGCGCTGCTCACCTTCGGTCGCGGCCTGGGGATCGTGGCACGCGCCGCCACCGCCTGGGGCGCGGAGATCGAGTCCGACGGCAAGGTGGTCTGGTTCGTGCCCGCCACTGAGCTGCGCGAGCAGTTCATCCAAGGCGTGATCACCGGGGGTCCCCAGTGGCCGGCGGTGCGCTCCCCGCAGCCGGACGACCTCCAGGTCTCCATTCTCGGCGTCCCGCCCGGCCTCTACCGGGAGTTCCTCCAGCACAATCGCGAACTGCGCCGGGAGGTCCGCCTGCTGGCCCTGGCCAACGAGTCGGACTACCCATTGGCGAAGAACCTCTCCGACACCTTCGACGTGATCGAGCACGACATGCGGGAGGGCCTGGGCGGGCAGGCCCTCGAGGACGCCCTCGGCGGGACCCAGACCGAGCCCGCCGACGTCTCCATCGGGGTGGCCCCGGCGACCGCAGCCCTGGTGGCCCGATTCATCGAGATGCTCGAGGTCGCCGACGCCTTCTGCCGCGACGAACGGCTGCTGTCCCTGGCCCGCAGTGAGCAGCAGGAGCGCTTCCAGCGCTGGCTGCTGGGCGAGTTCGTCCGCCAGTGCGACGGGGAGCCGCCGCTCGCGTGGCACGATGCCGCGGTGGACGACCATCGGCGCACTCGGTGAGACCGGCGCCGCCCTGGCGCCTGGTCGCCGCGGTCGCCGTCGGTGGCGCCGTCGGCGCGGTGCTCCGCTGGAGCGTCGGCGAGGTGGCCCCGGACGGGAGCGGATTCCCCTTCGGCACGCTCGCGATCAACCTGCTCGGCTCCTTCGCCCTGGCCCTGCTGCCCGCCCTCGACGCCGTACGACGCAGCCGGCTGCTGACCGTGGGACTGGGACCGGGACTGCTGGGCGGCTTCACCACCCTGTCGGCGACCTCCGAGCAGGCGCGTGTCCTGCTGGCCGACGACCGCGTCCTGGTGGCGGCGTCGTACCTGCTCGTGACGCTGGGCGCCTGTGTCGCCGGCGTCGCCCTGGCCCACCGCTGGTCGAGCCCGGCGGCCCAGCGGGTCTTCGAAGCGGCGGAGGGCAACGAATGACCCCGCTGGTCGTGGCGCTGGGCGCCGCCGTCGGCGCCCCCCTGCGCTTCCTGGCCGGCCACTGGCTCGACGGGCGGTTCCCCTGGGGGACCCTGCTGGTCAACGTGGTCGGCTCGTTCCTGCTCGGCCTGCTCAGCGCGCGTTCGGTGGACGGGGACGTGATGGCGCTGCTCGGGACTGGCGTGTGCGGCGGGTTCACGACGTACTCGGCGTTCGCGGTGAAGGCCCACGAGCTCGGGGCGCGGACCGGGTCGACGTACGCCGCTGCGACGGTGCTGGGTGCGCTGGCCGCCTGCGTGCTGGGCTTCGCGCTGGGCTGAGGCGGCTCAGGCGTAGCCGAGGGCGTGCAGCCGGTCGTCGTCGATGCCGAAGTGGTGGGCGATCTCGTGCACCACGGTGATCCGCACCTCGCGGACCAGCTCCTCGGGCGTCTCGCACATCCGCAGCAACGGCCCACGGAAGACGAAGATCTGGTCGGGCAGCGCGACCGGCCCGGTCCCCCAGCGTTCGGTCAGGGCGACCCCCATGTAGAGGCCCAGCAGGTCGGGGTCGTCCGCCGGCGGCTCCGCCTCCACGATGACGGCGACGTTGTTCACCAGGTCGGCGATCTCGTCGGGGATGTCGTCGAGGGCGCGCTCGACGAGGGCGTCGAACTCGGCGGGCTCCATCTCGATCGGCACGCCTCCATTCAAGCGCGCCGACCCGAGCCGGACGGCTCCGGGGGCGGGCACCAGTGCCCGAAATGCAGAACGCTCCGGATCTCGGAAGATCCGGAGCGTCTCTCTGCGACCCCGACGGGACTCGAACCCGCGGCCTCCGCCGTGACAGGGCGGCGCGCTAACCAACTGCGCTACGGGGCCAGGTTTCTCTGCCTGCGACGTGCACAGGCGAAGCGGTGGAACTCTAACCCACAGATGCGGAGGACTCCCAATCGGGCTGGCGAGCGTCTCGTGCACCGGTGTGATCGCACCCCCAACGGGATTCGAACCCGTGCTACCGCCGTGAAAGGGCGACGTCCTAGGCCGCTAGACGATGGGGGCAGGACTGCGTGGACAGCATAGGGGCGAGGCCGAGGTGCCTCCAAAACCGACCGGGGTGCCCATTTTCGTGACGGGCCCTGATCTCGGGTATGGTTTCGCTCGCTTGGGCAGGTAGCTCAGTTGGTACGAGCGTCCGCCTGAAAAGTGGAAGGTCGGCGGTTCGACCCCGCCCCTGCCCACAAGCACCGACGACCGTGTCCCTCTCGCCAGGGACGCGGTCGTCGGCATTTCAAGACATCCACGCACCGGCGTGTGATCACCCTCCGCCCGGGTACGGGCCTTGGTCGCCCCACCCCAACCGGAGGAGCCACCGATGAACGAGAACCGGCCGATGGCCGATGCCGATCCGCACGACCTGTCCACCCCGCAGCTCATCTCCCAGGCGTCCGAGCAGACCGCCCAGCTGATCCGCAGCGAGATGCAGTTGGCGAAGGCGGAACTCCAGGAGTCCGTACGACACGCGGGCCTGGGCGTGGGTCTGTTCGGCGCGGCCGGCGTCCTGGCGCTGTACGGCGTCGGCGCCTCCGTCGCCACCGCAATCCTCGCGCTTGCTGTGGTGCTGCCGGCATGGCTGGCGGCCCTGGCCGTGACGCTGCTGCTCTTCGCAACGGCCGGCGTCGCGGCACTGGTCGGGAAGAAGGAGGTGGCCGCCGCGCCGCCGCCGCTGCGCGTGTCCGCCGAGAGCGTCCAGGAGGACGTCCGCACCGTGAAGGAGCACCACGATGTCGCCCACTGAGCAGCACAACGGCCAGCCGACCACCCAGGACCTCCAGCACGAGATCGAGCAGACCCGGCAGCAGCTGGGCGCCACCGTCGATGCCCTCAGCGAGAAGCTCGACGTCAAGACGCGTACGTCGAACCGGATCCAGACGATCCGCCGCGAGCACGGCCAGCAGATCCTCGCCGCCGCAGCCGGCGTCGGTCTGGTCACGGTCGCACTCCTCGTGTGGAAGCGCAGGCGATGAGCCGGCGTCACCACGTCGCCCACCCCTTGATGTGAGAAGGAGACGTCAGATGCGCACCGAGGAACACACCAGTACCTCCGCCCAGATCCTCTACCGACCCGTCGGCCTCGCCGGCAGCATCGTCGCCGGCGTGGTGGCCGGCCAGGTGTTCAAGCAGGTCTGGAAGCGGGCCTCCGCGGGCGAGGGGGCGGACGCCCCCAAGGCCCTGGAGTCGGAGTACCCGATGGGCGAGATCCTGCTCGCCTCCGCCGTCCAGGGCGCGATCTTCGCCGCGGTGAAGGCCGGCGTCGACCGTGGCGGCGCGCGGCTCTTCCAGCGCTGGACCGGCGAGTGGCCCGGCGACTGACCCGGTCGCCCCGCTCCCTGCACACCCCACGATCGCCTCTCTCGAAGGAACGACCGATGACGCCTCAGCTCCTGTCCACCCCCACCCACCTCCGGCGGTCGGCGTGCTGACCTCCCTGTGGCAGGACCGTCACCCGCGAGTCCCCGGCGAGCCCGGAGAGGTCGGCGGTTCCTGGGACGTGGTCGTCGTCGGCGGTGGCATCACCGGCCTGACCACCGCGCTGCTGCTCGCCCGGGCCGGCCGCTCGGTCGCCGTGCTGGAGGCCAGGTACGTCGGCGCCGGGACGACCGGTCGCAGCACCACCAAGGTCAGCCTGCTCCAGGGCACCCAGCTGTCCCGGATCGCACGCCGGCAGCCGCAGGACCTCGTCGCCCACTACGTGCGCGCCAACACCGAGGCCCAGGCCTGGGTCGAGCAGTTCTGCGCAGGCTCGGGGGTCGCGG
>NZ_JBFIKK010000151.1:0-7315 GCF_041600255.1 Nocardioides sp. | reverse complement strand
GCGGACCCTGGGCTTCTGGGAGGGCGACAGCGAGCTGCGGCACTTCGGCACCGGGGAGGCGATCCCGGTGCACGTGACGTCGTTCCTGGTCACCCGGCCCTCCGACGGCGCCGGGGTCGCGCTGGCCACCGTCCAGCGGGATCTGCGTGAGCAACTCGCGACGGAGCGGTCCCTGGCCACCCGGGTCCAGGAACAGCACGACCTGGCGGACCTCGGTCGGATGGCGCTGACCCACTCGCTCCAGGAGTTGCTCGACGAGACCGTGCGCCGGATCGAGATCCGTTTCCCCGGCACGCTGGCGCTGGTGATCAAGAAGGTGCGCAGCCCCTCGCTCGCCCGGGTGGTGGCGGCCTCCGACCCGGCCTGGACCAACTTCGAGGTCCCCTTCCACTCCGCCTCGGTCGCGAGCCTCGCCCTGCGCGAGGACCGCCTGGTGGTCAGCGACGACCTGGCCACCGACTCCCGCTTCGCGGACGCCCCGCTGGCCGCCCGGATGGGGATGGGGGCTGCTCTGGCCTGTCCGGTGCCCGCCGTCGACAGTGGCTGGGGAGTCCTCGCGGTGGCGAGCCGTCCGACGCGCACCTGGTCGCCGAACGAGGTGGCCTTCATGGACGCGCTCTCCTCGACGCTCGGCGCCGCGCTGCGCCGCTACGAGCTCGAGGCCGAGCTCCAGCACCAGGCCCTGCACGACGCCCTGACCGGGCTGCCCAACCGGGCCCTGGTGCGCGACCGGCTGGCCAATGCGATCGCCCGGTCCGGGCGCCGCGGGGACAAGGTCGCCGTCCTGCTGCTGGACCTCGACGACTTCAAGGCGATCAACGACTCCCTGGGCCACGGCACCGGCGACGACGTCCTGATCAGCCTGGCCGAGCGCTTGCGTCGGGTGGTCCGGCCGGGCGACACCGTCGGCCGGTTGGGCGGCGACGAGTTCGTGGTGGTCGCGGAGGAGCTCGGCAGTGACGAGGAGGTGGCTCGGGTCGCGGAGGACGTGCTGGCCGCCAGCTCGGAGTACGCGCTGATCGACGGCCGTCGACTGAGCCTGTCGGCCAGCGTCGGCGTCGCCCTCGCCGCCAAGGGTGTGGGGAGCCCGAGCGCGCTGCTCAGCGAGGCCGACATGGCCATGTACCGGGCCAAGCGGGACCGCCCCGGCACCTACCGCATCTTCGACGAGGCGATGCGGGGCGACCTGATGGGGCGCGTCGACATCGCCGGCGAGCTGCGCGAGTCGGTACGGGCGGGTCTGTTGCGGGTCGTCTACCAACCGATCGTGGACCTCTCCACCGGTGCCGTGGTGGCCTTCGAGGCGCTCGCGCGCTGGAGCAACCACGCCGGCGAGGCGATCTCCCCGGAGGTCTTCGTCCGGGTGGCCGAGGAGACCGGGATCATCGGAGAGCTGGGCGTCTGGGTGCTGGACCAGGCGGCACTGCGAGCCGCTGCGTGGCAGGGGATCGCCCCGGGTGTCGGCGTCCGGGTCAACGTCAGCGCCCACGAGCTGCGCGACCGGGACTACGTGACGAGGTTGGCGACCGTGCTGGCCGGCAGCGGTCTCCAGCCGGAGCTGCTCGGCCTGGAGATCACCGAGTCCACGTTCATCGACGACGCCGGCACCAGCAAGGAGAACCTCGCGCGGATCCACGGGCTGGGCGTCTCCCTGCTCGTCGACGACTTCGGGACCGGCTACTCGTCGTTGAGCTACCTCCAGAGGTTCCCGGTCATCGACGTGCTGAAGATCGACCAGAGCTTCATGAGCCAGTCCTCGCGGGGCCAGGCGGTGGTCCGGGCGGTCCTCGGCCTCGGCAACGCGTTCGGGGTGAAGGTCTGTGCCGAAGGCGTCGAGAGCGCCGACCAGCTCGACTTCCTCGCCGACGTCGAGTGCGACCTCGCCCAGGGCTTCTTCTTCGCCCGGCCGGTGGAGAGCGAAGCGGTGGACGTCCTGCTGCGCGACTGGGACCCGTCGGCCGCGCGAGCGACCCGGGCCCCGCGGACGTCGGACTAGGCGTCGGCCGCGTCCTCGAGGGCGATCCGGACCGACTCGGCGTAGGACATCGGCTCGCCGGGCACGACCTCGCGGATCGAGTGGTCGGTGACGATCACCTCGGTGCTCATCGAGTCGATCAGGTTGCGACCCGTGGTCACGTCGACGTCGGTCACCAGCGCCAGCCAGTACGACGACAGCTTCGGGGTCAGCACCGGCACCTGGACGATCGGGACCCGGCGTCCCGACGAGATCTCCGCGGCCACCTGGAGCATCTCGAGGTAGGTCATCTGCTCGGGCCCGCCGATCTCGAAGACCCGACCGAGCGCCTCCTCCTTGCCGATGACCCCGGCGAGGTAGCGCACCACGTCGTGCAGCGCGATCGGCTGGGTCCGGGTGCCCACCCACTTCGGGACCACCATGGCCGGCAGGTTCTTCACCAGCTGTCGGGTCAGCTCCCAGGAGATCCCGCCGGCACCCACGACGATCGCGGCGCGCAGGACCGTCACCGGCACCCCCGCCTCGCCGAGCAGACCCTCGACCTCGCGGCGTGAGCGCAGGTGGGCAGAGAGGTCGTCGTCGTCGGCACCCAGGCCGCCCATGTAGACGATCTGCTGCACGCCCGCCTCCGCGGCCGCCTTCCCGAAGGCGCGCGCGGCGTCGGCGTCCTTGCGCTCGAAGTCGACGTCGTCGAGGGAGTGCACCAGGTAGATCGCCACGTCGGCCCCGGCCAGCGCCGGACCCAGGGTGTCCGGGTCGTGCACGTCGGCGCCCACGGCGGTGCCGGGCCCGTCGTACGACTCGGGCCGGCGGGTCATCGCGCGGACCTCGTGGCCCTGCTCGATCAGGACGGGGACGAGGGCACGGCCGATGAAGCCGGTGGCGCCGGTGACCAGGACGGTCCGAGAGTCGCTCATCCGCCCACCCTAGACAGGTGGGGCGACCTGCGCTCAGGACGGAAGCGTGCTGGGGTCGGCGAGACCCTCGAGCCGGGTCTCCTCCATGGCGCTCTCGTACGCCGCGACCAGGCTGGCGATCGACAGCGGCTTGAGCCGCTCGACGACCTCGCGCACCCGCTCCGCCGAGGCGCCGGACTCCTGGTAGACCGGCCACGCCTTGGTGAGGAACACCTGGGTCAGCTCCCGGGCGATCTGCCGCCCGTGTGCGGCGTACACCTCGGCGGCGGCATGGGCGGCCTCGGTGGGGAAGCCGAGCTCCAGCAGGCCCAGGCCCACCGAGAGCTGGGAGACCGCCACCCGGTGCCGGTCCTGCCGGGCGCGGGAGACCACGCCGAGGGCGGCCAGCGTGGTCAGGTCCTCCTCGGTCAGCGAGCGCCCGGCCCGGCGCTCGAGCTCGTCGCGGCTCATCTCCAGCGGCGGCTCGGCCTGCCACGGGGCGAGCATCGCGCGCTGCAGCGCGATCTCCTCCGGGGTGGCGTCGCCGGGGATGTTGGCCAGGAACTTCTCGATGGCGGTGAGCGTGAAGCCGTGGCTCTGCAGCTCCTGGACCAGCTCGATCCGAGCGACGTGGTCGGCGGTGTAGAAGCCCGAGCGACCGCGGCGCAGCGGGGGCGGGACCAGCCCCTTGGAGGTGTAGAAGCGGATGTTGCGCACGCTCATCCCGACCCGGCTGGTGAGCTCGTCGAGGGTCAGCAGCTCCGACGTCGACCCGACGCTGTCGTGCTCGACCATCCATCGACCTTCCGCGCGTGAAGCAGGACACATCTCGGACCACCTTGACGATGGTGACAGTAATAGTGTCACAATCGAGGTTCTCCCGGCACGGACCCGGGTCACCAGTCCGCTCACCGCTGCACACCAGCCCCACAGATCAAGGACGGTCATGGCAGAAGCATTCGTGTACGACCACATTCGTACGCCGCGTGGCAAGGGCAAGAAGGTCGGCTCCCTGCACGAGGTCAAGCCGGTCGACCTCGTCGTCGGGCTGCTCGACGAGATCAAGGTGCGCAACCCCGGCCTCGACCCGCACCGCATCGACGACGTGGTCCTCGGCGTCGTCACCCCGGTCAGCGAGCAGGGTGGCGACATCGCCAAGACCGCCGCGCTCAAGGCCGGCTACCCCGAGACCGTGGCCGGTGTGCAGCTCAACCGCTTCTGCGCCTCCGGTCTCGAGGCCGTCAACCAGGCCGCCTCCCGGGTGCGCGGCGGCTTCGAGGACCTGATCCTCGCCGGTGGCGTCGAGTCGATGAGCCGGGTGCCGATGGGTGCCGACGGCGGGGCCTGGGCCTCCGACCCGGCCACCGCGCTCACCACCGGCTTCGTGCCCCAGGGCATCGGCGCCGACCTGATCGCCACCCTGGGCGGCTGGAGCCGCGCCGACGTCGACGCGTACGCCGCCGAGTCGCACCACCGCGCCGCCAAGGCGTGGGCCAACGGCTACTTCGCCAACTCGGTGATCCCGGTCCGCGACCTCAACGGCCTGACCATCCTCGAGCACGACGAGACGATCCGCCCCGACACCACCCCCGAGGGCCTCGCCGGCCTGAAGCCGTCGTTCGCCGACATCGGTGCGCAGGCCGGCTTCGACGACGTCGCGCTGGAGAAGTACCACTGGGTCGAGCGGATCGACCACGTCCACCACGCCGGGAACTCCTCGGGCATCGTCGACGGCGCGGCGATCATGGCGATCGGCAGCGAGCAGGTCGGCACCGAGCTCGGCCTGACCCCGCGGGCGCGGATCGTCGCCACCGCGGTCTCTGGGGCCGATCCGACGATCATGCTGACCGGCCCCGCCCCGGCGGCCCGCAAGGCGCTCGCCAAGGCCGGCCTCGGCGTCGAGGACATCGACCTCTTCGAGATCAACGAGGCGTTCGCGGCCGTCGCGATGCGCTTCATGGCCGACCTGGGCATCTCGCACGAGATCACCAACGTCAACGGTGGCGCGATCGCGATGGGCCACCCGCTGGGCGCCACCGGCGCGATGATCCTCGGCACCCTGGTCGACGAGCTCCAGCGCCGCGACCTGCGCCGCGGCCTCGCCACGCTCTGCGTGGGCGGCGGCATGGGCATCGCCACCATCGTCGAGCTCGTCTGACCTCCTCCGAACCTCACCAAAGGACTTCCATGAGCACCACCACCGACACTGACTCCGCGGTCCGCTACGACCGCGACGCCGACGGCATCGTCACGCTCACCCTCGACGACCCGACCTCCTCGGCCAACACGATGAACGACCTCTACAAGTCCTCGATGGAGGCGGCCGTCGAGCGGCTCTACGCCGAGGTCGACGACGTCACCGGCGTCGTCATCGCCAGCGCGAAGAAGACCTTCTTCGCCGGCGGCAACCTCAAGAACATGGTGCAGACGACCAAGGCCGACGCCGCTGCCGTCTTCGAGATGGGCGAGGCGGTCAAGGCCGGCCTGCGCCGCCTCGAGCTGTTCCCGCGCCCCGTCGTCGCCGCGATCAACGGCGCCGCCCTCGGTGGTGGCTTCGAGATCTGCCTGGCCGCGAACCACCGCATCCTGGTCGACGACAACCGGGTCGAGGTCGGGCTGCCCGAGTCGACCCTGGGCCTGCTGCCGGGCGGCGGCGGCGTGACCCGCGTCGTACGCCTGCTCGGGCTGCAGCCCGCGCTGATGGACGTGCTGCTGCCCGGCACCCGGTTCAAGCCGCAGGCCGCGCTGGAGAAGGGGCTCGTCCACGAGCTCGTCGCCACCCGCGAGGAGCTGGTCCCCGCCGCGAAGGCCTGGATCAAGGCGAACCCCGACGCCGCCCAGAACCCCTGGGACCAGGCCGGCTACAAGATGCCGGGCGGCTCCCCGAGCAACCCCAAGCTGGCGGCGTTCCTGCCGGCGTTCCCCGCGCTGCTGCGCAAGCAGACCAAGGGTGCCGTGTACGCCGGGCCGCGGGCGATCCTGTCCGCGGCCGTCGAAGGGGCCCAGGTCGACTTCGACACCGCCTCGCGGATCGAGTCGCGCTACCTGACCAACCTGGTCGTCAACCAGGCGTCGAAGAACATGATCCAGGCGTTCTTCTTCGACCTGCAGGCGATCAACTCGGGCTCGCTGCGGCCCGACGGCTTCCCGCCGTTCAAGCCGGTCAAGGTGGGCGTGCTCGGCGCCGGGATGATGGGCGCGGGCATCGCCTACTCGTGTGCTCGCGCCGGCCTCGAGGTCGTGCTCAAGGACGTCGCGCTGGAGAGTGCCGAGAAGGGCAAGGGCTACTCCGAGAAGCTGCTCGACAAGGCGATCGCGCGCGGGAAGTCGACCGAGGAGAAGAAGGCCGAGCTGCTCGGCCGGATCACCCCGACCGCCGACGCCGCCGACCTGACCGGTTGTGACCTGGTCATCGAGGCGGTCTTCGAGGACCCGGCGCTCAAGGCCCGGGTCTTCGCCGAGATCGCGCCGTACGTGAACAAGGACGCGCTGCTCTGCTCGAACACGTCCACCCTGCCGATCACCGAGCTGGCCCAGGGCGTCGACCGTCCGGCCGACTTCATCGGGCTGCACTTCTTCTCGCCGGTCGACAAGATGCCGCTGGTGGAGATCATCCGTGGTCAGGAGACCTCCGACGAGACGCTGGCCAAGGCGTACGACGTGGTCCAGCTGATCCGCAAGACCCCGATCGTGGTCAACGACAGCCGCGGCTTCTACACCTCGCGGGTGATCGGCACGATGGTCAACGAGGGTCTGGCGATGCTGGCCGAGGGTGTGCACCCGGTCTCGCTGGAGCGGGCCGCCACCCAGGACGGCTACCCGGTCGGCACGCTGCAGCTCAGCGACGAGCTGAACATGGAGCTGATGGCCAAGATCGCCAAGGCCACCAAGGACGCCGCCGAGCGGGACGGCATCGAGCACGTCGAGCACCCCGGCACCGCCGTCGTCCGCACGATGGTCGAGGCCGGTCGCCCCTCGCGGCTCAAGGGCGCGGGCTTCTACGACTACGACGAGAACGGCAAGCGGCTGGGTCTGTGGAAGGGCCTGGCGGACACGTTCCCGGTCGCCGAGGAGCAGATCCCGTTCCAGGACGTGAAGGACCGGTTCCTCTTCGTGGAGGCGCTGGAGACCGCGAAGTGCTTCGAGGAGGGCGTGCTCACCTCGGCCGCCGCCGCGAACATCGGCTCGATCATGGGCATCGGCTTCCCGGCGCTCACCGGTGGCGCCGCGCAGTTCATGACCGGCTACGAGGGTGCCGACGGCACGATCGGTCTGGCGGCGTTCGTCGCGCGGGCCGACGAGCTGGCGGCGTCGTACGGCGAGCGGTTCGCGGCCAGTGACTGGCTGCGCGACCTCGCGGCCTCCGGAGGCTCCTTCCCGGCCTGACCTGCCAGTTCTGGTTGCTGAAACCCCGCTGACCTGCCACTTGTGGTTGCCCTCGTGC
>NZ_JBFIKK010000150.1:0-7324 GCF_041600255.1 Nocardioides sp. | reverse complement strand
CGCTGCGCCTCGGCCACGTCGTCGGCGCTCTCGCCGAGCAGCGTGACCGGGGTGCCCCACGGGATCAGCCAGCCGAGGTAGGTGGCGAAGCCGCCGTCGAGCCCGAAGTTGAGCGTGCCCGGCGCGTGCCCGGCGGCGAACGCCGTCCGGTTGCGCAGGTCGACGACCCACTCCCCGGCCTCGATCCGGCGCCGCAGCTCGGCTGCGTCGGCGAGCTCGGGGGTGCTGAGGTCCGGCTCGCTGGGGCCGGCCGTGTTGCCCGGCCCCATGTGTGCGTAGTACGCCGGGTAGGCGCCGAGGCCCTCGATGAGCTCGCGGACGTAGGTCTCCTCGTCCTGGGTCAGGGCGGGGTTGCTGCGCTTCTCGTCGCCGATCGTGGACTCGGTGGCGTCCGACTGCGACGCCGCGCAGAACGACCCGAAGCCGTGCGTGGGCAGGACCTCGGTCGAGTCCGGCAGCACCTCGGTCAGCCGGTGGGCCGACGCGTGCTGGTGCCGGGCCAGGGTCTCGGTGTGCTCCTCGCCGAGCAGGTCCGGACGGCCGGTGGCGCCGAAGAGCAGCGAGCCACCGGAGAAGACGGCGACGTCCTCGCCCTTCTCCTCGTCACGCAGCACGTAGCTGAGGTGGGTGAAGGTGTGGCCGGGGGTGGCCACCGCGGTGAGCGTGATCCGGTCGCTGACGGTGATCTTCTCGCCGTCGGTGATCGGCGTCCGGTCGAAGCTGACCTCGTCCTCGCCGTTCATCAGGTACTGCGCGCCGGTGCGCTGGGCGAGCGCGAGCCCGCCGGTGAGGTAGTCGTTGTGGACGTGCGTCTCGAAGACGTGCGTCAGCCGGACGTCGTGCTCCTCGAGCAGGTCGAGCACCCGGTCGATGTCACGCTGCGGGTCGATCACGCAGGCGGTCGTGCCGTCGTGGACCACGTAGCTGCGGTCCCCGAGGGTGGGCGTCTCGATGGTCAGGATGGTCAGGTCGTTCACTTGGAACCCCTCTCGATCTCGCGGCCGCTGCGGGCCCACTCCGAGGTGCCGCCACGCACGTTGACGGCCTCGAAGCCGGCGGCGTCGAGCACCTCGACCATCACGCCGCTGCGGTTGCCGCTGGCGCAGATCACGTGCACGGGGGCGTCCTTGTCGAGCTCGTCGATCCGGTTGGTGAGCTGTCCCATCGGGATGTGCCGGGCGCCGGGGACGTGTCCCTCGGCGTACTCGCTGGGCTCGCGGACGTCGATCAGGGAAGCGCCGTCGCGGAGGGCGGCCTCGAGCTGGGCCACGTCGATCTCTCGCATCTGAACGGTTCCTCCTTCGTTTGTGGATACCCCTGGGGGTATGTACGATGGGACCAACGTTAACACCCCCCGGGGTATAGTCAAATTGGTTCCCGACCCAGAAGGAGTACCCATGACCGCCGCACCTCTCACCTCCGAGAACTTCGAGCGCACCATCACCGAGAACGAGATCGTCCTGGTGGACTTCTGGGCCTCCTGGTGCGGCCCCTGCCGCCAGTTCGCCCCGATCTACGAGGCCGCGAGCCAGAAGCACGACGACGTCTTCTTCGGCTCGGTCGACACCGAGGCCGAGCAGGGGCTGGCCGCCGCTGCCCAGATCACCTCGATCCCCACCCTGATGGCCTTCAAGGGTGGTGTGCTGGTCTTCTCCCAGCCCGGCGCACTGCCGGAGGCCGGCCTCGAGCAGGTCATCACCGCCGTGCGCGGCCTCGACATGGACGAGGTCCGCGCCCAGATCGCTGCATCCGAAGGGAAGGAAGCCTGATGACGTTCGTCCTCACCACCACCCTCACCCGTTCGTACGACGACACCGTCGCCGACGTCCGCGACGCCCTCTCCGAGCAGGGCTTCGGGATCCTCACCGAGATCGACCTCAAGGCGACCCTGAAGAAGAAGCTCGACGTGGACGTCGCACCCCAGGTGATCCTGGGCGCCTGCCGCCCGCAGCTCGCCCACCAGGCGATCGGGATCGACCCGTCGATCGCCGCGGTGCTGCCGTGCAACGTCGTGGTCCGCTCGATCGACGAGTCGACCACCGTGGTCGAGGCGTTCGACCCCGACGCGATGACCCGGCTCGCCGGGGACGCGTTGTGCGACGTGGCCGCCGAGGCGAAGAAGCTTCTCGAGGCCGCGCTCGACTCGCTCGGCGGGGAGCGCTGAGCGATGGAGCTCAACCCTCAGGACATGGGTCCGGTGATCAACCGGATCAAGCGCGCCCAGGGTCAGCTGGCCGGCGTCCTGCGGATGCTGGAGGAGGGCCGCGACTGCGAGGACGTCGTCACGCAGCTCGCGGCCGTCTCCCGCGCCCTGGACCGGGCCGGCTTCGCGATCGTCGCGACCGGGCTCCAGGAGTGCCTGACCCGTGGCGACGACCTCGACCACGTGGACGTGAAGAAGATGGAGAAGCTCTTCCTCTCGCTGGCCTGAGCCCAGCAGCGTTAACGAACGCTAACCTTGGGCGATGACCAGCGCTGCGCTCCCGGAACCGCCCACCCGGCGTGAGCAGATCCTGGCGACCGCGGCCGAGCTCTTCGCCTCGCGCGGGTTCCACGGGGTCTCGGTGGCCGACCTCGGCGCCGCCTGCGGCATCTCCGGGCCCGCGCTCTACAAGCACTTCGTCTCCAAGGACGCCGTGCTGGCCGAGATGCTCGTCTCGATCAGCGAGGAGCTGCTGAACGTCGGGCGGGAGCGGGTGGCCAGCGCCGACGGCCCGGCCGCCGGGCTCGCCGCCCTGGTCGACTGGCACGTGGACTTCGCGCTGCGGCACCGGCCGCTGATCGTGGTCCAGGACCGCGACTGGGAGTCCCTGCCGGCCCAGGCCCGCGAGCAGGTGCGCACGCTGCAGCGCTCGTACGTCGACCTGTGGGCCGACCAACTCCAGCGCCTGCACGCCGACGGCGGGGTCGAGCTCGACCTCGACGAGGCCCGCGCGATGGCGCACGCGGCGTTCGGGCTGATCAACTCCACGCCGCACAGCGGCCTGCTGCCGGACGTCTCCATGCACGACCTGCTGCACCGGATGGCGCTGCGCTCCCTGGGCGTGCCGGTCTCCTGAGGCGCCCTTCTCCTGAGGCGCCTCTCCTCAGAACAGGTGCCCCGGCGGCGGGGCCTCCCGCTCCTCCTCGTCGAGCACGTCGAGCAGCCGTTGGGCGCGCAGGGCAGCGTCCCAGGCCACGTCGAGGTCCTCGTCCTGCTGCGGGTCGACTCCCTCGTCCGGTTCGCCGTTCTGCCCGCCGTCCTGCCCGTCGGCGGCGGCTGACTCGGGCTGGTGCGACTGCAGCGCGAACACGCCGGCGACCACGTCGTCGCGGGAGAGTCCGCGCAGGTGCAGCAGCACGAACGGGTCCTCCTCGAGCAGCCAGGTCAGCTGGTAGAGCACCGCGAGGGCGTGCGCGCACGGGTCGGCCCAGGCCGCGCAGGTGCAGGTCGTCTGCAGCTCGCTGCCGTAGGGCAGCAGCTCGACCCCGGTCTCCTCCGCGTGCTCGACCAGGTCGTGCGGCAGGTCGCCCGACAGCAGCGCCGCCAGGCGCCCGACCTCGGCGGCCACCGTCTCCAGGAGCGCGTCGCGGCTCGGCGCGTCCAGCACCGGGACCGTGCCGGAAACCGTCCAGAGTCCGTCGTCGTCCTCGACCGAGGCGACGAAGCTGCCCTCCCCCGTCGCGATCTGGCCGACCCGACCCGAGCGGGCCAGGACCCGACCCGCGGCCAGGTCGCGCTCGGCGTACGCCGACTCCTCGACCGCGCGCACCCACGCCTTGCCCCACCAGCGGGTCGCCCGGGCGGCGCTGCGCCGGGCCGGGAGGCGCGGGTGCGCGACGGTGTTCACGGCTGGTCCGCGTCGCCCAGGTCGAAAGCGTCGTCGGGGTCCTCGGGGTCCTCGTCGTCGGGGTCCAGCGCCTCGCGGCGCAGGCTGACGAAGTCGCGCAGGTCCTCGTCGCTGAGCTCGGTGAGCGCGGCCTCCCCCCGGCCGAGGACGGCGTCGGCCAGGGCGCGCTTGCGGGTCAGCAGCTCGTCGATCCGCTCCTCGATCGTGCCGCGGGTGATCAGCCGGTGCACCTGGACGGGTCGGGTCTGACCGATCCGGTGCGCCCGGTCGGTGGCCTGCTCCTCGACGGCCGGGTTCCACCAGCGGTCGAGGTGGACGACGTGGTCGGCGCGGGTCAGGTTCAGCCCGGTGCCGCCGGCCTTCAACGACAGCAGGAAGACCGGCACCTCGCCGGCCTGGAACCGCTTCACCATCGCCTCGCGCTCGCGCACCGGGGTGCCGCCGTGCAGGAACTGGTGGGGTACGCCGATCGAGGTCAGGTGCTGCTCGAGCAGCCGGGCCATCGCGACGTACTGGGTGAAGACCAGGACCGCGCCGCCCTCGGCCACGACCGTGGGGAGCAGCTCGTCGAGCAGGTCGAGCTTCTGCGAGCGGCCCGCCAGCTTCGCGCCGGTCTGCTTGAGGAAGTGCGCCGGGTGGTTGCAGATCTGCTTGAGCCCGGTCAGCAGCAGGAGCACCAGCCCGCGCCGGGTCTCGTCGTCGGCACGCTCGATCCGGTGCATGGTCTCGCGCACGAACGCCTCGTAGAGCACGGTCTGCTCGCGGGTCAGGCTCAGCGGGTGGTCGGTCTCGGTCTTGGCCGGCAGCTCCGGCGCGATGCCGGGGTCGGACTTGCGCCGGCGCAGCAGGAACGGGCCGATCAGGTCCGCGAACTGGCGCGCCTTCGTGGGCTCGAGCCCGGACTCGATCGGGCCTGCCCAGACCTTGCGGAAGGCGTTGCGACTGCCGAGCAGCCCCGGAGTCGTCCAGTCCAGGATCGCCCAGAGCTCGGTCAGGTTGTTCTCCACCGGCGTACCGGTCAGGGCCACCCGGCCGGCGCTCGGGATCGCCCGGAGCGCGCGGGCGGTCGAGGACTGGGCGTTCTTCACGTGCTGCGCCTCGTCGGCCACCACCAGGCCCCAGCCGACCTCGGCGAGCGCGGCGTGGTCGCGGCGCATCGTGCCGTAGGTGGTCAGCACGAACCCGGGATCGGTCGTGGTCGTGGGGGTGGCCCGGAGCCCCTCCAGCGAGCGCGCCCCGCCGTGGAAGCGTCGTACGGCGGTGCCGGGGGCGAACCGCTCGATCTCGGCCTCCCAGTTGCCCAGCAGGCTGGCCGGGCAGACCACCAGGGTGGGGCCCCGGTGGCCGCGCTGCTGGCGGTGCAGGTGGAGTGCGATCAGGGTGACGGTCTTGCCCAGCCCCATGTCGTCGGCCAGGCAGGCGCCGAGGCCGAGGTCGGTCATCTCGACCAGCCAGGTCAGGCCCTCGCGCTGGTAGTCGCGCAGGGTGGCGGCCAGCGCCTCCGGCGGCGGCACCGGCCGGCGGCCCTCGACGGCAAGCAGCCGGTCGCGCACCTGGAGCAGGGAGGCGCCGATGATCACCGGCTCGTCGTGCGCCTCGACCTGGACGACGCCGGTCAGGGTGGCCGCGATCGCCTGGGCGGGCTTGACGGTACGGACCAGGCGCTTGCGGGCCTTGCGCGCGATGGCGGGGTCGATCACGGTCCAGTGGCCGCGGAGCTTGAGGATCGGCGCGGCCGAGGCGGCCAGCTGATCCATCTCCTCCTCGCTCAGCGGGTCGCCGTGCAGGGCGATCTGCCAGTTGAACGCGAAGAGCGTCTCCGGGCCGAACATCGCGTCGCCGAGCGGCTGCTCGCGCGGGGTGCTCCGGCCGGGGGGCTTGGCGCGGTCCAGGACCGTGGTGGCGGTCAGGTCGCGGCCGAGGCTGCGCGGCCAGAGCACGTCGACGCCGACCGCCTTGAGGTCGCCGACCCCGTCCTGGAGCAGGCTGACCAGCTCGTCGGTGTCCAGGGTGATCTGGTCGGGCACCCGCAGTTCGAGCAGGCGCTCCAGCGGAGGCCAGGCGTTGGCGGCCGCGCGCAGCGCCAGGACGGCGTGGGTGCGGGCCCGGTCGCCGAAGCCGTGGTCGGGGTCGGTCTCGCGCCACAGCCGGCTCGCGTCGCACAGGTGCAGCGGGTTCCGCTCGTCGTGGACCTGGGCGACCAGGCGGACCGCGCCGGCGACCAGCTCCTCCTCGTCGGCCTCGACCCGCAGCGAGATCGCCACCAGGTGCGGGCGGTCGTCCTGGGTCGAGCCGTGCCGCTCGATCCGGGCCTGCAGCCGGCTGGCGAAGTCGGAGGTGGGGGGACGGCGACCGGGTCGGTGCCGGTCGACCGGGCGGTGCTCGTCGCCGCGCCGGTGGGCCGGGCGTGGGGCGTGCTGGCCGGCGGGCTGGTGGCCGGGCTGGTGGCCGGGCTGGTTGCTGGGCTGGCTGCCGGGGTGGTGGCCGGCGGAGGGCGGGTGGCGCGGCATCGCGTCCGCGACCGCGTCGAGCACGCGTCGTACCAGCTCCTCGGCGGCGGCGCGGTCGAGTCCGTCGCTCGCCCGGGCGGCGGCGAGCATGGTGACCCGGTCGCGGTCCTGGTCGTCGAGCGGGCTGACCCGCCAGGCGCTGCCGGCGTCGTTCGGCTCGAACTTGCCGGCCGCCACCATCCGCATGCCGAGCAGGGCGGCGCCGGAGAGGAGGCCGACGCTGGGGTGCAGGTCCTCGCGGGTGTGCGCCTTGGTCAGGATCGGCAGCGCCGCCCTGATCGGCAGCTCGACGGTCCGCCGGGCGTCGGTGAACTCGATGATGCCCTCGCGCGGTGGTTCGGCGGCGCGGAACGTGGCGGGTCCGGTGACCGGGACGAAGCTCAAGCAGTACCTCTCAGGTGCACGGGGGGTCGACCCCCCGACGCTAGTCCCCCACTACGCTCTGGCCCCATGAGCATCCTCGACGCCGAGATCCGTCGCCTCGACGGCACGCCCGCGACCCTGCGTGAGGTCACCGGCGGGCAGCCCGCCCTGATCGTCAACGTGGCCAGCCGCTGCGGCCTCACCCCACAGTACGCCGGGCTCGAACAGCTGCAGGAGAAGTACGCCGACCAGGGCTTCACCGTCGTCGGCGTGCCCTGCAACCAGTTCCTGGGTCAGGAGCCCGGCTCGGCCGAGGAGATCGCCGAGTTCTGCTCCGCGACGTACGGCGTGACGTTCCCGATGACCGAGAAGGTCGACGTCAACGGCGACGAGCGGCACGAGGTCTTCCGGACCCTGACCGAGGCGCCGAACGAGAAGGGCGAGGCCGGCGACGTCACCTGGAACTTCGAGAAGTTCCTGATCGACGCCGACGGTGCGGTGGTCGCCCGGTTCTCCCCGTCGATCGAGCCGATGGACTCCCGGATCACCGACACCATCGCCCCCCTCCTGCGCTGACCTGCCAGTTGTGGTTGCTCAAAAGCCGCTGACCTGCCACTTGTG
>NZ_JBFIKK010000149.1:0-7398 GCF_041600255.1 Nocardioides sp. | reverse complement strand
CCTCGCCGCCTGCGGCGGCGAGGACTCACCGAGCGAGGCAGGAGCCACGCCCGAGGAGGTGATGGCCGCAGCCAAGGTCACCCTCGACGAGACCAGCGGGGTCCGGGTCGCCCTGATCACCGAGGACCTCCCCGAGGGTGTCATCGGCGCCACCAAGGCCGAGGGCGTGGCCACCCACCCGCCGGCCTTCGACGGCACCATCACCGTCGTCCTCTCCGGTCAGGCCTTCGACGTCCCGGTGATCGCGGTGGACGGCAAGGTCTACGCCCAGATCCCACTCACCCCGGGGTGGCAGGACATCGACCCGGGTGACTACGGCGCCCCGGACCCGGCCCAGCTGCTCAGCCCGGACGCCGGCCTCTCCTCGGTGCTGACCGCCACCACCGGCCTCGAGGAGGGTGACAGCGTCCGCGGCGGGACCGAGAACCGCGAGATCCTCACCGAGTACACCGGCACCGTGACCGATGCCGCGGTCAAGAACATCCTGCCCGGGGCGTCCGGCTCGTTCGACGCGACGTACACCGTCACCGACGGCAACGAGCTCCGCAGCGCCGAGCTCACCGGCGTCTTCTACCCCGGCACCGAGTCGATGACCTACACGATCTCCTTCGACGACTACGGCATCGAGCAGGACATCACCGCGCCGTGACCGATCCCGTGACCGGCCGATGACCGACCGGCCCCGGCTGCTGCTCACCCTGGCGAGCATCGCCGTCGCCTTCGCGGCCGCCGACACCTACGTCGTCGTGCTCGCGCTGCCCGACATGATGGCCAGCACGGGCATCCCGATCGACGAGCTCCAGCGCGCGGCGCCGATCGTCTCCGGCTTCCTGCTCGGCTACGTCGCGATGCTGCCGCTGATCGGCCGGATCGCCGACCTGCGCGGCCGCGTCCCCGTGCTCGTGGCGGCGCTGGTGCTGTTCGCGGTCGGCTCCCTGGTCACCACGCTGGCCTACGACATGCCGACCCTCGTCGGCGGCCGGTTCCTGCAGGGGGTGGGCGGCGGCGGCCTGGTGCCGGCCACCCTGGCGCTGGTGGCCGACCTCTACCCCGTGCAACGGCGCGGCGTCCCGCTCGGCGTGGTCTCGGCCGTCCAGGAGCTCGGCGCGGTGATCGGACCATTGTTCGGGGCCGTCGTGCTCAGCGTGGCCGACTGGCGCGCCATCTTCCTGATCAACCTCGCGGTCGGGCTGGTGCTCGCCGCGGCGCTGCGCAGCCTGGCACCGGGCCCCCTCGCCGGTGGACACCAGCGCCGTTGGTGGCGACGCGTCGACCTCGTCGGGCTCGGGCTCCTGGGCCTCACCACCGTGGCCGGGGCCCTGGTCTTCGTCCGGCCCAGCGAGCTGCTCCGCGACCTGACCTGGGGGCAGCTCTTCATCCCGGTCGTCGGCAGCGGACGCTGGCTGACCCCCCTGGGGTTGCTGACCCTGCTGGCGGCGAGCCTGTTCCTGCTCCGGTGCGTCACCGCCGCCCGGCCCCTGGTCGACCTGCGGGCCTGGGGCCGCACCGCCCGGGAGGCCGACCTGGTCGGCGCCAGCTTCCTGGCCGTCGCGCTGGGCGGGGTGATCCTCGCCTTCGCGACCGCCGACCCCAAGATCGAGGTCTTCTCCGCCCAGGGCTGGTGGTACCTCCTGGGCTCTGCCGTGGCCACCGTCGCGTTCGTCCTGCACCTGCGCAGCGCCACCCGGCCGCTGGTCCCCCCCGGCGCGCTGCGTCGTACGCCGGCCTGGGGCGCCCTGCTGGTCAGCTTCTTCGTGGGTGCCGCCCTGATCGCGGCCCTGATCGACATCCCGATCTTCGCCCGGACCACGGTCCACGGCGACTCCCAGCTGATGGCAGCCTTGGTGCTGGTCCGCTTCCTGGTCGCCCTGCCGGTCGGAGCCGTGATCGGCGGCTACCTGACCCGCACGCTGAGCGCCGGGCTGGTCACGGCGGCCGGGATGCTGATGGCCGCGCTGGCCTTCGTGCTGATGGCGCGCTGGGACATCGACAGCCTCGAGCAGGCCGGCTCCACGGTGGCGCTGCTGCTGGGCGGCTTCGGGTTCGGCCTGGCCCTGGCGCCGGTCAACGCCGCCGTCCTGGCCTCCACCGACGACGACGTGCACGGCCTGGCGGCGGCGCTGGTGGTGGTGGCCCGGATGGTCGGCATGCTGGTCGGCATCTCGGTGCTGACCACGATCGGGCTGCGGCGCTACTACGCCAGCTACGAGGCCGCCGACATCCCCTCGGTGCGCGAGGTCTGCGGCGGTGCCAGCAGGTGCTCGGCGTACAACGACCTGCTCACCACCCTCGGCATCGCCCAGGAGCAGGCGGTCTTCGCCGGTGCCGCGGTCTCGGCGACGATCGCGGCCGTGCTCGCCCTGGTGCTCTTCCGCGGGGCGCCGACGCGGGCGCTGAGCCCCGCCGACGTGCTGCGCTCCGGCGGCTGAGCACCCCGGTCGTCTCTCGCTGGCCGAACCCCCTGTCGGGGCGTCGCGCGCCTCCACTAACCTCGCCCTCGTGAACGACTTCGAGGACCTGCTGGACGCCAACCGCCGCTTCGCCTCCGACTTCGCTCTCGGCGGCTTCGACGGTGTGGCTCATGCGGGCGTGGCCATCGTGACCTGCATGGACTCCCGGATCGACCCGCTGAACATGCTCGGGCTCTCCCCGGGCGACGCGAAGATCTTCCGCAACCCCGGCGGCCGGGTGACCACCGCCGCCCTGGAGGCGCTGGTGCTCGGCGTGCACCTGCTCGGCGTCGAGCGCATCCTGGTCATCCCGCACACGCGCTGCGCGATGGCCTCGAACACCGAGCAGGAGCTCCGCGACCGGGTGGGCGCCTCGGCCGGACAGGACGCCTCCTGGCAGCAGTTCCACGTGGTCGAGGACCAGGTGGCCTCGTTGACCGAGGACGTGCACAAGGTGCGCAGCCACCCGCTGATCCCGGAGACCGTCCTGGTGGGCGGCTTCCTGTACGACGTCGACTCCGGCCTCATCGACCAGGTCCTCTGAGCGAGCGGACCTCCGCTCCCAGCGGCCCCGCGGACGACCGCTGACCCGGGCAGCGGGCACGCCTCAGGCGTCCAGGGCCTCGACGTCGACCTCGTAGGCGCCCTGGACGATGAACTCCTTGCGCGGCGCCACGTCGGAGCCCATCAGCAGTTCGAAGACCCGGGACGCGGCGTCCGCGTCGTCGACGGTGATCCGGCGCAGCGTGCGGTGCCGCGGGTCCATGGTCGTCTCGGCCAGCTGGTCGGCGTCCATCTCGCCCAGACCCTTGTAGCGCTGGATCGGGTCCTTCCACTTCACGTTCTTGCGCTTGAGCTCGGCCATCTTCCGTTGGAGCTCGTCGTCGGAGTACGTGTAGACGTACTTGTCCATCCCCTTCTTGGGGTTGGAGATCTCGATCCGGTGCAGCGGGGGCACGGCCGAGTAGACCCGGCCCTCGGTGATCAGGTCCGGCATGTACTTGAAGAAGAGCGTCGCGAGCAGGCAACGGATGTGGGCGCCGTCGGAGTCGGCGTCGGCCATGAAGATGATCCGGCCGTAGCGACGGGCCTCCGACTCGAAGGTGCGACCCGAGCCGGCGCCGACGACCTGGATGATCGAGGCGCACTCGGCGTTCTTGAGCATGTCGCCGACCGAGGCCTTCTGCACGTTGAGGATCTTGCCCCGGATCGGCAGCAGCGCCTGGAACTCCGAGTCCCGGGCCAGCTTCGCCGTCCCGAGCGCGGAGTCGCCCTCGACGATGAAGAGCTCGGTGCGGTCGTTGTCGTTGGCCCGGCAGTCCGCCAGCTTCGAGGGCAGTGCGGAGGACTCCAAAGCGTTCTTGCGGCGCTGGGTCTCCTTGTGCTGGCGCGCGGCGATCCGGGTCTTGGAGGCCCCGACCACCTTCTCCATCACCAGCTTGGCCTGGGCCTTCTCGACCCGCTTGGTGGAGGTGAGGAACTTCTTCAGCTCGGCCGCGACCACCTTCCGCACGACCTGCCGGGCGGCCGGCGTGCCCAGGATCTCCTTGGTCTGCCCCTCGAACTGGGGCTCGGCCAGACGGACCGTGACGACCCCGGTGAGGCCCTCGAGGACGTCGTCCTTGATCACGTCCGCGTCATTGACCTTGAGCGCCTTGCTGGACCGCATCACGTCGTTGAAGGTCTTGGTCACGGCCTGTTCGAAGCCGCTGAGGTGCGTTCCGCCCTTGGGCGTGGCGATGACGTTCACGAACGAGCGCAGCTCGGTGTCGTAGCCGGTGCCCCAGCGCACCGCGACGTCGACGTGCAGTTCCCGCTCGATCTCCTGCGGGGTCATGTGCCCCTTGTCGTCGAGCAGCGGGACGGTCTCGGTGAAGGTGTCCATGCCCTGCAGTCGCAGGATGTCGGTGACCGGCTCGTCGTGGGCGAGGAACTCGGTGAACTCGGCGATCCCGCCGTCGTGACGGAACTTCTCCTCCACGGGGACGTCGCCGCGCAGGTCGCGGATGACCAGCTCGAGCCCCGGCACGATGAACGACGTCTGCCGGGCCCGGGTGACCAGGTCCTCGTAGACGAACGTGGCGTCCTTGGTGAAGATCTGGCGGTCGGGCCAGAACCTGATCCGGGTGCCGCTCTTCCCCTTCGCCACGCGGGGGCCCTTGCGGGTCAGCCCGGAGCGAGGCTCGAAGGACGCCCCCAGCCCGTCACCGTCGAAGACGCCGGGGAATCCGCGCTGGAAGGACATGCCCTGCTGGGCAGGCGACCGGTCGACGTCGACGTCGAGCCGGCTGGAGAGCGCGTTCACCACCGACGCGCCCACGCCGTGCAGACCACCGGTGGCGACGTACGACCCGCCGCCGAACTTCCCGCCGGCGTGCAGCTTGGTGAAGATCACCTCGACGCCCGGGAGCCCGGTCTTGGGCTCCTTGTCGATCGGGATGCCGCGGCCGTCGTCGTGCACCTCGGCGGAGTCGTCGGGGTGCAGGGTGACCTCGATCCGCTTGGCAGCGCCGGCCAACGCCTCGTCCACACCGTTGTCGATGATCTCCCAGAGGCAGTGCATCAACCCCCGGGTGTCGGTCGAGCCGATGTACATCCCTGGACGCTTGCGTACGGCTTCCAGCCCCTCGAGCACGAGGAGATGGGCCGCGTTGTACGTGTTGTCGATCGTGGGCTCCCAGCCTGGGCAAATCCGTCGGTTGTTCGGTGTCGAATCTACCTGCGACACGCCGTACGACGCAGAAGGCTCGCCTGCCGGCACCGGCCCGGGGGCGGGTCTACCGTGAGCAGGACAGCACCACCGTGAGATCCACGTCACGATGTGGACACGATCGGTTCCCGGGACGACCGAACCGCAACGCGGCGCCGGCCTCGCGCGTCAGACTCCCAACAGAAGAGTTGTCTTGCGCCCCCCTCAAGTCGGGGTGTGGATGCACCGATGAAGGGGTAGACACTCCGTGATTGGATGAAGTGTCAGCGATACGCCGAAGCGGGAATCTTCACCACCGTGCCTACGTTGAGCAAGACACCGAACGAAGAGAAATGAGGCCGTTGTGACCACTGCCGTTGCCCCTAGTTCCGCAGCACTCACTGCTGTGGACCGCTGCGACCGTTGCGGAGCCCAGGCCTACCTTCGCGTGGAGCTCCAGACCGGCGGCGAACTCCTGTTCTGCGCCCACCACGCGCGTGAGCATGGCGACAAGCTCAAGGAGATCGCGGTCACCGTGATCGACGAGACGCACAAGCTCGGTGCCACTCCCCAGGTCACTCCCTGAGGTAGGCACCCCGACAGACACCCGCACGACCCCGGACCTGATGGTCCGGGGTCGTGGGCATTTCGGGGGCAGGTGTCTGAGAAGGTGTCCGCCGTGAGCCTCACCGAAGTCCTCGTCGCGCTGGCGATCGCCGTCGGCCTGGTCGGCATCGTCGTGCCGATCCTGCCGGGCTCGATCCTGGTGCTGGGCGCCGTCCTGGTCTGGGCGCTCGAGGTCGGCAGCGGCACCGCGTGGATCGTCTTCGCCGTGGTCGCCACCCTGCTCGTGACCGGGTCGGTCGCCAAGTACGTCGTGCCGGGACGACGCCTGCAGGGGGCCGGGGTCCCGGCCTCGACCCAGTGGGCCGGCGCCCTCGGGGCGATCGCCGGCTTCTTCGTGATCCCGGTGATCGGGCTGGTGATCGGGTTCGTGGCCGGCGTCTATGCCGCGGAACGCCACCGGGTGGGCGCCGCCGCCGCCGGACCCTCCACCCGGTCGGCCCTGCGGGCTGTGGGCCTGAGCATCCTGATCGAGCTCACCGCGGCGCTGCTGGCGACCGCGACCTGGGTCGTCGGCGTCGCGGTCACCTGACATGGCGATCCTGCTCTCCCTGCTGGCCGCGCTCTCCTACGGTCTGGCCGACTTCGTCGGCGGTGTCTTCTCCAAGCGGGTCAGCCCCTGGGCGGTCGCCTTCAGCGCGCAGATCGGCGGCGCACTGCTGGTGCTCGGGTTCTCCCTGGTGGAGCCCGGGGCCCCGACCCGGGTGGACCTCGCCTGGGGGGTGCTGGCCGGGCTCGGCAACGGCTTCGGGACGGCGTTCCTCTACCGGGGGCTCTCCTCGGGGCGGATGGGCGTGGTGGCACCGATCTCCGGGGTCGGGGCCGCCCTGGTCCCGGTGTCGGTCGGCCTCCTCGCCGGCGAGCGTCCCAGCGCGCTGGTCTGGCTGGGGATCGCGTTGGCGCTGCCGGGGATCTGGTACGTCTCGCGGGGGCCCTCCACGTCCGGAACGACGGGCATGGCGGCGGGGGTGAAGGACGGTGTCCTGGCCGGGCTCGGCTTCGGCACCCTCTTCGCGTCGCTCGCGCAGCTGCCGGCCGAGGCAGGGTTCCTGCCGCTCGCGCTGAACCAGGTGGTCGCGGCGGGCGCGATCATCGTGGTGGCCACCGCGCTGCGCTCCGCGTGGCTCCCCCGCGACCCGCGGGCCCTGGGCGGACTGATCAGTGGAGCCCTGGGCGCGGTCGCCACCGGGTCCTTCCTGGTGGCCACCCACCACGGCGAGCTGACCATCACGGCGGTGATCTCCTCGCTCTACCCGGCCTTCACCGTGGTGCTGGCCGCCACGGTGCTGCGGGAACACATCCTGCGCACCCAGGCGGTGGGCCTGGCGCTCTGCGCCGTGGCCATCGGACTCGTCGCGGCGGGTTGAGATCACCGGTAACGTTCGAGACATGACCGACACGACGCCGCCACGACCCTCCGGCTCCACTCCCAGCGGTTCCACGAGCGGCGGCGCCCCGGCACCGGGCAGTGCACCCGGCAGCGCACCGGGCAGCGCCCCCGGCAGCTCATCGGCCCCGAAGAAGGACCATGCGAAGGAGCCCACCGGCCGCGCGACCCCCGCGGACACCCGGGCGACCGCGACCGAGGACCCGCTGCGCGGGTCCCGGGCCAGTGGGATCTGGGTGGGCGTCGTG
>NZ_JBFIKK010000148.1:0-7416 GCF_041600255.1 Nocardioides sp. | reverse complement strand
GGCGACCTTGCCGTCGACGAAGACGTGCACGTAGTCGGGCTCGATGTAGCGCAGGATGCGGGTGTAGTGGGTGATCAGCAGGACACCCTTGCCCTCGCCCTCGCGGAAGCGGTTGACGCCGTCGGAGACGACCTTCAGCGCGTCGATGTCGAGGCCGGAGTCGGTCTCGTCGAGGACGGCGACCTTCGGGCTCAGCAGCTCGAGCTGGGCGATCTCGTGACGCTTCTTCTCACCACCGGAGAAGCCCTCGTTGACCGAGCGCTGCGCGAAGGTGGCGTCGAGGTTCATCTGCTCGAGCGTCGTGTTGACGTCCTTGACCCAGGTGCGCAGCTTGGGGGCCTCGCCGTCGATGGCGGTCTTGGCGGTGCGCAGGAAGTTCGACACCGAGACACCGGGCACCTCGACCGGGTACTGCATGGCCAGGAAGAGGCCGGCGCGGGCGCGCTCGTCGACGGACATCGCCAGGACGTCCTCACCGTCGAGGGTGACCGTGCCACCGGTGATGTTGTACTTCGGGTGACCGGCGATCGAGTAGGCCAGGGTGGACTTGCCCGACCCGTTCGGCCCCATGATCGCGTGGGTCTCGTTGTCGCCGATGGTCAGCGTGACGCCCTTGAGGATGGCCTTGGGGCCGTCCTCGGTGTCCACCGAGACGTGCAGGTCCTTGATCTCCAACGTGCTCATCTGTGTGTCTCCTTGTGAAAGTCTGGTCAGCTGGGGCGGACGCCGTTGAGCGTCGTGGCGGTGTCGACGTAGACGCCGTCCTCGCGGACTTCGGCAGCGAAGACCGCGATCGGCTCCGTCGCCGGGAAGCCGGTGGGCTTGCCGGTGCGCAGGTCGAAGCGGGAGCCGTGCAACCAGCACTCGATCTGGCAGTCCGACACCTCGCCCTCGCTGAGCGCCACGGCGGCGTGCGAGCAGAGGTTCTGCACCGCGAAGAACTCCTCGCCCTCGCGGCAGATCGCGAGGTCGAGCGGGCCGAGCGTGACCCCGAGGGCTTCGTCCTCGGGGACCTCGTCGGCGGCGCAGACGCGTTCGAAGGCCATCAGGCACTCACCTCGGCCACGTCCTTGAGGACGTTCTTGGCGAGCTCGGCCTCGACCGTCGACATCAGCTTCTCCTCCAGGGAGGGCACGCCGATCTTGCGGATGAGGTCGTTGAAGAAGCCGTGCACGACCAGGCGACGGGCCTCGGCCTCGTCGATGCCGCGCGAGCGCAGGTAGAACAGCTGCTCGTCGTCGAAGCGACCGGTGGCCGACGCGTGACCGGCCCCCTCGATCTCCCCGGTCTCGATCTCGAGGTTCGGCACCGAGTCGGCCTGGCAGCCGTCGGTGAGCACGAGGTTGCGGTTCTCCTCGTAGGTCTCGATGCCCTCGGCGACCTTGCGGATCAGCACGTTGCCGACCCAGACCGTGTGCGCACCCTGACCCTGCAGCGCGCCCTTGTAGACGACGTTGCTCTTGGTGCGGGGAGCGGTGTGGTCGGCGAAGAGCCGGTGCTCGAGGTGCTGGCCGGCGTCGGCGAAGTAGAGACCGAGCATCTCGGCCGCGCCACCGGGGCCGTCGTAGGAGACGTTGCTGTCCATCCGGACCACGTCGCCGCCGAACGAGATCGCCACGTGCTTGTACGTCGCGTCGCGACCGACCTTCGCCTCGTGGTGGGTCAGGTGGACGGCGTCGTCGGCCCAGTCCTGCAAGGAGATGACCGAGACCTGGGCGCCGTCGGCGACCTTGACCTCGACGACCTGGGCCAGCGAGGCGTGACCGGTGTGGTTCAGCACCACGACCGCCTTGGAGTGGGCACCGAAGCGCAGGGCCACGTGGCCGGCTTCGGTGACCTCGGCGTCGGAGCCGGAGAGGTCCACGACGATCGGCTCGCCGACCTCGAGGTCGGCGGGCACGTCGACGAGCAGGGTCGCCGGCACGTCGGCCAGGACGCGGGCCGCGAAGCGCGAGGCGGGCACGAGCCCGCTGATGCCGCGCAGGCCGCGGGCCTCGTCGCCGGTGACCTGCTCGACCCGCACGCCCTCGGGCGTGTTCCAGGTCGCGGCGGTGGTGCCGGTGGCGAACTCGGCGTCGGCCTGGAGCCCACGCAGCCGCTTCAGCGGCGTGAAGCGCCAGATCTCCTCGCGCCCGGTCGGGACCGCGTGGTCCTCCACCGAGAACGAGCCTTCGGGGTGCAGGTGCGACGAGATCGTGCCCGAGGGCGCGCTCTCGACCGCCCCGGCGACTGCCGGGGTATCAGTGATCGTCATCAGCCGACCGCGCCTTCCATCTGGAGTTCGATGAGCCGGTTGAGCTCGAGGGCGTATTCCATGGGCAGTTCCTTGGCAATGGGCTCGATGAAGCCACGCACGATCATCGCCATCGCCTCGTCCTGCTCCATGCCACGGGACATGAGGTAGAAGAGCTGGTCGTCGGAGACCTTGGAGACGCTGGCCTCGTGACCCATCGAGACGTCGTCCTCGCGGATGTCGACGTAGGGGTAGGTGTCGGAGCGGCTGATCTGGTCGACCAGGAGCGCGTCGCAGAGCACGTTGGACTTCGAGCCGTGCGCGCCCTCGTTGATCTGGATCAGCCCGCGGTACGACGTACGGCCACCGCCGCGCGCCACCGACTTGGACAGGATGCTGGAGGAGGTGTTCGGAGCGGCGTGCACCATCTTGGCGCCGGCGTCCTGGTGCTGGCCCTCGCCCGCAAAGGCGATCGACAGCGTCTCACCGCGGGCGTGCTCGCCCATCAGGTAGACGGCCGGGTACTTCATGGTGACCTTGGAGCCGATGTTGCCGTCGACCCACTCCATGGTGGCGCCGGCCTCGCAGGTCGCGCGCTTGGTGACCAGGTTGTACACGTTGTTCGACCAGTTCTGGATCGTCGTGTAGCGGCACCGGCCGCCCTTCTTCACGATGATCTCGACGACGGCCGAGTGCAGCGAGTCCGAGGAGTAGATCGGCGCGGTGCAGCCCTCGACGTAGTGCACGTAGGCGTCCTCGTCGACGATGATCAGCGTGCGCTCGAACTGGCCCATGTTCTCGGTGTTGATCCGGAAGTAGGCCTGCAGCGGGATGTCCACGTGGACGCCCTTGGGCACGTAGATGAACGATCCGCCGGACCACACCGAGGTGTTCAGCGCGGCGAACTTGTTGTCACCGACGGGGATGACGGTGCCGAAGTACTCCTGGAAGAGCTCCGGCTGCTCCTTGAGCGCCGTGTCGGTGTCCAGGAAGAGCACGCCCTGCGCCTCGAGGTCCTCGCGGATCGAGTGGTAGACGACCTCGGACTCGTACTGAGCGGCGACACCGGAGACGAGGCGCTGCTTCTCGGCCTCGGGGATGCCCAGCTTGTCGTAGGTGTTCTTGATGTCCTCGGGAAGGTCGTCCCAGGTCGTCGCCTGCTTCTCGCTGGAGCGGACGAAGTACTTGATGTTGTCGAAGTCGATCGTCGACAGGTCCGAGCCCCACGTGGGCATGGGCTTGCGGTGGAAGAGCTTGAGGCCCTTCAGACGCAGGTCGAGCATCCACTGCGGCTCGCTCTTCTTGGCGGAGATGTCGCGCACGACCTCTTCGCTGAGCCCGCGCTTCGCCGTGGCGCCGGCGGCGTCGGAGTCGCTCCAACCGAAGTCGTAGCGCCCGATGCCCGCGAGCTCGGGGTTGCGCTCGTCAATGGTGGTCATGTGGTGACCTGCTCCTTCATCTGGGAGTTGTTCGGAATGCACGTGGTGCAGACCCCGTCGCCGTGGGCGATGGTGGCCAGCCGCTGCACGTGGCGGCCGAGGACGCGGCCGATGGCCTCTGTCTCGGCCTCGCACAGCTGGGGGAACTCGTGAGCGACATGGGAGACCGGGCAGTGCTGCTGGCACAGCTGGTCACCCATCGGGAGGGTCCGCACTGCGGCGGCGTACCCCTCGTCGGTGAAGACCTGGGCCAGTGCCTCGACCGGGGTCATCTCCGGGTGGTGCTCGAGCACTCCGTCGAAACGGTCCTCGATGAAGGCGACCCTGCGGTTCGCGAACTCGCGCACCGCCGACTCACCTCCGGTCTCGTCGAGGAAGCGCAGTGCCTGTACGGCGAGGTCGTCGTACTGCTGGTCGAAGCCTTCGCGACCGGCCTCGGTCAGGGCGAAGACCTTCGCCGGACGACCGCGTCCTCGAGACGTACTGCTGCGCGGCTCACGTGCCTCGAGGGCACCCTCGTCGATCAGCTGGTCCAGGTGCCGGCGGACAGCCGCCGGGGTCAGGTCCAGCCGCTCGGCGAGCGCCGCGGCGGTCGACGGACCGTTGACGAGGATCGACCGGACGACACGCTGGCGCGTCGGCTGGTCGGGTGCTCCGTCCCGGTTCTCGTCGAATTCCACAACACCAGTGTGCCGTTAATGCCCGACGCCCTTCAAGTAAGGCCAGCCTTACCCTCACTCGCCCGAGCGTGAACCGGCTGCGAGCGTCGGAACACAGCCTCTCTAGACTGGGTCGGTGCCCCCCGCCGCTCCCGCCGTCGTCATCGACGACCTCGTGATGCGGTACGGCGACAAGGTGGCCGTCGACTCGCTCTCACTGACCGTCGAGCAGCAGTCGATCACGGCGGTCCTCGGGCCCAACGGTGCCGGCAAGACCACGACACTCGAGACCTGCGAGGGCTACCGCACGCCCCAGTCCGGGCGCGTTCGCGTGCTCGGGCTCGACCCGACCAAGCAGCGTCGCGAGCTGCTCCCCCGGATCGGCGTGATGCTCCAGGGCGGCGGCGCCTGGAGCGGGGTCCGAGCCATGGAGATGCTGACCCACATCGCGCGCCTGCACGCCGACCCGCTGGACACCGAGATGCTGGCCGAGCGGCTCGGCCTCGCCAGCTGCGGCCGTACGCCGTACCGCCGACTCTCCGGCGGGCAGCAGCAGCGGCTCGGACTGGCGATGGCCGTGGTGGGTCGCCCCGAGATCGTCTTCGTCGACGAACCCACCGCCGGGATGGACCCGCAGGCGCGCCGCACCACCTGGGAGCTGCTCGAGGAGCTGCGAGCCGACGGGGTGACCGTCGTGCTGACCACCCACTACATGGACGAGGCCGAGCGGCTCGCCGACCGGATCCACATCATCGACCAGGGCCGGCTCATCGCCTCCGGGACGCCGCTGGAGCTCACCCGGGGTGGCCGCGCCGCCACGATCCGCCTGGTGGTCACCCGGCCCTTCCCGCCCGGCTCCCCCGCGTCCCTGCGTGCCTCACTGGGCGAGGCGACCGAGGTCACCCAGCTCGACGAGCGCAGCCTGTTGGTGACCGGGCCGGCCGACGGCTCGACGTTGGCGAAGGTGTCGCGCTGGTGCGAGGAGAACGACGTGCTGCCGGAGTCGCTGACCCTGGGACAGCGCAACCTCGAGGACGTCTTCCTCCAGCTGACCGGACGGGGGCTCGGCGCATGAGCGGCACCTTCACCCCGAACCCCGGCGCAGCGCCGCTGACCCGGCAGATCGCCGCCCAGGCCTCGATGGAGGCCCGCCTGATGCTGCGCAACGGCGAGCAACTCCTGCTGGCCGTCGTGATCCCGGTGATCGTGCTGGTCGGCGGGGTCCAGGGCGCGCACCGGGTGGGCCTGAGCTTCTCGCACCCGGCGGTCGACGTCTTCGCTCCCGGCGTGCTCGCGCTGGCCGTGATGTCCACCGCCTTCACCTCGCTGGCGATCGCCACCGGCTTCGAGCGCCGCTACGGCGTGATCAAGCGTCTCGGCTCCTCACCACTCCCCCGGGCCGGCCTGCTCGGCGGCAAGATCGTGGCGCTGCTGGCCATCGAGGTCCTGCAGGTGGCGGTGATCTCCGGCGTCGCGCTGCTGCTGGGCTGGTCGCCGCACCCGAACGCCCTCGGCGCCCTGCTGGCGGTGATCCTCGGCACGGCCGCCTTCGCCTCGCTCGGCCTCTTCGTCGCCGGCGTGCTGCGCGCCGAGGCGACTCTGGCCGCGGCCAACCTCGTCTACCTGCTGTTGATGGCGGGTGGGGCGGTCGTGCTGCCCTCCACGGCGTACGGCGCCGCCGGCTCGGTCGTGCAGTGGCTGCCCTCGGGCGCCCTGGGTGACGCGATGCGCGATGCCCTGATCGACGGGCGCACCAACGTGACCGACCTCGTCGTGCTCGCCTGCTGGGCGGTGCTGGGCACGTTCCTGACCGCAAGGACGTTCAAGTGGGAGTGATCACCCGAGCCCTCCGAGCCACCATGGATCGCCTCGAGCCGCGGCTCGTGCCGCTCGCCTGGGCGACCCTGGTTGCGAACGCCACGCTCGTGGTGACCGGCGGGGCTGTCCGGCTCACCGCTTCCGGCCTGGGGTGCCCCACGTGGCCCCGCTGCACCTTCAACTCGATGACCCCCGAGACCGACGAGCTGACGATCCACGCCGCGATCGAGTTCGGAAATCGCTTGCTCACCTTCGTTCTGGTGGCGATCGCCGTCGCCACCGTCCTGGCTGCCTGGCGCAGCCCGACGATCGGCGTGCGGCGGCTCTCGGTGGTGCTCGCCTTGGGCATTCCCGCGCAGGCGATCCTCGGTGGCGTCACGGTGCTCACCGATCTCAATCCCTGGGTCGTCTCCGGGCACCTGCTGGTCTCGCTGGCCATCATCGGCCTGGCGGTGCTGCTCCTACGGCGGCTCGGCGTGGGCGGCCCGATCCCGCAGGAGCCCGGAGCCTCACGGCTGGGCACGCTCGCCTGGGCCACCTTCGCCGCGACCTGGGTGGTGCTCTATCTAGGCACTGTGGTCACTGGCTCCGGTCCACACGCCGGCGACCCCGATTCCCCGCGCAATGGGCTCGACCCGCAGCAGTTCAGCCAGCTGCACGCGGACGCTGTCTTCCTGTTGGTGGGCCTCACCTTGGGACTGGTGCTCGCGCTCCGAGCCAGTGGCGGCGCTCCACTTGCCCTGCGCGCGGCGGTCGCTCTGCTCGTCATCGAACTGGCCCAGGGGGCGATCGGGTTCGTGCAGTACTACACCGATCTGCCGATCCTGCTCGTCGGACTGCACATGCTGGGGGCTGCCCTGATCTCGGCGAGTGTCACCTGGACCTTGATCCGGGTGCGCGAAGGCGCCTGAACCTCCCGGACATGGCGGTGGGGTCGACCCACACCCCCGTCGGCGGGCCGACCCGCACCATCAGGTCAGACGCACGGGCGAGCCGCTCGGTTGTCCGGGGAGCGAGGAGATCTCTCAGCGGCTGATCAGCGGGTCGAGAGCGACGGCCACGAAGAGCAGCGAGAGGTAGAGGTTCGAGGAGTGGAACAGCCGCATCGGCTGGATCACGCTCAACACGTCGGAGGTCTTGGTGCGGCCCCACATCCGGTGTGCCTCGACCAGGAAGATCACGCCCAAGACCCCGGCCACGATCGGGTAGAAGATCCCGGTGCCGGCCACCGGCCACAGCAGCAGCGAGGTGGCCACCATCACGTAGC
>NZ_JBFIKK010000147.1:0-7418 GCF_041600255.1 Nocardioides sp. | reverse complement strand
CGACATGCGCGCGGCGCCGTACGACCTGAGCGGCCTGTGCCTGGAGCCGGTCCGGATCGAGACCCCCGAGGGCAAGCAGGAGTACGCCGCGGCACAGCGCCGGTTCGCCGAGCGCGGCGCCCCGCTGCGACAGCGACTGATCACCGCGTGCGAACGGCTCCTGACCGTGGGAGCGGTCGATGCCTGAGGTCGGCGCCGACGGCGAGGCGGTCGGCCGGGAGTTCCGCGACGAGGACTGGTACGGCGAGGATCTCGGCGCGATCAGGTTCGTCGACTGCACGTTCACCGACATGGACCTCAGCGAGGTCCGCACGGCCGGCGCCCACTTCGAGAGCTGCACCTTCCACGGCGGCCGGTTCAACTCCTCGCATCACTCGAGCACCGCGTTCGTGGCCTGCGACTTCCGGCGGGTCAGCTTCTTCGACGCCACCTTCGAGGGCTGCAAGATGCTCGGTTCGTCCTTCGCCGACTGCACGCTGCGGCCGATCAAGGTCAGCGGCGGCCAGTGGCGTGGCGTCACGATCCGCGGCACCAATCTCTCCAAGCTCGACCTGAGCGGGCTCGACCTGCGCGAGGCCGACCTCTCGCTGAGCGACCTGAGCGGCAGTTCCCTGAACGGCGCCCGGCTCGATGCCGCGACGCTGCGGGAGACCAACCTGGCCGGCGCCGACCTGCGCGGCGCCAGCCTGGACGGGGTCGACCTGGCGGCCGCCCGGCTGCGCGACACCCGCCTCGACCTGGCCGGAGCGATCCAGCTCGCCGAACTGCACGGCGCCGACGTCGACCCGGCGGCCGGTTAGTCCAGGAGTTCGACCCGGTCGCCGGGGCGCACGATGCCCGGGCGGGTGACCACGGCGTCCCAGCCGAAGCTGAGCTGGCGTGGCCCCTGGGGCGGCCTCAGGTCGGCGAGGGCCTTGAGCACCTTCGCGGCGGCCACCCCGGTGGCCGGGTCGAGATCCACCACGGCGCACCGCGGGATCGGCTCGCGCACCCGGATCCGGGCGTCGCCCACCGCGAGCTCGCGCCCCGCCCAGGCGTCCTCGGCGAAGGGCTCGTCGCCGGCGCCCAGCAGGAGCGTGGCCCGGAACCGTGCCGCCTCGAGGTTGTCCGGCGTCAGCCCGACTCGGTCGGCGACCCGGCGCAGGGAGGCGGTCGTCACGAAGCTGATCGGGGCGCCGTAGATGACCTGGCCGCGCGGCGCCGCGGCCAGCAGCACCGGGAAGCCCAGGTAGGTCGAGACCAGCTCGGCGAACGGGCCGGCCATCACCTCCAACCGGACGCGTCGG
The DNA here is from genome assembly GCF_041600255.1 of Nocardioides sp. Taxonomy (GTDB): domain Bacteria; phylum Actinomycetota; class Actinomycetes; order Propionibacteriales; family Nocardioidaceae; genus Nocardioides. The sequence continues at coordinate 6,132 of NZ_JBFIKK010000147.1, read as the reverse complement.
CCCCAGTAGTCGCTCTCGATCATCTCCCCGGTCGGCCGCGGCCGGCCCTGGACCCGGGTGCGGTCCGGCAGCTCGAGGGTCAGCGACGCCCCGTCGTACGTCGCGTCGATCGCCAGCAGGCGGGGGTTCTGCACGGTGCGCAGCACCTGGTGGCTCACCGCGTCGACGAAGCAGAACGCCCGGTCGCCGACGGCCCCCGAGGCGTCGAACACCAGCTCGTCGCGGACGGCGTGCCGGGCGCCCTTGACCGGGGTGATGCCGAGCCGGGTGACCTCCACCGTCCGAGCCTAGGCGCGTTCGGGCGGCAGCGAGACGCGGTCCGGCTTCGCGCTGCGCAGCCGGATGCCGTCCATCACCAGCGCCAGGCCGAGACCGAAGTCCCCGCGTTCGCGCGGCTCATCGGCGATCGCACCGGCGCTGCCCGCCTGCAGATGGGTCTGCTCGTCGACCACGTGGCCGTGCACGAAGTGCAGCAAGGTGCGCGCCGCCACCACCCGGAGTTCGGGGTCGAGTCCTCCCTCGGCGAGGGCCGCGACGATCTCGTCGTACGGCGCGGCCGCGCCGAGCCCGAAGGCGTGCACGGTGGCGACCACCTCGGCGCCGTCGCGGTAGGCGAGCATGGAGTCGCGCAGCTCCGAGCAGATCGCGACCACCCGCTCGTCCCAGCCCGCCGGCCGCTCGACGCGACGGCCACGCGCGAGGAGCTCGTCGGCCACGGCCGCCAGCAGCGTCTGCTTGTTGGCGAAGTGGTGGTAGAGCGCGCTGGGCTGGACACCGAGCTCGGCGCCGAGCCGGCGCATGGTCAGGTCGGCCAGTCCGTAGCGGTCGAGCACGACGATCGCCTGTGCCACGACGTCCGAGCGGTGGTAGCGCATGTCACACTCCTGGGCGTTCCGAATCGGCCGCGACAGCGTTGACGGCGGCTGGCGTCGACCTTAACCTGAACACCGTTCACCTGACCACCGTTCAGGTCGCCCGAGTCGAAGGACCACCACCCCATGAGCAGCACCACCGAGACCGCGCCCGCCCCGGCGGCCCGTCGCTTCACCACCACCGACCTCGCCCTGGTGGCCGCGTTCGCGGCCCTGATCTCGGCGTGCGCCTATCTCGGAGGCATCCCGGCCGGGGGTGCGGGCGTCAACATCACCCTGCAGAGCTTCGCCATCGTGCTGTCCGGTGCCGCCCTCGGCCCGGTGCGCGGGTTCCTGGCCGTGTCGCTCTATCTCGCCCTGGGCGCCGTGGGCCTGCCCGTCTTCTCCGGCCACTCCTCCGGCCTCGGCGTCTTCACCGGGATCAGCGCGGGCTACCTGTGGTCCTTCCCCTTCGCCGCCCTCGTCGTGGGTCTGCTCGTCCGCTGGGCCGCGCGGAACAACGGTCACACCCGGGCGCTGGTGATCTTCCTGTGCGCCGTGCCCGCCACCCTGCTCAACCACGGCGCCGGCATCGCCGGCATGAAGCTGCACGCCGACGTCTCCTGGTCCACCGCGGCGAGCTGGGACGCACCGTTCTGGGTCGGCGACATCCTGAAGATCGCGGTCGTGGCGCTGGTCGCCGCCGAGGTGCACCGCGCCTTCCCCGCCCTGCTGCGTCGTCGCTGAGCGGGCGCACGTGCCGATGCCCGAGCCCCTGCTCGAGCCTCTGCTCGAGTACCGGGGCGCGGGCCTGAGCGTCAGCACCGGGACCGGCGAGCGGGTCGTGCTCGCCCCGACCACCCTCGAGCTCACCGAGCGACGGATCGGCATCATCGGAGCCAACGGATCCGGGAAGTCGACGCTGGCCCGGATGCTGAACGGGCTCGTCGTACCGACCACCGGCCAGGTGCTCGTCGACGGCCTGGACGTGGCGACGTACGGCGCGAAGGTGCGCCAGCAGGTGGCGTTCTGCTTCACCGACCCGGCCGCCCAGCTGGTGATGCCGACCTGCATCGAGGACGTCGAGCTGTCGCTGCGGCGGCACGAGAAGAACGCTCGGCGGCGTCGCCGGCGCGCCCAGGAGGTGCTGGAGCGGTTCGGTCTCGGTGAGCACACCGACGTCAGCGTGCACGCGCTCTCCGGGGGTCAGAAGCAGCTGCTCGCACTGGCCGGCGTCCTCGCCACGGAACCGAGGGTGCTGGTCGCCGACGAGCCGACCACCCTGCTGGACCTGGCCAACACCCGGCGCGTCACCGACCTGCTGTTCGGGCTCGAGCAGCAGTTGGTGCTGGTCACCCACGACCTCGAGCTGGCCGCACGCTGCGACCGGGTGATCGTGGTCGAGGACGCCCGGGTGCGCTTCGACGGCCCCGCGGACGCGGCGGTGGCCGACTACCTCGCCTCGGTGGACGCATGAGCTCACCGGTCCTGGTCGGCGTCTACCAGCCCGGCGACTCGGTGCTCCACCGGCTGCCGGTCGGGGTGAAGCTGAGCGGCCTCGCCCTGCTTAGCCTGACCATCGTGCTGGTGCGCAGCATGCCTGCCTCGCTGGCCTTCTTCGCCCTCACCCTCTCGCTGGCGGCGCTGGGCCGGGTGTCGGTCGCGACGCTGGCCCGGGCCGGCCGCGGAGTGCTGCTGGTCGCTGTGGTGGTGGGCGCCTTCCAGTGGTGGCTGACCGGCTACGAGAAGGCGATCGAGACCCTGGTCGACCTGCTCGCGCTGGCGCTGGCCGCCGTGGTGCTGAGCGCGACCACCCCGATCAACGCGATGCTGGACGCGATCATCCGCTGGCTGACGCCGTTCCGGCGCGTCGGCGTCGACCCCGACCGGGTGGCGCTGACCTTCACGCTCGCCATCCAGGCGCTGCCGGGCACGATCGCGCTGGCACAGGAGACGCGGGACGCGGCCCGCGCCCGCGGCGTACGTTCCCCGCGGGCCTTCCTCTCGCCGTTCGTGATCCGGGTGGTGGCCCGGGCGCACGAGACCGGGGCCGCGCTGCAGGCGCGCGGGATCGGCGACTAGGCCGGCCTTTCCGCTGTAACGCGGGGTTATGGTCGCTGAACACGTCGCCGCAGGGGAACTCAGCGACAATTTCACCGCGCTACAACGGCTGCGGCGATGCGCTCAGGCGCCCGGGACCGGCTGCACCTGGAGGATCTCGATCGAGGCGCCCGGCATCGCCAGATGCGGATGACCGTCGGCCAGCGCCTTCGCCGCGTCCAGGTCGGCGGCCTCGAGGATCGTGTACCCGCTGATCTGGCTCTGACTGTCGGTGACCCCGTCCGCGGTGACCGCGGCGTCGGCAGCGAGCGGGGCGCCGAAGTCGACCATGCCCTCGCCGACCCGGCCGGCCCAGGCCATCCACCGGCCCAGCTCGGCCTCCATCTGCTCCTGGGTCCACTCCGGGGCATCGGCGGGCATCGGCGGGGACTGGTAGATGAACATGAACTTCGTCATGCCAGTACTCCTTGTGGGTTGGCGAACTTCTCATCCGAGAGATCGGTGGAGCAGCCAGCGGTGCCCGAACGGGTCCCGGAAGCCGGCGAACCGCCCGTACGGCGTGAGCACGCTCATGGCTCCACCGTCCCACTGGTCGAGCGCCACCACCACCTCTTGCGCGGGGTTGTTGACGCTGAGTGGCCCTGAGGCGGCTTGTTCAGCGACCATAACCCCGCGTTACAGCGGAAGGGCGGCCCGGCTCACCAGCCAGGCGGGCGACGATCGGCCCACGGAGCGGCCGCCTCGAGCTGGGCGGACAGCGAGAGCAGCAGCTCCTCCTCGGCCGGACGGCCCGCCAGCATCACGCCGACCGGGAACCCGTCCTCAGCCCAGTGCAGCGGCAGCGAGACCGCCGGCATCCCAGTCACGTTCCAGGCCGACGTCCAGGGGGTGAACTCCTTCTGGGCCTGGAAGTCCGCGGCCGGGTCGTCGTCGTCGCGCATCGCCCCCACCAGCGGCGGCCGCATCGCCAGCGTCGGCGTCAGGACCGCGTCGTACGGCGCCAGCGCCTCCAGCGCGCCCGCAGCGAACCGACGCATCGCCCCGATCGCCAGCCCGAACTCCGGACCCGTCACCGCCCGGCCACGCTCGGAGAGCCACCGGGTCAGGGGGCGCAGCAGGTGCTCCCGCTCGGGCGGTACGACGGACATCGCGGTCAGCACCGACCAGCAGGTCTCGAAGACCGGCACCGCCTCGCGCGGCAGCGGCCGCGGCACGTCCACGACCTCGTGGCCCAGGGACTCCAGCAACGCCGAGGTCGCCTCCCAGGCCTCGCGGCACTCAGGGGCGACCTCGACGTCGGTGATCACCGGCTCGATGAAGCGGGCGATCCGCAGTCGTCCGGGGTCGCGCTCGCAGGCGGCCAGGAAGGACCCGGACGGCTCCGGCGCCCAGAACGGGTCCCCCACCCGCCGTCCCGCCAGGACGTCCAGCAGCGCCGCCGCGTCCCGCACGGTGCGCGCCAGCGAGCCCGAGGTGGCCAGCCCCACCGGGTCGCCGTACATCGGGTGGCCGCTGATCCGGCCGCGGGTCGGCTTCAGTCCGACCAGGCCGCAGCAGGCCGCCGGGATCCGGATCGAGCCGCCGCCGTCGGAGCCCTGGGCCACGGGCACCAGTCCGGCCGCCACGGCAGCAGCAGCCCCGCCCGACGAGCCGCCCGCCGTACGACGCCGATCCCAGGGCGTCACCGCCGGCGGCGCGACCTCGGGCTCGGTGTAGCAGGGCGATCCGAACTCGGGGGTGTTGGTCTTGCCGATGCTGATCAGGCCGGCCGCCTCCAGCGACGACGTCACCCCGTCCGAGATCTCGGGGACGTGGTCGGCGAAGGCGGCCGAGCCGAAGGTCGTGCGCACGCCCGCGGTCAGGTTGAGGTCCTTGATCGCGGTCGGGACGCCGTACAGCGGCGACGCGCCCGGCGGGGGTACGGCGGGCAGCGCTGCGGCGCGAGCCCGTGCCCGGTCGGCGGTCAACGTGACGAACGCGCCGACGTCGTCGTGCTGGTCGGCGCGTTCGAGATGGTGCTCGACGAGCTCGCTCGCCGAGACCTCGCGTCGGGCCACGAGCGCCCCCTGCTCGAGGGCGGTGAGGTCGTGGAGGGCGGTCATGGCCCGACGCTAGCGGGTCAGGCTGCGGCCGCCTCGACGTCGTGCTCGACCAGCGAACGCAGGACCTCGGCCAGCTTGGCCCGGACCTCGGTGTCGGTCAGCACGTCGACCTCGAGGAAGTTCTGGTCGAGGCGGGCCTGCTCCACGACCACGGCGCCGGCAACGCCTGCGGAGCGCGCGACGTCGTCGTGCGCCCACTTGCCGCCGTAGGGGCTCGGGGCGACGCCGACGACTCCGAACGGCATGCCGGTGATGGCGCCGACGCCGTAGGGGCGCGAGAGCCAGTCGATGGCGTTCTTCAGCACGGCCGGCATGGTGCCGTTGTACTCGGGCGAGACGGCGAGCAGGCGGTCGGCGCCGGCGACCTGCGCACGCAGGTCAGCCGCGGCGGTCGGGACGGTCTCGCCGTCGAGGTCCTCGTTGTAGAAGGGCAGCTGGTCGAGACCTTCGGCGATCTCGACGACGACGCCCTGGGGCGCCTCGGTGCGCAGGATCTCGGCAAGGCCGCGGTGCAGGGAGTCGGCGCGCAGGCTGCCGACCAGAACGACGACGCGGGTGTCAGACATGGTGTTTCTCCTCGGACGGATGTGGATCATTCACCCAGCCAAACGGACTGCAGTCCGCTTATATTCCCGGAGGTGTCGGCACTTTCTCACCTAGAGTTGCTCCGCCATGGAGAACCGCCCGCTGCTGCCCCTCGCCGACGAGAAGCCCGTCGTCCGGTCCGACGCCGCGCGCAACCGTGAGCTCCTGCTGGAGACCGCCGAGCGGATGATCAAGCAGTGCGGCGTCGAGTCGCTGACGATGGATGCCTTGGCCGCGGCCGCAGGCGTCGGCAAGGGCACCGTCTTCCGGCGCTTCACCTCCCGTGAGGGACTGATGGCCGCCCTGCTCGACCACACCGAGGCGGCCGCCCAGGCGGCCGTGCTGTTCGGTCCCCCACCCTTGGGCCCCGGCGCCGAACCCTGGGACCGCCTGGTGGCGTTCGGACGATCGCGGATCGACCTCGCCCTGGACCACGCCGAGCTCATTCGGGCAGCCGGCGTGATGGCGACGCGCTCCTACAGCGCGTTCTCCTTCGTCGCCATGCACGTGCGCTACCTCTTCGGCGAGCTCGG
>NZ_JBFIKK010000146.1:0-7477 GCF_041600255.1 Nocardioides sp. | reverse complement strand
CCCGATCGTGACGTGCAGGGAGACGGTGTCCTGGGCGCGCGCGGCGTGCGGCGTGCCGGTGGGCAGGTACATCGCGAGTCCCGGCTCGAGGTGAACGTCCTCGACCCCGTCGGGCGTGTGCACCTCCCACTGCTTGGAGCCCGCCGTCTGGAAGACGAAGACGTCGTGGGAGTCGGAGTGGACCGCGAACCCCTGGGAGCCGGGAGGGGTCAGGTAGGCGTTGGCCTGGCAGGGATGCCCCAACTCGAGCTCCAGCTCGGCGACCAACCGAGTGATCGCCGGCCAGTAGCGATGCAGCCCCTGGAAGACGACGGTCGCGCCCTCGTCGAAGAGCGCCAGCGCCTTGCGGGGGTCGACGAGGCCGGAGAGCGGCCGGCCGGCCAGGGTCGCGCCCTTGGTGTAGCGCGACTCCGGGAGTACGGCGCCGTCCTGGGCCAGCCGGATGTTCGGCGTCCGGATCGCCGAGGAGGTCAGCAGGTGGTCGGCGTCGGCCAGGGAGAGCAGGCCCACCAGCTGTTCGGGGTCGGTGCGGTGCAGGTGAACGCGTGACGCCCAGACCTTCGCGAGGAAGGTCTGGGCGTCACCGCTCAGCAGGTCGAGAGCGCTCAGGACGCGTCTCCGTCGGTCGTGTCGCTGGCGTCGCCGTCCGTGGCGTCGGCGTCCGTGCCGTCCGCGTCACCGCCGTCGGTGCCGTCGGCATCGGTCGAGTCGCCGTCCGTGGTGTCGGTGGCGTCCCCGTCGGTGGCGTCCGCGTCGGTGGAGTCGGCGTCCGCGCCGGGCGTCGGGCCGGAGACACCACCCGTGGTCATGTCGTCGTCGTTCAGGGGTTCGTCGGGCGTGGTCATCAATCCTCCAGTGTCCGCGGGCAGGGTGCCCACCCGCTGGTCATCGTGACGGTGAGGGGCGTACCCAGGCACGGACGTCGTACACCTGACCGGGCTTGGTCGCCAGGTCTCCACAGCTCTGTCGCCGCGGCACGCCCGGCGACGACGCGACCTGGACCCGGTGCTCCCCGTCGGGGGCGACGAGGGTGACCCGATCGTCCTCCACGGCGGCCAGGGTGACGTCGGCCAGCTCACGTACGCCGAGCCCACCACGGACCGTCATCTCGGCCACCTGGGCGATCGGCGCCCATCCGGCCCGGCCACGCACCACGGTCAGGTCGTCGGGCAACCGACCGCGCCCCAGCTCCCGGCAGGCCGAGGTCGCACTCTCGGCGTCGAGCCGGCCCAGGGCCACCCCGCTCGGCAGCGCCAGCAGGGTGCCGGCGAACCGGTGACCACCGAGGTGCGTGGTCTCCCAGGTCTCCTCCGGCCACTGCGCGGCGAGGGCGCCGGCGATCGGACGGCCGAGCGCGGCACAGCAGACGTCGCGGCGACCGTTGGTGCACACCAGCCAGAGCGCGTCGTCGTACGGCGTGAGGCCGGGGGGCGTTCCGGCGGCGAGGCCGGCGAGGTCGAGGTCCAGCAGCTCCTCGACGTCGTCGAGCACCGTGGTCCACACGGCGTTCTCGGCGCCGAGCCGGGCGGCGAAGACCCGGACGCCGGGCCCGGTGACGCCGCCGTGGCGCCGGATCAGCTGGACGCGTACCTCAGCGGCGGCCAGGTGGTCACGCACCGACTCGGGGAGCCGGCTCTCGGCCACGGCCTGACGCCCCCAGGAGCCGGCATACTCGACGAAGAGCCAGGCGGTGTCGGTCGGCGCGGACCCGAGCATCGGTTCCTCGTCGTCGCGGCTCGCCGCCGCGCACCGGAAGTCGGGGGTCGTCGAGGTCACGGGGCCATTCGACCACTGCGCTGCCCATCCGCTGTAACGCGGGGTTATTGACGCTGAACATGCTGCCGAGGGGTCACTCAGCGTCCATAACACCGCGTTACAGCGGAAATCCGGGGCGGGGCAGCGGGAATGGGGGGGCGCGCCGAGCAGCCGATGAGCCGGCTCAGGTGGGGCGACCGCCGACCCAGACCCCGGAGACCAGCGGTACGCCGGGGCGGTAGGCCAGGTGCACGTGGCTCGGCGCGTCCAGCACCATCAGGTCGGCCCGCCGGCCCACCACCAGCGCACCCACGTCGTCGCGATCCAGCGCCGCCGCTCCACCCGCGGTCGCCGCCCACACGGCCTCGGCCGGCGTCATCCCCATCTCCCGCACGGCCAGCGCGATGCAGAACGGCAGCGAACTGGTGAAGCACGAGCCGGGGTTGCAGTCGCTCGCCAGCGCCACCCGGACGCCCGCATCGAGCAGCCGGCGGGCATCCGGGTACGGCTGCCGGGTGGAGAACTCCACCCCGGGCAGCAGGGTCGCGATCGTGCCCGAGTCCCGCAACGCATCGACATCCGCGTCCTCGAGGTAGGTGCAGTGGTCGACCGCCGCCAGCCCCAGCTCGGCCGCCAGCCGGACACCCGGGCCGGGGCCGAGCTGGTTGGCGTGCAGCCGCCCGCGCAGCCCGACCGCCGCACCGGCCACCAGCACGGCCCGCGCCTGGTCGACGTCGAAGGCCCCGCGCTCGCAGAACGCGTCGACCCAGCGGGCGTACGGCGCAGCCGCCTCCAGCATCGGCCCGGTGACCAGGTCGACGTACTCCTCGGGCGTGGTGCCGGTGGGCACCACGTGGGCGCCCAGGAACGTCGTCTCCTCGGTGAACTGCCGCGCCACCGCCAGCGATCGGGCCTCGTCGCGAACGCTCAGGCCGTACCCGCTCTTGATCTCGACCGTGGTGGTGCCCTGGCGCCGCATCTCGGCGACCAACCGGCCCACCTGGCTGGTCAGCTGCTCGTCGGTCGCGGCTCGGGTCGCAGCCACCGTCGTCCGGATGCCGCCGGCGGCGTAGCTCTCGCCGGCCATCCGGGCCTCGAACTCGGCCGACCGGTCGCCGGCGAAGACCAGGTGACTGTGGCTGTCGACGAATCCGGGCAGCACGGTGCGGCCGCCGAGGTCGACCCGTTCGTCCGCGTCGGGCGCCTCGGCGGCCGGGCCCACCCAGGCCACCCGGGAACCCTCGATCACGAGCGCGCCGTCGGCGACCTGCCCGAGGACCCCCTCGCGGGCGGGGTCGTTGGTGACCAGCTCGCCGATGTGCGTGAGCAGGGTGGAGACCACTACATCGCCTTCCAGATCGTGTCGATCGCCTCGTCGAGCTCGCGCCCGATCTCGGCACGGTCACCCTGCCGTACGACGACCACCCCGTCGACCATCACCTCGAGCACGTCCTGGGCGGTGGCCGCGAAGACCAGGGAGTTCTCGTCCGCACCGGTTCCGGCGGTGCGCGGGCTACCGGTGTCCACGGTGACCAGGTCGGCGCGCATGCCGACCGCGATCCGGCCGGCGTCCGCGAACCCCAGACTCTCCTGCCCCACCCAGGTCGCCGCGTCGAGCAGCTCGCCCGAGGTCCAGTGCCCCCGTTGCTGGGTGGCCAGCCGTTCGTTTAGCTCGACCGCGCGCATCTCCTCGAACAGGTCGATCACCGCGTGGCTGTCCGACCCCAGGGTCAGCGGGGATCCGGCCGCGCGCAGCGCACGACTGGGGCCGATCCCGTCGCCCAGGTCTCGCTCGGTCGTCGGGCAGAAGCAGGAGCGGGTGGCGCTCTCGCCCAGCAGCCGGACGTCGTGCTCGCCGAGGTGGGTGGCGTGCACGGCACTGGTGGCCGGGCCCAGCGCGCCGGCGTCGTGCAGCAGCTCGGTCGGGCTCACGCCGTACGCCGCGCGGCAGGCGTCGTTCTCAGCCTGCTGCTCGGAGAGGTGGACGTGCAGGGGGACGCCCGCGGCCGCCGCGACCACGGTCCGCAGCTGCTCGCGCGGCACCGCCCGCACCGAGTGGACGGCCGCCCCGATCACGACCCCGGGCCGCTGGTGGGCGCGCAGCCGGTGGGTCCGGTCAGCCCAGGCGTCGGCGTCGCCGTCGCTGTAGCGGACCTGGGCTCCCTCCACCGCCGCGCCGAACCCCGAGCTGAGGTAGCAGGTGTCCAGCAGGGCGATCCGGATCCCGGCCTCGCGGGCGGCCTCGACCAGCGCGAGCGCCATCGCGTTGGGCTCGTCGTACGCCGTGCCGTCGGGCTGGTGGTGCAGGTAGTGGAACTCCCCGACACAGGTGATCCCGGCCGCCACCATCTCCCGATAGGTCGCGGCCGCCAGGGCGAAGTAGGCATCCGGGTCGAGGCGGGACGCGACGGCGTACATCTTCTCGCGCCAGGTCCAGAAGGTGCCGCGCTCGCGCTGGGTCCGCCCGCGCAGCGCGCGGTGGAAGGCGTGCGAGTGAGCGTTGGCCAACCCGGGGATGGTCAGCCCCCGCAGTCGGGTGGTCTCCAGCCGGGCGTGCTCGGCGCCGACCTCGACGCGGGTGAACCGGCCGTCCGCGACCGACACCACGACGTCCTCCTGCACGCGGCCGTCCAGCCACGCCCGGTCCAGCAGGTACGACGCCTGCCCGCTCATCGCGCGAGCCGTTCCAGGGAGTCGGCCAGTGCCGAGACCCCGACCAGGCAGTCGGCGATCGACGCCGTCTCGGCCGGGGAGTGCGAGACGCCGGTGGGGTTGCGGACGAAGAGCATGGCGGTCCGGACGCCGGCGGCCGAGAGGATCCCGGCGTCGTGGCCGGCCATGGTCGCGATGATCGGCCAGTCGCCGCCCTCGTGGTCGGCGGCGAGCATCCGGGCCAGCTCGGGGTCGAAGGACACCGAGGCGGAGACCGACTCCGCGGTGACCTGGAGCCGGGTGCCGTCCCGGTCGGCGCGGTCGGCGGCCTGGTCGGTGATCCGCTGCACCAGCTCGGCCAGCGCGTCGTCGGTGGAGCAGCGGGCGTCCAGCCACGCGGTCACCCGCGAGGGGATCGCGTTGGTGCCGTTGGGCGCGACGTCGATCCGGCCGAACGTGGCGCGCTGGTCGACCAGCCGGGCCTGCTTGTTGGCGGCCAAAGCGGTCATCGCGTAGGTCAGCATCGGGTCGACCCGGTCCGCCATCCGGGTGGTGCCGGCGTGGTTGGCCTCACCGGCGAAGTCGAAGCGGTACCGCCCGTGCGGCCAGATCTCGCTGGCCACCCCGACCGCGGCTCCGCGGTCGACGAGGTCGCGGCCCTGCTCGACATGGAGCTCCACGAAGGTCGCCACCCGCTCGGCCAGCGGCCAGGTCAGGTCGTCCCCGTCGGCCACCCCGAGTCCGGCGGCCTCGAGGGCGTCGGGCAGGAAGACGCCGTCCCGGTCACGCAGCTCGCGGGCGCGCTCCCAGGGCAGCGCCCCGGCAGCCAGGCGGGACCCGAGGCAGGCCAGGCCGAAGCGCGATCCCTCCTCCTCGGCGAAGACCGAGACCCCGATCGGCCTCGAGGGCAGGAACCCGCGCTCACGGAGCCGGTCCAGGGCGGCCAGGGCCGAGACCACGCCGAGCGGTCCGTCGTACGCGCCACCGTCGAGGACCGAGTCGAGGTGCGAACCGGTGAGCACGCCCGGCCGGTCGCTCGCCACCGGGTTCCACCAGGCCACCTGGTTGCCCACAGGGTCGGTCTCGACGTCCAGGCCGCGCGCTCGGCACTGCTCGGTGAACCAGTGCCGCAGCTCGGTCTCGGGGGTGGTCCACGGCTGGCGGAAGTAGCCACCGCTGCCGGCCGACCGGCCGACCGGCGCGAGGTCGGCCCACATCCGTTCGAAGTCGTCAGGCACGAGGGCCTCCCTCCCAGACGCGATACTCGGGCACATGGAGTTCCAGGACGTCGTACGGCGCCGCAGGATGATCCGCAACTACGCCGACCGCCCGGTCGACCCGGCGATCGTGGACCGCGCCCTGCGCAACGCGACCCGCGCGCCGAGCGCGGGCTTCAGCCAGGGGTGGGGCTTCCTCGTGCTCGACACCCCCGACGACGTGCGTCGTTGGTGGCGCACCACCGCCGACGGCGTCGACGACCCGGACCAGTGGCTGCGCGGGATGATGCGCGCGCCGGTGGTGATCGTGCCCTGCTCCAGCAAGGCGGCCTACCTGCGCCGGTACGCCGAGCCGGACAAGGGCTGGTCCGACGAGGCCGAGGCTCGGTGGCCGATGCCCTACTGGCACCTGGACACCGCGATGGCTTCCCTGCTGATCCTGCAGACCGCGGTGGACGAGGGGCTCGGTTCGTGCTTCTTCGGGATCCCGGCCGAGAAGCAGGAGGCCGTCCGGGTGGAGTTCGCCATCCCGGGCAGCCACGACCCGATCGGCGTGATCACGATCGGGCACCGGGCAGAGGACCCCGGGAACGCCGGTTCGCCGTCCCGGCGGCGCCGACGCGAACTGAGCGAGGTCGTGCACCGGGGACGGTGGACGCCGGACAGCCAGGTGCCGGGCTGAGACGCGGCCGTCGCCGGCCGCGGAGCACACGGCGGTCCGGGGGCTCGCGGCGGGAGGCATGGGAGACAGTCCATCGGTCCCGGGTGGCGACGGCAAGCGCACCACTCCGTCCACGGTCTCGGATTCGAGACCGTGGACATGTGTCGGTCAGTGCACCATCAGGAACGACGGCGTCTCACGCAGCGGTCCGGCCAACTGCTGGAGCTTCGACCGCAGCCCCACCGCCGTCATCGGCCGGGCGACCGGGGCACCTGCGCACCAGTCGGTGTCCGCCCACCAGCAACCGCCCGGCCCGGTGAAGAGCACCTGGGGCGCAGGATCGGGATCGGCCGGGTGGCAGAGCGTCACGTCGGCCCGGATCCACGGCTCACCGAGCCGCTCGACCACGGACGGCGGCCCGTCGCCCTCGGGGCCGTTGGCCCAGGTGACGCCCGGACCCGAGGCGTCGCCCGCCAGGTCGTGCACCGCAGCCCGCACCAGCAGGTCGCCCAGGCGGGTCGCGTCGGCCAGCGCGAAGTGGTGCATCCCGTCCTGGCTCACCTGCTCGACGAGCAGCACGCCATCGACGACGTGGCCGTACCAGAAACTCTGCCGGCCGCCAGTCGTCCGTACGACCGAGACCCGGGTGCGCGCGGCCTCGCGCAACGTCACGACCGCCCGGATGTCGGGGCGGCTCGCCACCCCACGAGCGCTGAGCGATCGGAAGGCGGCCTCCTCGGCCATGGCGCGTTGCCCCGGCGCCAGGGCGTCCAGGTGCGGCGTGACGCTGACGCCCGCCTGGCCGATCAGGACCTTGAGCTCCTCATCGGTGAGTGTCTCGACGTGGACCGTTCCCTCTGTCACTTCGTGCATGGCTCCCCCACCACAGTCCGAGATGTCTGTGCTCGGGAACCCGGGAAACGTGCCCTGCCCGCGGCTGCACCGCGTCAGGGCAGCCCTCCTGGCCCCCGCCCACAAGGACGCTAGCAAATCAACCCCCGAACGGGGCGAACTTCGGGGGTGACCGGTCTAGATCGCCGGACCGACCGGGGAGGTCGGGCCGGGAGGTCGGGCCGGGCGGTCGGGCCGGGGAGGTCGGGCCGAACCGTCGGAGCCGGGGGCCTCATCTCAGTGGGACCTTCCTCATACCGGGGCCGGGCTCAGCGCTGCTAGGTTCCGCGCATGCCCAGTT
>NZ_JBFIKK010000145.1:0-7541 GCF_041600255.1 Nocardioides sp. | reverse complement strand
CGCACGACGCGGCAGTTCCAGGCCGTCAAGGACGAGCTCGCCAAGGGCCCCGACTTCCGCAGCGCCCAGGACATCCATGCCGCGGTGCGCGCGTCGGGCGCCTCGATCGGGCTGGCGACCGTCTACCGGGCCCTGCAGACCTTGGTCGAGACCGGTTCGGCGGACATGCTCCGGACCGACGCCGGGGAAGCCGTCTACCGCGAGTGCGGCTCGACCCACCACCACCACCTGGTGTGCCGATCGTGCGGCACGGCCGTCGAGGTCCGGGGGCCGGCAGTCGAGACATGGGCGGACGACATGGCCGCCCAGCACGGCTACGCCGATGTCAGCCACACCCTGGAGCTGTTCGGCATCTGTGCGTCCTGCCGGGCCGGCCACAGCTGACCGAGCGGGGGGCGGTCACCGTCGACCGCCACCCCGCCCTGCGGCTCAGCGGTTCGCGACCGCCGTCTTGAAGGCCGCGGCCGGCTTGAAGGCGGGCGCGACCGAGGCCGCGATCTCGAGCGCCTCACCGGTCTGAGGGTTGCGACCGGAGCGGGCCGCCCGACTCCGCTGCTCGAAGGTGCCGAAGCCGGGCAGGGTGACCTTCTCCCCCGCCGCCACGGCGCCCACGACACCGTCGACGACGGCACTCAGCGCCGCTTCGGCCTGGGCTGCGCTCAGCCCGGCCTCCCGCGCGACGGTCTCGACGAGGTCCTTGCGGTTCATGGTGATGCTCCTTGGTGTCGGTGTACCGGACCGGTGCGGCCCGCGCCTCGGACTATGCCATACTGATAATGATTCTCGTTAGTAGGAGGAGCCATGAAGCACGGAATCCATCCCCCGTACGGACCAGCGGCCTTTCGCGATCGGGCCACCGGCCGGGTGTTCCTGACCCGTTCGACCCTCGCCGGCAGGGACGGCGACAGGACGATCGAGATCGACGGGACGACCTACCCGCTCGTGGACGTCGACATCTCCAGTGACAGCCACCCGTTCTGGACCGGCACTGCGCGCACCCTCGACAGCGAGGGTCGTGTGGAGAAGTTCCAGCGTCGCTACGGGTCTGCCACATGAGGACCCCGTTGCTCGTGGTCACCGGCCTGGATCCGGTGGCCATGGACAGCACCCTGATGAGCCTGGCCTGGGACCTCCCCCGAGCCGTGTCGGTCCGGCACCGGATCGATCCCCACTCCCAGGTCCTGACCCGGACCGTCAGCGACACCAGCGGCCTCCTGGAGCAGGAGCAGATCCAGTTGCAGCACGCCTGTGTGGGCTGCGCGCTGCGCGAGGACATCATGCCGACCCTGGAGCGGCTCGCCCGCGACGGTCGCTGGAGCGCGATCGTCTCCGGGCTGCCCACCGCCACCGAGGCCGGACAGCTCGCGCACATCCTGGCCACGGACAGCCGCCTGGCACGGCACTTGAAGCTCAGCGCGGTCCTGGCCGCGGTCGGCACCGGCGACATCGTCCGGGACCTGCTCAGCGACGACCTGCTGCGCGATCGCGACCTCCACACCAACCCCGACGACGACCGAGGCGTCGGCGAGGTGGCCTGCGCCCAGGTCGAGTACGCCGATCTCGTCGTGCTCGACGCGGACCCGGGCACCGAGGCCACCGAGCTGGTCCGCACACTGGCCCGCCCCGGGGTACCTCTGGTTGCGGGCGCGGACCAGCTCGACGCAGCCGCCCTCACCCCCCAACGGCACCAGAGCAGCGTGAACAGCCGCTGGTGCTCCCCGGCGTTCGAGATCGACCTGCCGGCGCTGGACTCCCGACACACCTGGCGCCTGGACCTCTCCTCGCCTCGTCCGTTCCACCCGGACCGGCTGATGGACCACATCGAGCGCCTCGGCACGGGTGCACACCGCTCCCGCGGCTCGTTCTGGGTCCCCACCCGGCCGGGAGAGCTCCTCGAGTGGTCCGGAGCAGGCGGTCGGCTGAGCATCGGCAGCTACGGCACCTGGGGTTCCCGCACACCGGCGACACGGCTGATCTTCACCGGCCTCGGTGAAGCGCCGAGCGGTCTGGCCTCGACGTTCGAGGACATGCTCCTCACCCCCACCGAGGCACTGCTCGACCAGCACGGCTGGGGGGTCCTCGAGGACGGTCTCGAGCCCTGGCTCGGCGACATCCGCGACGTCGCCTGAACACGTCCACCGAACGCACAGACCCCGAAGGAGCTCTTCATGGCCGTACCCAAGCGCCGTACCTCACGCAGCAACACCCGGCACCGCCGCTCGCAGTGGAAGGCCACCCCGGTGGACCTGGTCCCGGTCACCGTCGACGGCGAGACCCACCGCGTCCCGCGTCACCTCCTCCGTGCCGTCCAACGCGGCTACCTCAGCCCCACCCCACAGGGTGGCCGGCGCCAGGTCGTGAGCCGGGGCGACGAGGCGTGAAGGTCCGCAACTCCATCCGCTCGGTGAAGAACCAGCCGGGCTCCCAGCTCGTCCGACGCAACGGACGCATCTATGTGATCAACAAGGCGAACCCCCGACTCAAGACCCGCCAGGGCTGAGCCGGGCGAACAGACGAGGAACCCATGTCACGCACCTGCCAGGTCACCGGGGCCAGGCCCGGATTCGGCCACCACGTGTCCCACTCGCACCGACGCACCAACCGGCGCTTCAACGTCAACGTCCAGTCCAAGCGGTACTGGGTGCCCGGCCTCGGCCGGACCGTCTCCCTCACCGTCAGCGCGCGCGGGATCAAGACCATCGACCAGCGCGGCATCGACGCGGTCGTCGCCGAGATCCTCACCCGAGGGGGACGCATCTGATGGCCCGCCGAGGCAACGACCTGCGCCCGATCGTGAAGCTGCGCTCCACCGCCGGCACCGGCCACACCTACGTCACGCGGAAGAACCGGCGCAACGACCCGGACCGCATGGTGCTGCGCAAGTACGACCCGCGCATCCGCCGGCACGTCGACTTCCGCGAGGAGCGCTAGTGGCCAAGAAGTCGAAGATCGCCGCCGATGAGCGGCGCAGGGAGATCGTCGCCAGGTACGCGGCTCGTCGCGCCGCCCTGAAGGAGACGATGCGCACCGCCGACACACTCGAGGAACGGGTGAGAGCCGGGCATGCCTTGGGCCGCCTGCCGCGCGACGCCAGTCCCGTCCGCGTGCGCAACCGCGACCAGGTTGACGGCCGTCCCCGCGGCTACGTCGGCAAGGTCGGCCTGTCCCGCATCAACCTCAGGGTGATGGCCCACCGCGGCGAACTGCCCGGCATCACCACGTCCTCCTGGTAGGAGTTCAGGCGGCGTGCCGACAGGTGCTGCAGGTGCAGTTCGAGCATGCGCAGTTCGCGCACGAGTCGCTGCAGGAGCCGCACTCGCAGACGTTGTGGTTGCACGTGGGACACGTGCAGTTCGCGCAGTCACACGTCGCGCAGGCGTCGCTGCAGTCGGCGCACGAGCAGGTCACGCACTCGTCGTAGTGGCCGGCGTGTTCGTGGTGCAGGTGGCCGTCGTGGACGTAGTCGACGTGGTCCTCATGGATCACCGACTCGTGACCACAGTCGGGTCCGTGGGTGTGCTGGTGCGACTCGGCTTGGCGGTGCGCGGTGATGGTCATACCCAACTCCTCTGATCATCCGAGACGGGTGGACGGTCGTCGATCGGCACGGAGTTCACGAAGCCCGGCCGTGGACAAGCTCTGCCTGGCGAGCAGACGACCACTCACCAGCGTCCCACCCGACCTTCCCCCTCAGCAAGGGGGTTCTCACCATCGTCCGGTCCCTGCAGCAGCGCGGGGATCAGTCGTCGCAGGGCACCACGATGGGCGTCCCCGAGACGGGGTCGGCCACGGTCAGGCAGGCGACCCCGAAGACGTCCCGTACCAGCTCGGGAGTCACGACATCCCGGGGCCGTCCCGACGCGTGCACGGCTCCGTCACGCATCGCGATGACATGGTCGGCGTACCGGCAGGCCTCGTTGAGGTCGTGCAGCACCATCACGACCGTGACGCCGCGCTCCCGGTTGAGCCGCCGGAGCAGGCGCAGGATCTCCAGGCGATGCGCCAGGTCCAGGTAGGTCGTGGGCTCGTCGAGCAGGAGCACCGGGGTCTGCTGCGCGAGCACCATCGCGATCCAGGCACGCTGCCGCTGGCCGCCCGAGAGTTCGTCGACGTGGCGGTCGGCGAGGCCCGCCGTACCGGTGACGTCGAGGGCTTCGGCGACGGCATCTCGGTCGGCCTCCGACCACGGGCTGAAGACCCCACGGTGCGGGTAGCGGCCACGCTCCACCAGGGCGCGCACCGTCAACTGCTCGGGGACGGCGTTGCTCTGCGGCAGCAGGCCCAGGTGCTTCGCGACCTGTCGCGTGGGCTGGTGGTGCACGGAGGTCTCGTCGAGCAGCACGCGACCCTCGGTGGGTCGCATCACCCGGGCGATGGTCTTCAGCAGCGTCGACTTGCCGCAGCCGTTCGGGCCGACGATGGCGGACACCACACCTGCCGGCACGGTCAGGTCGATGCCGTCGAGGATCGTCTCCGCGCCGTAGCCGGCGCGGACGCCGGCCGCGCGCACCTGGAGCGGTGCCGTGTGGTGGGTCTGGAGTGTGGTCATCATCGTCCTGTCCGGTGGAGGAGCCAGAGGAGGTACGGCGCACCGAGCGCTGCCGTGACCACGCCGGCCGGCACGGCTGCATCCTCGAGCAGCCGTTGACCCAGTGCATCGGCGGCGAGCACGAGCAGCGCGCCGGTCAGCGCCGCGGTCGTGAGGGTCGTCGGCGACGTCGGTCCGACGAGTCGACGGGCGATGTGCGGAGCGCCCAGCGCGACGAACCCGAGCGGGCCGGCGACGGCCACCGCGACGCCGGCAAGCAGCGCCGAGGAGCCGAGCAGCAGCGTCCGGGTACGGCGTACGGGTACCCCCACGCCGGTGGCGACCTCGTCGCCCAGCTCGAGTACGGCGAGGCTGCGCACCAGCCCGTAGGCCAGCGGCAGCGCCGCGGCGGCACCGACGAGCACGACCGTCAGGTGGGTGGCGTTGCGCGCGTGCAGGCTCCCGGCCAGCCACACCTCGGCTGCACCGAGCCGACGCGGATCGATGCGCGCCACGACCAGGGTGACGGCAGCGGTGGTCAGGGCGTGCAGGCCGACACCGACCAGCACGAGACGCACGCTGCTCGAACCGGTGTGCCGGGACAGCACCTGGAGCACCCCGGCGGCGCTCGCCGCACCCAGCGCCGCGGCGAGCGGCAGCGCGAGCGGAGGCAATCCGGCACCGATCGCCAGGACGGCGGCCAGACTGGCGCCGCCGGTGATGCCGACGATGTCCGGCGAGGCGAGCGGATTGCGGAGCAGCCCCTGCATCAGGGCGCCGGAGGCACCCAGGCAGGCGCCGGCGAGGACGGCCACGCCCACCCGGGGCAGGCGCAGCTGCTGCACGATGAACGAGGTGCCGCCGTCGCCGAGGCCGATCGTCGCCGCCAGCGCCTCGCCGAGCGGGATCTGCTGGGTGCCGGTGACCAGGCCGAACATCCCCAGCCCGAGCACCAGAGCGGCCAGCACGAGCGGGACACCCCGGCGGGTGGCCGCGACGGTGGCGTTCATCCGGCCACCCGGGCCCGGACGGCCGTCCGGATCAGGAACGGCGCCCCGATCATCGCGGTCAGCACCCCCGCCTGGATCTCGGTCGGACGCGCGATGACGCGGCCGAGGATGTCGGCGACCAGCAGCACGACCGGCCCGAGCAGCGCCGAGGCGAGCAGCACGTCGCGGTGGCGACCGCCGACCAGGAAACGAGCCAGGTGCGGGACGATCAGCCCGAGGAACGCGATGGGCCCCGCCAGCGACACCGCAACCGCGGCGAGGGCGACCGCCGTGATGCTGGCCAGGACACGTACTCGCCCGGGCCGCTGGCCGAGCCCGACGGCCGCGGCATCTCCCAGGGCCAGGGTGTCCAGTGGCCGGGCCAGGAGGACCGCCGCCAGGAGTCCGACCCCGAAGAGCGGCAGCAACGGCACCACTGCCGCCGCGTCCCGGCCCGCCAGCGACCCGGCGAGCCAGTGCCGCACCTCGTCGGCGTCGGCCTCGTTCAGCGCGAGGATCCCCCGGGTCCACGCCGACAGCAGGAGCGAGACCAGCGCACCGGACAGTGCCAGTCGGATCGGGGACAGCCCGTCGCGTCCGGTGCTCGCCAGCCCGATCGCGAGGGCGGCCGCCAGCGCGCCCCCCGTGAACGCTGCGACGACGGCGTACGTCGCGAGCACGTCGAGGAGCGCCACGGTGACGACGACCGCGAAGCCTGCTCCCGCGGTGATGCCCAGGAGGGTCGGCGACGCGAGCGGGTTGCGGGTGGCCCCCTGCAGGAGGGCGCCGGCGACCGCGAGACACGCGCCCGCGACGAGGCCGGCGACCGTACGTGGGAAGCGGAGGTCGCGGACGATCAGGTGGGCCTCGGTGTCCCGGGCTCCCAGCACGGCCTGGACCACCTCACCGAGCGGCAGGGGGACCGAGCCGACCGCGAGGCTGAGGCACGCCACCACCGCGAGCGCCCCCAGGAGTGCCGGTGGCACCCACCAACGCCGTGAGGTGTCGAGTGCGGTCACGCGTTCGCGAAGTACTGCTCGAGGTCCTCGAGCATCGCGTGGGCGGCACCCAGGCCGCCCCCGAGGTTCCAGACGCTCTCGTCGACCTCGACCACCGTGCCCGCCCTGACGGCGGAGAGGTTCTTCCAGAGGTCGGTCGAGGTCCAGCGTTCGATCTGCTCGTCGACGGTCGAGGTCCCCTGCTGGGCGTAGTGGTCGGCGGAGATCATCTCGAAGATCACGTCCCCGTCCATCTCCGGGATCCGCTCCTCGGAGATCTCGACCAGCTGCTCGGCGTCCTCCCAGTCCGCGACCCTCTGGGCCTTCGGGCGCGGCAGGCCGGTGTCCCGGATGACCGACCCCGGGAAGCCGGTGAGGTAGATGCGCACCTGGTCGGGCAGGAACCGGACGATCGAGACCTCGGTGTCGGCCTGGTCGGCCGCCCGGAGGTCCTCACCGATCGCGGCGGCCCGGGCCTCGTACTCCTCGACGAGCTCGTCGCCGCGGTCCTCCCGGCACAGCGCTTCGGCGTAGGTGCCGACGTTCTCCTTCCACGACACCCCGATCGTCTCGGTGAAGACGGTCGGGGCGATCTGGGAGAGCTGCTCGTAGAGCCCCTCGTGGCGCAGCTTGGAGCCCAGGATCAGGTCCGGCTCGAGCGCAGCGATCGCCTCGAGGTCGGGCTCGACCTCGGTCCCGACGACCTCGGCCTCCTCGACCTCGTCCGGCAGGTAGTCGTACCAGTCGTCGGTCCACGGCGAGACCACGCCGACCGGCGTGACGCCGAGGGCGAGGGTGCTGTCGGTCTCCCCCTGGCCGAGGGTCACGACGCGCTCCGGCGTGCAGGTCACGTCGGTCGCACCCATGGCGTGGGTGATCTCGCGAGCCTCCGGGGCGGTCTCCGCGTTCGATCGGGAGCCACCGCAGGCGGCGAGCGTGAACGTGAGGGCGATGGCCGTCGAGAGGGCGAGGAGGGGCTGCTGCTTCATCAGGGGGGTTCCTTCTGCGGGAGAGTCGACTCACAGG
>NZ_JBFIKK010000144.1:0-7546 GCF_041600255.1 Nocardioides sp. | reverse complement strand
AGTTCGCCGGCACCGGCGCCGCTGCCACCGACTCGATGCGAACGTACGGCGCCGACGCCGTCACCGATGCGCTGATCGGCGACGTCTGGTTCATCCTGTGCTGGAGCCCGCTGCTCGCGCTGATCACCCTGTGGGCCGGCCAGAACTACCGCACCCAGAGCACCCGTCGCCTCGCCGCCCCGCTGGCCGTGACCGCGCTCGGCGCCGGCGCGCTGGACCTCCTCGAGAACGCCAGCCTCCAGCTCGCCGTCGCCGGCTTCGACTTCGTCGGCATCGACCCGCAGCCCCGCGGATGGGAGTTCGGCGCGACGTTCGCCTGGGGCAAGTGGCTCGTCGTACTGCTCGTCGGCGCCTTCGCCCTCGGCGGGATCGTGTCGCTCGCGACGCCGCGACGGATCCGGCGGGTGCTCCGTGCGGCCGACGAGGCCCGCCCACCGGCGGCCTCGCGCACGCTCGACGAGAGCGACTTCGGCCTTGCGTTCTCGGGCGGGGGCATCCGGGCCGCCTCGATCAGCCTCGGCGCCCTGCAGGCCTTGGAGTACGACGAGCCGCTGGGCTGGGACACGGCCGACAATGTCGCCTCGGTCTCCGGTGGCTCCTACATGGCCGGCGCCTGGAGCCTGGCCCGCACCGCCCCCGCCGCCGACCCGAACGCCCCACCGCCGCGCCCCTGGGCCCTCGGCCGGGTCCAGCCCGGCCCCGAGGAGCGGCACCTGCGCGCCAACCTGGGGTACCTGCTCTCCAACACGCCGCGCGGCATCGGTGACGCCGCCACCGAGGAGTCGCGCGACCATCAGCTCGCGGCCAAGGCCAAGCGTCGTCCCAGCGCGATCGCCACGGTCCTGACCGGGATGACGATCAACGCCCTGGTGATGCTGATGATGCTCTGGGCGGTGAGCCAGCCGATGGGCTGGTTCTACCGCTGGTACCTGAGCCTGGGCTGCACCCAGGAGTGGCAGAGCGACGCGACGCTGACCGCCGCGAAGAGCGCCGGTTGCCTGGGCTCGCCGGACCGCCTCGCCCCGCCGATCCTGTTCTGGGCGGTGCTTGGCCTGGCCGTGCTGATGCTCTGGGTGCTGGCCGCCAAGCTCACCGAGACCTCCTCCAACGGGATCCCGCCGGCCTGGCTGCTCGGCCTCAAGTACCTCGGCTACGCCGGCCTGGCGCTCTCCGCGACGCTGCTGTTCACGCTCGGGGTCCTGCCGGTGCTGATCCGGCTGCTGTGGACCCCCGTCGACACCAACGACCTCCTCACCTCCCTGGTGGCCGCCGCCGGCGCGCTCGGCTCGGCCGCCGCCGTCGGGCGCGTGCTGCGCAAGCCGCTGGCCCGGTTCGCGCCCACCATCGGCGGCCTGCTCTTCGCCACCCTGCTGCTCTTCCTCGCCTGCCGCTTCGCCCTCGACGCGATGCGCACCGGGCCGGGCGACGGCGAGTGGATCCCGTGGTCGATCGTGGTGGCCGTGCTGCTGGCGCTGCACGTCGTCGGTGCCACGGAGTTCTGGTCGCTGGCAGCGTTCTACCGGGGCAAGCTGCGAGCGGCGTTCGCGACGTACCGCGACGGCGGCCGGGTGCGCGCCTACGACAACAACAGCAAGCCGTCGCCCGGCAGCCGGATCGAGCCCGACCTGTCCACGCTCGTCAAGCACCGCACCCCCGGCGACCACGGCACGCCGCTGACGGTCTGCGCGGCGGCGACCGTCTCGGGTCGCGACGTCCGCACGCACTACGGCATCCCGGCGCTGAGCATGACGTTCTCCCCCAGCGCTGTGCGTCTCTTCGTACCGATGGAGGAGAACGGGCTGTGGCGCCGCTACGAGTGCACCGCCGAGCAGATGGGTTCGCTGATGCCGACCTGGGGGCCTCGGCTGACCACGATGATGGCCGTCGGCCTCTCCGGTGCGGCGGTCTCGCCGGCGATGGGCCGGTTCAAGGCCGGACCGGTGAGCATGCTGCTGGCCTTCGCCAACGTGCGCCTGGGCATGTGGGTGCCCAACCCGAGGTACGCCGCCGAGCTCGCCCAGCACGGGAAGCGGCTGCCGCGACCGGGGCTGGGCTACCTGCTCAAGGAGTTCCTCGGCTTCCACGACCACAGCGACCTGTTCCTCTACGTCACCGACGGCGGCCACTGGGAGAACACCGCACTGGTCGAGCTGCTGCGCACCAGCCACCACCGCGAGATCGTCTGCATCGATGCCGACTCCGGCCCGGGCAACCTCGCCGGCTCGATCTCCAAGGCGATCGACCTCGCCGCTCTCGAGTGCTCCGCCGAGGTGGCCATCCGGCTCGACGTGCTCCGCTGCGAGGCCGACCCCTCACCGGGGCGCGACTACTCGCCGCGCTCGGTCAACCTGGGCCTGGTCCGGCGCGAGGACGGCAACGAGGAGCGGATCAGCCTGCTCTGGTACGCCAAGCCGGCGCTCACCGAGGACATGCCACCCACCCTGCTGGCCTACCGCGAGGTGGATCCCAGCTTCCCGCGGGTCAACACCGTCAACCAGTTCTTCCACGTCGCCCAGTTCTCGGCGTACCGCGACCTGGGGCGCTTCAACGCGACCCAGATCCTGGCGGCCCGGCGCACGTTGACCGACGCGGTCGCAGCGGCGACCTGCTACGTCGACTACTGCGCCGCCCTGCCCGACGACAGCGACTGGGCGCCGGTCGAACTCGCGGCGCTCATCGACCAGCTCGCCGCCGACCTGCCCACGGCCGAGCAGCCGGCGTACGCCGAGGAGCTCTACGCCGAGGTGCGCGCGACGCTGACCCGGTCCCTGGTCGACGCCTGAGTGCTACTTCGGGGGCATCCGGATCCCGCCGTCGACCCGGATCGTCTCGCCGTTGAGGTAGGGGTTGCGGATGCACTCCAGCACCATCGAGGCGAGCTCCTCGGGCTGGCCGAGACGCTTGGGGAAGAGCACGCTCTCGCCCAGCTTGGCCTTGAACGCCTCGGCGCCCTCGCCCTCGCCGTAGATCGGGGTGTCGATCAGGCCGGGCGCCACCGTGTTCAGCCGGATCCCGGCCGCGGACAGGTCGCGGGCGACCGGCAGGGTCATCCCGACCACGCCGCCCTTCGACGCCGAGTACGCCGCCTGCCCGATCTGCCCGTCGAACGCCGCGACGCTGGCCATGTTGACGATCGCGCCACGCTCGCCGGAGGCGGTGGGCTCGAGCGTGCTCATCGCGGTGGCGGCCAACCGGATCGCGTCGAAGGTGCCGATCAGGTTGATCGCGATCACCTTCGTGAACGCGGCCAGGTCGTGGGCGGAGTCGAACTCCCCGTCGCGGCCGATGGTGCGCTGGGCCCAGCCGATGCCCGCCGAGTTCACCAGCACCCGCAGCGGACCGAGGCCGGAGGCGGCCCGCACCGCCGCCTCGATCTGGTCGGTCCGGGTGACGTCGACCTGGGCGAAGACGCCGCCGATCTCCTGGGCCAGGGCCTCGCCCTTCTCGGCCTGCAGGTCGGCCACGACGACGTGGGCGCCCTGGGCGGCCAGCTGACGGGCCACGGCCTCGCCGATGCCCGAGGCCGCGCCGGTGACGATCGCTGATGCTCCGTTGATGTCCATGGCGGGCATCCTAGGGCGCCGTACCGGGACGCCGCTCCAGCCTCGCGAGGGGGCGCGGCGCGGTCTCAGGCGGCCGGCTTGACCAGCTTGACCTTGTAGTTCTTCGGCATCCCCTTGCGCGGCAGGTAGCGCTCGGTCAGCTCCCGCTTCGCCAGCTTCCGGCTCAGGTGCAGCAGCGTGTAGCGCCAGACCTTCATGTCCGCCGGCAACGCCTTGTAGGCCATCTCGAGCTGATAGGAGAGCGTGCCGAAGTAGCCCTCCAGCCACGAGATGTCCGCGACCGTGAAGCCGGCTCGTCGCGCCATCTTCCGCCAGGCGAACCGCGTGTACCGGAAGTAGTCGTAGGGCTGCACGTGCTCGGGGTAGAAGAGCGGAGCGCTCAGCCACGCCTGCCCACCGGGCTTGAGGATCCGGTGGAACTCCCGCAGCACCGCGACCGGGTTGGGCACGTGCTCGAGGGTCTGCGAGCAGAAGACCAGGTCGTAGGTGTCGTCGGGCACCGGCATCTTCGCGATGTCGCAGACGTAGTCGAGGCCGGGCTCCGCCACGACGTCGGCCGCCTCGTAGCTCACGTGCGCGAAGAGGCTCTTGTAGGGCAGCTTGCCCGCGCCGGCGTCCAGCACCCGGAAGGACGGGTCCTTCCCGACGGCGGCCGCCTCGGCGGCGAAGGCCCGCAGGTGCTCGCGCGAGGCGTTGACCGGCATGCGGCCGAGATGGTCCTTCACCAGGTTGCGCACCCGGGGCAGGCTACCGGGCAGGGACCTCAGAGGTCCGTGACCCCCTGCGCGACGATCACGCCCGGCCCGGTGAGCAGGATCCGGTTCGCGCTCGTCCAGGTGAGGGTGAGCGTGCCGCCCGGCACGTCGACGCGGTAGGCGACGTCCTCGGTGGGCGGCGCGGTGACGCCGTCGCCCAGCGCCGCTGCCACCATCGCCGCGGCAGCCCCGGTGCCGCAGGAGCGGGTCTCGCCCGAGCCCCGCTCGTGGACCCGCATCGCGATGTGCCGCTCACCGCGTCGTACGACGAACTCGACGTTCACACCCTCGGGGTAGATCTCCGGGTCGTACGACGGAGGCTCGAGCAGCGATCCCGCCTCGGCGAGGTCGTCGACCATCGCGACCGCGTGCGGGTTGCCCATGTCGACGTGGCATGCCGGCCAGGACCTCTCGCCCACGCCGACCGTCGACTCGCCCAGCACCTGCGGGCTGCCGAGGTCCGCCGTGATCGCGTCGCCGTCGACCTCCACCAGCTTGAGGCCGGCCCGGGTCGCGATCGGGATCGGTCGGTCGCTCATCGACAGGCCGGAGTCGACCAGGTAGCGAGCGAAGACCCGGATGCCGTTGCCGCACATCTCCGAGAGCGAGCCGTCGCTGTTGCGGTAGTCCATGAACCACTCGGCCTGGTGCGGCTCGGGCAGGATGCCGGCGTCGGGACCTTCGTAGTACCGGGTCCGGATCACCCGGATCACGCCGTCGGCGCCGATGCCGGCGCGCCGGTCGCAGAGTGCGGCCACGCGCGCCGCGGAGAGGGACCGGTGGACGCCGCCGTCGTGGTCGGGCAGCAGGACGAAGTCGTTCTCCGTGCCGTGACCCTTGAGGTAGACGTAGCTCATCGGGGGATGACCGTCGCCGAGTTCGAGTTCACGCGTCCACGCTACCGCCGGGTGCGTCGGTCTCACGCAGGGAACCCGAAGGCGACACGGCCCGCACCGCGGCGAGCGCCCGGTCGACCCGGTCGGGGTCGTCGTACCGCACCCACACGATGCGGGGGTCCTTGCGGAACCACGAGTCCTGGCGACGGGCGAACCGGCGGGTGGCCTGCATGGTCCGCTCCTTGGCCTCGGCCAGGGGCAGTTCGCCGCGCAGGTGGGCGGCGACCTCGCGGTACCCGATGGCGCGTCGCGCGGTCAGCCCCTCGTCGAGACCCTCGGCGAGCAGGCGCTCGACCTCCTGGACGAAGCCCGCCTCGAACATCTCCTCCACCCGGCGCTCGATCCGGGCATCCAGCGTGGGGCGGTCGATATCGACCCCGATCTGCACGGTGTGCGGGTCGGCGTACTCCTGGACGGGCAGGGACGCCGAGTAGGGCCTGCCGGTCAGCTCGATCACCTCGAGCGCCCGGACGGTACGGCGACCGTTCTCCGGCTCGATCTTCCGCGCGGCCGCCGGGTCGATCGCGGCGAGACGGGCGTGCAGGACCAGCGGCCCCACTCGCTCCAGCTCCGCCTCGAACGCCACCCGGACGTCGGCGTCGGTGGCGGGGAACTCGAAACGGTCCAGGATCGAGCGCGCGTAGAGCGCCGACCCGCCGACCAGCACGGGGACCACGCCGCGGCCGCGGAGGTCGGCGATCGTCGTCCGGGCCCACTCCTGGAAGTTGGCCACGGTGGCCGGCTCGCGCACCGAGAGGGTGTCCATCAGATGGTGCGGGATCCCGCGACGCTCGGCGGGCGGGAGCTTGGCCGTCCCGATGTCCATGCCCCGGTAGACCTGCATCGCGTCGGTGTTGACGATCTCGCCGCCCAGCGCCTCGGCCAGGTCGAGGGAGAGGCTGGTCTTGCCCGAGGCCGTCTGGCCGACCACGGCGACGATCGGAGCGACGATCGGAGTCGGGGGCGGGCTCTGCTGGGGCATGTGGTTAGTGTGGCAAGGACGCGACGTCGTACGGCGTCGACCCCGACCCGAGGAGTCAGTCATGGGCATTTTCGACAAGGCCAAGGACGCTGTGGAGGACGCAGCCGACAAGCACGGCGACAAGATCGCCGACGGGATCGACAAGGTCGCCGAGGCGATCGACGACAAGACCGGGGGCAAGCACGCCGACAAGATCGCCGGCGGCGCCGAGAAGGCGAAGGACGCTCTCGGCTCGCTCACCGACAAGCCCAAGCCCTGAGCGGCGGCCGGCGATGACCGAACGCGACCTGGACGCGCCCACGCCGCCGGGCGGGCCGCAGCGCACCGACGCCCCGGACGGGGACCAGGTGCCGGGCACGCCGGCGCCGGACCCGGGCCCCGAGGTGGAGCGGGTCACCAAGCCGGGCGACAGCGCTGGGGTGGCGGCCGGCTCGAGCGACGCGGGCGACTCGGGGACCTCGGGTGAGGGTCCCGGGCAGTCGGACGCGGCGGCCGAGGCTCAGGCGGAGAACGCCGAAACCTCGCTCGACCAGCCCTCGACCTAGGCTCACGCCCATGCTCGATCGCTTCGTCGTCGTCCCGGCGGCCTATGTCTTCCTGCTCCGCGACGGTGCCGCCGGTGTCGAGGTGCTCCTGCAGTTGCGCCGCAACACCGGGTACATGGACGACCACTGGGCCGCCGCGGCCGCCGGTCACGTCGAGAAGGGCGAGACGGCGTACGACGCGGCGCGGCGTGAGACGCTCGAGGAGCTCGACGTCACCGGGCTCGACCTCGAGTTCGTGACCTCGATGCAACGCACCGCCAGCGGTGAGCCGATCGACGAACGGATCGACTTCTTCTTCACCGCACGCACCTGGTCCGGCACGCCGCGGATCGTGGAGCCGCACAAGTGTGCGGAGCTGCGCTGGTGCCCCCTGACCGACCTGCCCACCCCGGTCGTGCCGCACGAGCTGTCGGTTTTGACCGGCCTGCTCGCGGGCACGACCTCGCCGTACTCGACGTTCGGCTTCGACTCCTGAAGGAGAACCCATGCCCACCGACGACGATCTCGGACCCATGCCCGAGCCCCAGGTCGAGCACCGCGAGGCCAACCCCGGCGGGGTGGACGCGATCGACGGCGGCGCCGTCGACGCGGAGGCTCCCGCGATCCCGGACCTCTCGCCCGACTCCAACCCGGCCGTCGACTCCGAACCGCTGGAGATGAAGGAGTCGGAGGACACCTCCACCGAGGCGACCAAGGACGGCGAGACCGAGCGCGACGGCAACGACAGCGACGAGTCCCCCGCCTGAGCCGCTGACCTGCCAGTTGTGGTTGCTCCCAGACCGCTGACCTGCCAGTTGTGGTTGCT
>NZ_JBFIKK010000143.1:0-7554 GCF_041600255.1 Nocardioides sp. | reverse complement strand
TGACCGGTGGAGCTGCGGTCGCGTTCATCCTCTCCGGAGACGGCCCCGGGTCGGGTGCTCTCGAACGCCTCGCCCTCTGGCCGGTGCTGATCGGCCTGGCGACGTTCGCGTGGACGCAGGCCCCGTGGCGGCGTTCCCGAGCGCGATGAGCGACCGTCGCCGGGATGGCAACCCGGCTGGGCGCCCCTACTGGTCCAACTCCTGCTCGCCGCCATGCTCGCCAGCACCAGCCTGCTCGCCGTGGCCTGGATCGGCGGCTACAACGGAGTCGGGATCCTCCCGCCCCTGCCCACGGCTCTCGGCCTGCACGAGACCGCCGGGGTCCCGAGTGAGCCCGTCACCGTCCACGGCGAGCCCGGCGTCGCCACGGTGGCGGCTGCCAACGCTGTCACCGGGGGGATCAACGGCACGCTCACCAGGTACGACGCCTCCGGCACCCCGGACGGGATCGGGCCGGGCGACGGGACGTCGGAGTTCTACGGCAGCAGCGCCCACCTGTCGTTCTGGGCGCTGACGGCCCGCAGCACGCCGCCTGGGTCGCGGTCCGGGTCGTACCTCTGCTGGGTGCGGCCGTCGTCTGGGGGCTGCTCCTCCTCCTGGTCCGCGACATCCGGCGCGGACACGGGTTCACGACACGGGCGGCCCGGCGCATCGCCGGCATCGGGCTGCTGGTCGCCGTCGGCCTGGTGCTGATGGTCGTGGCGCTCGCCTGGCGGGAAGCCGCGGGCATGCGGCGCGACCTCGAGGGGCTGGTGTGAGTCCCGCGGCGCCCGACGACGCCCACGGCATCGTCTGCACGCTCGACGACGTGCTCCGCGAGCGCGGGATGACCCTGACCGAGCTCGCCGAACGGGTCGGGGTGACGATCGCCAACCTGTCGGTGCTGAAGAACAACCGAGCCAAGGCGATCCGCTTCTCCACCCTCACCGCGATCTGCGAGACGCTCGACTGCGACGTCGGCGATCTGCTCCGGATCCGCGGGTGATGTGGCCGCCGAACCCCCGCCGCGGCCCGGATCGGCGTACGGTGGGAGGACTCGGGACTTCCACCACCACGTCAGGCACCCCGTGCATCCCTGCCTCAGCCCTGCCCATGCCGAGCCGAAGCACGCCACGCAGATCCATCGCCACGCCGCCCCGCGGCCCCGGCTCGCCACGATCATCCGCCGGGTCTCGCTGAGCCTGCTGATCGCCTGCGTCATCCCCGCCACGCTCTTCTACGCGGCCTTCGTGGTCGCCGGCGTCTGGTGGGCGATGGGCGTCGCGCTGGGGTGGTCGTACGGCGCGATCGCCTGGCGGGCGCTGACTCGGCGGCGTACGTCGGGGCTGCTGGTGCTGGCCGCCCTGATGCTCACGGCACGTACGGCATTCGCCCTGTTCACCGACAGCACGTTCGTCTACTTCCTCCAGCCGATCATCAGCGACGGCGCCGTGGCGAGCCTCTTCCTGCTCTCGCTGCTCAGCGCCCGACCGATGGTCGCCCGCCTGGCCGGGGACTTCTACCCGATGGACCACGAGCTCGCGATGCGTCCGCGGGTGCGCCGGCTCTTCCGGAACCTGACCCTGCTCTGGGCGTTCCTCGGGCTCGGCAAGGCGGTCGGGATCCTGTGGCTGCTCGAGGCGACCTCGTTGGAGACCTTCGTGCTGGTCCGCAGCATCACGCTGCTCTCGGTCAACCTGCTGGCGGCGGCGGCCACCATCGGCCTCGCCGTCCTGGTGGCGCGCAAGGAGGGCCTGCTCGGGCCCGCCGTCGCGCCCGCCCTGACCCCGGCCCTCGTCCCCGTGTTCGCACCGACGCGCTAACCCGAACCGCACGCACCTGCGCGACCGCCGGTTCGAGGCCGCCGACCGGGGCACAATGCAGAGCAATGACGCCGCCAGAGCCCGACCTCACCGACTGGTTCCTCACCCGTGAGGGCCGGCGCAACCCGGACACCCGCCTCGACACGCGGCACCCGGAGGGTCGAGCCTGGTCCGAGGGCAACCGGGTCCGCCCCCTGATCGACGGAGCGGCGTACTTCGCCGAACTCCACGAGCGGCTCGAGGCCACCGGCGAGGGTGACCTGGTCCTGGTCGTCTGCTGGGAGGGCGACGGTGACCAGCGGCTCACCGACGATCCCGACAGCGAGGTGGCGGAGGTGCTCTGTCGTGCGGTCGGTCGAGGCGTCGACGTGCGCGGCCTCTTCTGGCACTCCCGGGTCGCCGCCGTGGGCGGGGCGGAGGGCGACAACCTCAGTCTGGGCGAGCGGCTCCAGGAGCGGGGGGCCGAGGTCCTGCTCGACCTGCGGGTCCGCAGCGCCGGCTCGCACCACCAGAAGTTCGTCGTGATCCGGCACCGCGACGACCCGTCGCGCGACGTCGCCTACGTCGGTGGCATCGACCTGTGCCACTCCCGCCGCGACGATGCCGAGCACGCCGGCGACCCGCAGGTCTTCGAGATCGCCGACGAGTACGGCGAGACCCCGGGCTGGCACGACGTCCAGGCAGCCGTCACCGGGCCGGCCGTCTTCGACGTCGAGACCGTCTTCCGGGAGCGTTGGGAGGACCCCACCCCGTTGACCCGCAGCCCGCTCGGCTGGCTCGACCGGATCCGTGGCGTCGACCTGCAGCCCTCGCCGCTGCCCCCGCAGGCCGACCCGCCGCCCTCGCCGGAGGGTGGCCGGCACCTGGTCCAGCTGCTGCGCACCTATCCCCGGCTCGGGGTGACCCGGCACTACGCCTTCGCGCGGCAGGGTGAACGCAGCGTCGCACTCGGCATCACCCGGGCGGTGGAGCGTGCCGAACACCTCGTCCACGTCGAGGACCAGTACCTCTGGAGCCCGCGCGTCGGACGGCTCTTCGCCGCCGCCCTCCGCGACCGGCCCGACCTGCGGGTCGTCGCGGTGGTCCCCCGGTTCACCGACCTGACCGGCATGCTCGGTCGGACTCCGCAACAGCTGGGTCGCCACCGAGCGCTCGCGCCGATGCTCGAGGCGGCACCCGAGCGGGTCGGTGTCTACGGCATCGAGAACGCCGCCGGGCTGCCGGTCTACGTGCACGCCAAGGTCTGCCTCGTCGACGACGCCTGGGCCTCCATCGGCTCGGCCAACCTCAACCGGCGCTCCTGGACCCACGACTCCGAGCTGACGGTGGCCGCGGTCGACCCGGACGGCACCTTGGTCGCCGACCTGCGTCGCCGCCTCGCCGCCGAGCACCTCGGCTGCGACCCGGACGAGGTGCCCGATGGCCCCGCCGAGCTCTTCGCGGCGTACGCCGACGCAGCCGGCCGACTGGACGCCTGGCATGCCGCGGGCAGGCAGGGCCCCCGTCCGCCGGGCCAGCTGCGTCGGCTGTCGCTGCCGCCGCTGGGGCCGGTCACGCGGACGCTCGCCTCGGTGCCCTACCGGTTCCTGCACGACCGGGACGGCCGCGGGTGGCGGATGCGGCTGCGCAACCGGTTCTGAGCGGGCGCCCCGGAGCGTCCCCGCCGGGGCCTACCCTTCTGCCATGACTCGCGTGACCTGCACCGTCGAGAACGGCATCGCCCATGTCCGGCTCGATCGACCCGACAAGCTCAACGCCCTCACGCTGGACACCCTGGACGAGCTGGTCGCCACCGCTCGACGCCTGCGGGCCGACAGGAGTCTGCGTGCGGTCGTGCTCGCCGGCGAGGGCGACGCCTTCTGTGCCGGGCTCGACTTCAAGGCGGTGCTGAAGCAGCCGCGCCGGATCGTCACCAGTTTCACGCCGCGGCCGTGGCGCGGCACCAACACCTTCCAGGAGGCCTGCTGGGCCTGGCGCCGGCTCCCGGTGCCGGTGATCGCCGCCGTGCACGGCCACTGCCTCGGGGGCGGGCTGCAGATCGCCCTGGCCGCCGACTTCCGCTTCGCGACGCCGGACTCGCAGTGGTCGGTGCTCGAGGGCAAGTGGGGGATCATCCCCGACATGACCGGCATCCGCAGCCTGGCCGAGCTGGTCGGCATCGACACGGCCAAGCGCCTCACCATGACCGCCGAGACCGTCACCGGCAAGGAGGCGCGCGATCTCGGTCTGGTCACCGAGCTCGACGCCGACCCGGTGGCCGCCGCGGTCGCCTTCGCGGAGCGGCTCAAGGGTCGCTCGCCCGACCAGCTGGCCGCGGCCAAGCGCCTCTTCAACGACACCTGGACCTCCAGCCCGCGCCGGACGTTCGCGCGGGAACGGATCGAGCAGGCGTGGCTGCTGGCCGCCCACAACACCAAGGTCGCCCGGGAGGCCGCCTTTGCCGCGGCCGCGCCGGTCTTCGCCCCGCGGGGTCGATGAGGTTCCAGCGCACCCTCGCCCTCGTCGGCGTGGCCCTGGTGTGGCTTGCCCTGGGGCCGTGGGTGCTCCTCGCGGTGGCCGCGCTGCTCCTCGTCCCCCGGGTGCGGTACTGGCTCTGGCCCACCCGTGAAGTGGTCGCCGGCTGGGCGGGAGCGGTGGTGGCGGCGACCGTGCTCGTGGTCGCGGTCCCGGACGGCTGGCTGCCCGTCCCGACCGGGTCGGGCGCCCTGGTCACCGACTCGTACGTCGGTCGGCCGACCTTCCGTCAGCCGCTGCGGCTGGAGATGCCCGCCCACCCGGGGCTGGCCGCCGACGGCGCCGGCACGTCGTACGACGCCTGGTCGAGCGGGGCTTCCCCCGGCGGCGGCCCGGTGGGGGAGTCGCCCCGGGTGGCGACCGGCTGGTTCGGCTGGGAGAGCTGTGCGGAGCTGCACGTGGACCGCCACGACCGTCTGGTCGCGGTCTGCGGGCGAGGCTCCGGTCCACGGGTCCGGGTGCTCGACAGTGACTCGCTGCGCCCCCTGGCGACCAAGGTGCTCCCGGAGGCCGACGTGCCCTCCGAGGACCGGTGCGGCCGCGCGTCGTACCTCGACGACGACGACCGGGTGGTGCTGGCGACCGCCGATCGGCGGGTCTTCGTGGTGGACACCGACGACGCCGAGGGCAAGCCCGACCTGACCACGGTGGCCGTGCACGACCTGGGCGACGTGGTGCCCGGCGAGGACTGCGTGGTGGACCTGGTGCCGGACTGGTCCGGCCGGATCTGGTTCGCCACCCTGCTGGGCCGGGTCGGGGTCGTGCCGTACGGCGGCGGCGTGGCGCGGGCCCTGCACCTCGACGAGCCGATCGAGCACGCGATCTCGGTGGACGCCGAGGGCGGGGTCTACGTCGCCACCGTCGAGGCGATGACCCGGGTGACCGCACCCCGCGACGGCTCGCCGACGGTGACCTGGCGGGCGCCGTACGACCGTCCGACCACCCCGACCCTGCTGCCCGACGACCTGCTCGCCACCACCGACCAGGCCGGGGACCGGCTTGACGTGGTGGTCCTGCGTCGCGCCGACGGAGAGCCGGTGTGTCGACGGGCGGTCACCGCGGACGGCGAAGGCAGCACCTCGGTCTCGCTGGTGTCGGTCGGCAGCGGCGTCGTGGTCACCAACACCCACGGGGCCGGAGGGCCGCTCGGCACCCGTCTGGGGATGACCGGCGACGGCGGTCTGACCCGGGTCGACGTCGCGGGCGGCGACTGTGCGATCAGGTGGCGATCGGACCAGGTGGTGCCCGGCACGACCCCGGCGCTCTCGCAGCGCACCGGCCTGCTCTACGCCTCGACCAAGCCGCACAGCTGGTGGGGTGTCAACGCGTGGTACCTGACCGCGATCGATGCCCGGACCGGACGCCGGGTCTTCTCGGTGCGCACCGGACGGAGCAACCGGCACGCGACCACGCCGGGCGGGCTCAGCCTGGGGCCGGGCGACGCGGCGTACCTCGCCACCCGGTCCGGACTGGTCCGGGTGCAGGACAAGCAGGTGGCCGGTCAGGGGTAGCTGATGCCGGTGGTCTGCTCGCTCAGCTCCCACAGGCGCCGCTGCGCGTCCTCGTCGTAGGAGAGCCGCGAGCTGCTGACGACCTGCGGCAGCCCGGCCATCTCACCGAGCCCGCTGGGCCCGCAGTACGTCGCCCCCGGCAGGTCCGCGGTGGCCGCCATCAGGGTCGGCCAGGCGCCGGCCTCGGCCGACTGCGAGATCGCCTTCATCGCCGCGTCCAGGATCGAGGCCCGACCCCCGGACGCACGCCCGTACTGACCGTTCGCGGCCAGGTGGGTGCCGGAGTGGCCGGGATGGGCGGCGAGTGCCTTCACCGGCACCTCGGCGGCGCGGGCCCGGCGGTCCAGCTCGTAGGTGAAGAGCAGGTTCGCCAGCTTCGTCTGACCGTAGACCGGCCAGCGGGAGTAGCGGCCGCGTTGGCTGCGCGGGT
The DNA here is from genome assembly GCF_041600255.1 of Nocardioides sp. GTDB lineage: Bacteria > Actinomycetota > Actinomycetes > Propionibacteriales > Nocardioidaceae > Nocardioides. Next base: position 1,297 of record NZ_JBFIKK010000143.1, on the reverse strand, counting down.
CGCCGAGCGGCACCCGGCGGGCCACCCGGTGCATGTGCGAGGCGACGGTGACGACGACCCCGGCCCGGCTCGCCACCAGCTGGCCGAACAGCAGCCCGGTCAGCAGGAACGGGCCGAAGTGGTTCGTGGCCATCTGGAGCTCCAGGCCGTCGGCCGTGCGGTGGTACGGCGTCCCCATCACGCCGGCGTTGTTGACCAGGACGTCGATCGGGCCGAGCGCGGCCAGCTCGACGGCGGCGCGGCGTACCGAGGAGAGGTCGGAGAGGTCGATTTGCGCCAGCACCAGGTCGGCCTCGGGCACCTCGGTGAGAATCGCTCTCCGGTCGTCCTCGAGCTTGGCCGGGGTACGGCCGGCCAGCACGACCCGGGCGCCGTGCCGGGCCAGCTCCAGGGCGGTGTGGTGGCCGATCCCGCCGCGGGTCGTGCCCGTGACGACGATCGTCCGGCCGCTCTGGTCCGGCAGGTCCGCCGGACGCCAGACGTCCACCTCGACCTTCACGGGGTGGTGGTGAGGTTCGCGACGATCTGTTCGCCCAGGGTCTCGTCGCCGCTGATCCGGACCGCGCCGGGCGCCGGGCGGCGGCCTCCGGCCAGGCAGATGAACGACTCGCGGTCCATGCTGAGGCTGACCGTGGGGTCCTCGGGGACCTCGGGCAGGCGCTCGCCGCGGCCGGCGTCGTTCACCGTCCAGGCGACCGGGTCGCTGCCCTCGAGGGTGAGCACCGCGACCGTGCCCGCCGGGGCGCCGACCTTCTTGCCGAGCACGAACCCGAAGCTCTCGGCCAGGTAGTCGGCCGTGTGCCGGGCGCCCGGGGTGTCGAGCCCGCCGGGCAGGCCGACGGCGCGACGGATGTCCTGCTCGTGCATCCAGATATCGAGCGGACGGTTGCGCAGCAGGGTCTCCCAGTTCCACGGGACTCCGCCGAAGATCCGGGCCGGCATCGCCGAGCCGTCGGTCGGCGGGTCGGCGAGGAGGGCCGTGTGGCGGGAGGTCGCGGCGGAGCGGATCTCGTTGATGATCTCGTCCGGGGTGGCGTCGCGGCGTGCGACCACGCCCTGCTCGGTGTAGAGGCCCATCAGCGACGAGACGTGGGCGGGTTCGCCGACGTCGACGGTCTCCTCGGGGGCGCCCGCCAGGATGCCCTCGAGGTGGGCGACGTGGGAGGCCACGGCCTTGACGTCCCAGCCGGGGAGATCGGTGGGGGTCGACCACTGATCGGCGGGCAGCTTCTCGAGCAGGAGGGTGAAGTCGTTGATCGTCTGCCACCAGACGTCGATGTGGCCGGCGAGGCGTTCC
>NZ_JBFIKK010000142.1:0-7574 GCF_041600255.1 Nocardioides sp. | reverse complement strand
GGTTGCCGTACGGCAACCACAACTGGCAGGTCAGCGGGTTCTGGGCAACCACAAGTGGCAGGTGGGCGGGCTTGTCAGACCATCTTCTTGAAGACCGGCACCGGCGCATGCTTCATCACGACCGACAGTGGCGCCCACGGCAGGGCCGGCACGTACGCCGAGGCCTTCTCCTTCTCGATCGCCCGGACCATGGCCCGCACGCCCTTCTCGGCCGAGGCCATCATCCCGCCCTCGACGGCGCCGTCGGCGGTCATCTCGGTCTTGATGTAGCCGGGGTAGAGCACGGTCACCTTGATCGGCTTGCCGTGCAGCTCGACCCGCAGGCCCTCGGCCAGGTGCGCGATCGCGGCCTTGGTCGCGGCGTACGTGTTGAGCTCACGGGGCAGGCCGCGCAGGGCGGACATGGACGAGATCATCACCAGGTGGCCGGAGTTCTGCGCCCGGAAGATCTCCATCGCCGCGTCGGTCTGGGCCAGGGCGGCGACGAAGTTGGTCATCGCGGTCTGCCGGTTGGCGGCGTGGCCGCCGGTGCCGAGCTTGGCGCCCTTGCCGATGCCGGCGTTGACCACGACGCGGTCGATGGTGCGCCCGTCGGCGGCGAAGTCCGCCTGGAAGGCGCGGAACACCTCGAAGACCTGGTCGTCGTCGTCGACGTCGAGGGGGCGGACCTCGACGCGTCGCTCGGGGTGCGCGGCGAGGATCTCGGCCTTCAGCTCGTCGAGGCGTTCGACGCGTCGCGCGCAGAGGGCGAGGTCGTGGCCCAGGGCAGCGAACTGCCGGGCCATCTCGGCGCCCAGTCCCGAGGAGGCGCCGGTGATCAGGATGGTCTGGGGGGTTCGGCTCATGCCCCGAGTGTGGCGCACCGCCCGCCGCCGGTCCGGGACCGGGCAGATGCTGGGATCACGCGACGAGCGGCCAACGCCCCCCTAGGCTGCTGAGTCATGCCGTCCGCTGTGCCGTCCCCGTCCCCTCGCGTCTGCATCATCGGCGCCGGATCCTCCGGGATCACGGCCGCCCAGGTGCTCGCCGAGCGGGGTATCGACTTCGACTGCTTCGAGATGGGCTCCGGCGTCGGTGGCAACTGGCGCTACGACAACGACAACGGCGTGAGCTCGGCGTACCGCTCGCTGCACATCAACACCTCACGCTCGGCGATGGAGTACGCCGCGTACCCGATGCCCGAGGACTACCCGGACTACCCGAGCCACTGGCAGATCGCGGCGTACTTCGACGACTTCGTGGACCATTTCGGCCTGCGCGAGCGGATCACCTTCCGCACCGAGGTGTGCAAGGTCAGCGCCGCCGCCGAGGGTGGGTACGACGTCACGGTGCGCTCCCGCGACCACGCCCGGGACGCGGTCACCCGGCACTACGAGCACGTGATCGTGGCGAACGGTCACCACTGGGACGCGCGCTGGCCCGAGCCCGGCTTTCCCGGCGCCGAGTCGTTCCCCGGCGAGCAACTGCACGCGCACTACTACCGGACCCCGGACGTCTTCACCGACAAGCGGGTGGTGGTCCTGGGCATCGGCAACTCGGCCACCGACATCGCGGTCGAGGCCTCCCGGGTGGCCAGGGAGACGTACCTCGCGATGCGCCGGGGCGCGCACATCCTGCCCAAGTACCTGTTCGGGGTGCCGACCGACCATCTGACCAGCTCGCCGCTGGCGCGCGGCCCGTTCCGGCTGCAGAAGCTCGGGATGAAGGCGATGCTGCGGCTCTCGGTGGGCCGGATGACCGACTACGGGCTGCCCGAGCCCGACCACGAGGTCCTCGAGGCGCACCCGACGGTCAGCGACGACCTGCTGACCCGGCTCGGCCACGGCGACATCGCCATCAAGCCGAACATCGAGCGCTTCGAGGGCTCCCGGGTCTGCTTCGTCGACGGCACCTCGGTCGAGGCGGACGTGGTCGTCTACTGCACCGGCTACAAGGTCAGCTTCCCGTTCCTCGACGAGACCGTGGTCCGGGCCGAGGACAACCACGTCGACCTCTACCGCCGGGTGGTGGCGCCGGAGCACCCCGGCCTCTACTTCGTGGGGTTGATCCAGCCGCTCGGCGCGGTGATGCCGCTGGCCGAGGCCCAGTCGCACTGGGTGGCCGACCTGATCGGCGGCCGGGTGCGGCTGCCGTCCGTGGCCGAGATGCGTCGACAGATCGCGGCCTACGACCGGGCGGTGCGCCGGCGCTACGTCGCGTCGAAGCGGCACACCATCCAGGTGGATGCGCACACGTACCGCGCGGAGCTCGCCCAGGAGCGCAAGCTCCGCCGACGCTGACTCCTCCCGCCTCCCTGGCCGACGACGCTTGGCCGACGACGCTGGCCGCCCCGATGGGCCAGACGGTGCCGCCCACTTGTGTCATTGACTGCCGAACTTCTCCCCGAGGAGTCTGGAGGAGGCTGCATCCCCCACGGCGTCTGGTCTTTCTCGGGTCGGACCGGCGCGCGGGCCACTCGTGGATCCGGTGGCAGAGGAGGTATGCACATGCACCGACACAGCCGTCTCCTGGCTCTCATGCTCGGCGTCACCTTGGTGATCGCTGGATCCGCGGGTGGCGCCCTCGCAGATCACTCCGATGGTGATGGGAAGTCGTTCACGACGCTCGCACCGTCGTTCACCCAAGATCTCTTCGGCATCGGGCCGGAGTTCTTCGGAGGGGTTGCCTTTGCCCCGGACGGCGACCCGCTGGTCGACTTCTGCCGGTTCAGCGGCAGCGACCTGCGGCGCTTCGACCGACAGAGCGTCGTCTCACCCGATCCGACGGGGTCTGAACTGCATCCCTCGACCGTGCAAGGGAGCAATGCGGGCTGTGGGCTGACCAACCACCCCGACGGAACGCTGTACTCGAACACCAGCGGCGGGGTCACCAACCTCGATGCGAACACCGGGGCGCAACTGCGTCCAGCCTTCGGGGACGCCGGTAACGCGCTCGGTATCGCCACGGACCCACAGACGCTCAACCTCGTCTACGTCGGGTTCGACGGAGTGCTGCGTTTCGTGAACCGGGACTTCACCACGGCGGGCACCTACTCGGGTGCGACCGCAGGTCTGTTCATCGACGGCATCGCCTTCGAGCCGCAAGGCAGGTACCTGTTCATCGCCGATCGCACGAACCGCGCGGTGAAGGTGATCGATCGGTCGGGAGCGATCGTCAACGACGTGCCACTGGCCATCGGCAGCGAACCGGACGGGATTGCCTTCAAGGCCGTCGCGCCGAAGTTCATGGTCACCGTCAACCTCGACGGCACGTTGACCCGTTACGACTTCCCGGCCGACGACTACACCCGGACGCCGACGCAGTCGTTGTTCGCCAGCGGTGGATTCCGTGGCGACCTCTCGCAGGTGGGCCCTGATGGGTGCCTCTACCTGACGCAGGAAGGAACGCGCTACGACGACGGCTCGGTGGACTCGAACAACAGCCTGGTCAGAATCTGTCCCGGGTTCGCGCCACCGCCGGGGGCCGGAACCGAGGGGCCGGTGGGCGACGCGACCTGCAGCGACGGCATCGACAACGACGGGGATGCCCTGGTCGACGGAGCAGATCCCGACTGCGCCGGCGGAGGTGGCACCACGCCCACCAACAAGGACCAGTGCAAGAACGGCGGTTGGAGGACGTTCACCCATCCCGCCTTCAGGAATCAGGGCGACTGCGTCAGCTTTGTGACCAGTCGGAAGTCGCGACCCTGACGGTCCGGATTCGTCACCTCGACCGGCCGCCACGGCTCCGATGCGGGAGCGGTGGCGGCCGACCGACGTGATCAGCCCTTGGGCTGGTTGATCACCACGCTGCTGATGATCTTGTCGGCGAAGGTCTGACGCTTCGCGTCCCACAGCGGCCACAGGAATCCGAGGTAGCAGGGCAGCGAGTCGAGGATGTGGAGCAGCGCTCGCAGGAAGGCCATGCCCGCCCCGATCGGCTGCTGGGTGCCCTCGTTGATCAGCTTGATCCCCATCACGCCCTTGCCCACGGAGTAGCCGGTGCGGCCGGCCTGCAGGCAGGTGTTCCAGACGAAGATGGCGATCGCGAGGCCGAAGCCGATCAGGCTGAGCAGGGTCCCGGCCATGCTGGTGCCGTCGGGCTGGGACCCGGAGATCGCGCCGCCGATCAGGGCGGGGATGTAGCCGACCATCACGAGCAGGTAGTCGATCAGGTAGGAGCCGACCCGCTTGCCCCAGTGCGCGTACCCGCCGGGGGCGACCGCGCCGTACGCCGCCTGGGCGTAGGGGTCGGTCGAGCCGTACGGGTTGGCGCCGGGCTGCGGCGGGGGAGCGCCGTACGGGTTCGGCTGGCCCTGGGACTGCCCGTACGGGTTCGGCTGCTGGGGGTCGTTCGGGGGCGGCGGGTAGCCGGAGTCGGACATCGGTGTGCTCCTCGAGAGGTGTGTCGGTCGCCATCACCCTAGTGATCGGGACGGACAGATGCGGTGCATACGTGGTATACATACCCGGTATCCATCGCCATGGGCGGCGATGACATCCGGACCAGGAGACAGCGATGTCGGTGAAACAAGCCCTGTTGGCGCTGCTGGAGCAGGAGCCGATGTACGGCTACCAGCTGCGGACCGAGTTCGAGCTGCGGACCGGATCCACCTGGCCGCTGAACGTCGGGCAGGTCTACACCACGCTGACCCGCCTCGAGCGCGACGGCCTGGTCGAGGGCGCCGGCGCCGACGACGAGGGCCACCAGATGTACCGGCTCACCCCCAAGGGCCGCGACGAGGTCGCGTCGTGGTTCACCACGCCGGTGCCGCGCACGCAGCCACCGCGCGACGAGCTGGCGATCAAGCTCGCGCTGGCGGTGACCGTCCCGGGCGTGGACGTCGGCGCCGTCATCCAGCAGCAGCGCAGCGCCACCATGCAGGCGCTGCAGGACTACACCCGGCTCAAGCGTTCGGGTCGCCCGGACGCGGCGAACGGTGCGGACGAGCGCGGCGAGATGGCCTGGAGTCTGGTGCTCGATTCGCTCGTCTTCGCCGCCGAGGCCGAGATCCGGTGGCTCGATCACTGCGAGGCACGGCTCCGTCGCGCCGCGCAGGACCGCTCCCGCGCCGCCGCCACCCAGCCCTCCACCCAGCCCTCCACCCAGAACACGGGAGCCCTGCGATGAGCCCGATCCTGAAGCTCGACGCCGTCAGCCGCGTCCACGGCGAGGGCGCCACCGAGGTGCACGCCCTGCGCGCGGTCTCGTTCGCCGCCCACCCCGGCGAGCTGGTCGCCGTGATGGGCCCGTCGGGCTCCGGCAAGTCCACCCTGCTGACCCTGGCCGGCGGGCTCGACGCGCCGACCTCGGGCACGGTCAGCGTCGAGGGGGCCGACCTCGCGACGCTGGGCGCCAAGGGCCGTGCCCGGATGCGACGCACCTCGATCGGCTACGTCTTCCAGGACTTCAACCTGATCCCCGCGCTGAGCGCTGCCGAGAACGTCGCCCTGCCCCTCGAGCTCGACGGCGCGTCGGGTCGTACGGCGCGCAAGGCCGCCCGCGCCGCCCTGGACGAGGTCGGCATCGGCGACCTGTGGCAGCGGTTCCCGGACGAGATGTCCGGCGGCCAACAGCAGCGGATCGCGATCGCCCGCGCCATCGTGGGCGAGCGTCGGCTGATCCTGGCCGACGAGCCCACCGGAGCACTCGACACCGAGACCGGTGAGGAGATCCTCGCGCTGCTGCGCGCCCGCTGCGACGCCGGTGCGGCCGGCGTGATGGTGACCCACGAGGCCCGGCACGCTGCCTGGGCGGACCGGGTGGTCTTCCTGCGCGACGGCGTGGTCGTCGACGAGTCCGGCACCGACCCGGTCGAGACCCTGCTCGCCTCGGGCCACCCGCGGTGAGGCGGTTCAGCGCCTGGCGGTTGCCCCTGCTGCTGGCCTGGCGCGACGCCGCCCGCGCCAAGGGCCGCAGCGCCCTGGTGCTGGCGATGATCGCCCTGCCCGTGCTGGCGGTCACCGCCGCACTGGTCGTGCAGGCCACCGCGGACGTGGACGGCGTCGAGTCGTTGGACCGTCGCCTCGGTGCCGCCGACGCCCGGGTCGTCGTCCAGCCCGGGGTGGGCCAGGTCTTCCACGACGTCGACCCGGACAACGGGATCTCGGGCTCGATGGGCGAGGAGACCGAGACGCCCACCTTGGCCGAGGTGCGGGCGCTGTTGGGCGGGTCGGTGCCCGTGCTGGAGATGCGCCCCACCTTCTTGCGCGTCGTCTCCGGCAAGGGGGTCGCCGATGCCGAGGGGCTGGAGGTCGACCTGGCCGACCCGCTGGCCAGCGGGCTGGTGGACCTGACCGCAGGCCGGCTGCCGCAGGGCACGGACGAGGTGGTCGTCAACCAGGCCCTGGCCGACAAGGGCTACGCCGTGGGGGAGCGGCTGGAGATCGTGGGAGGCGGCACCGGCGGGCTCGACGCCACCCGAACTCCCACCATCGTCGGGCTGGCCGAGTCGACCTCGTGGCGCAGTCAGCCGTTCGCGGCCGGCCCGCTGGGCGCCCTGGCTCCCCAGGTACGTGGCCCACGCACCTGGTTGGTCGGCGGTGGCCCGGTCGGCTGGGAGCAGGTGCGCGCCCTGAACGCGATCGGCGCCACCGTGCTCTCCCGTGCGGTGCTCCTGGACCCACCGCCGGCGTCCGCGCTTCCCCCCGAGCTCCAGCACGGCTTCGACGACGGGGACAACACCATGCTGGCGGTCGTGGTGCTGATCGTGGTGATGGCCCTGCTGGAGGTGGTCCTGCTGGCCGGGCCGGCCTTCGCGGTCAGCGCGCGGCGGCAGTCCCGCAACCTGGCCCTGATCGCGGCGGCGGGCGGTAGCCCCGCCCAGGCGCGACGGGTGATCCTCGCAGGAGGTGTCGTGCTCGGAGGTCTGGCCGCGACCCTGGGCGTGGTCCTCGGCGTGGCGGCCGGCTGGGCGTTGATCCCCCTGGTCCAGCGCTGGTCCTCGTCGTGGTTCGGTCCGCTCGACCTGCCCTGGCTCCGGATTCTCGGGGTCGCCTGCTTCGGTCTGGCCAGCGCCCTGATCGCCGCGGTCGTACCGGCGTGGATCGCCTCCCGACAGGACGTCGTGGCCGTGCTCGCCGGTCGGCGCGGTGATCGGGCCGCCAGCCTGCGCTCGCCGTTCCTCGGGCTCGCCCTGCTCGCCGTCGGAATCGCCGGAGCGGCCTTCGGCGCCCGGCAGACCGGCGGCGGCGAGCTCTGGATCGCTGCCTCGGCGATCCTGTCGGTGCTCGGGATGATCCTGCTGGTGCCGGTCGTCCTGGTCGCCCTGGCACGCGTGTCGGGTCGACTGCCGCTCAGCCTGCGCTACTCGGTCCGGGACGCCGCACGGCACCGGACCCGGACCGTGCCGGCGGTGGCGGCGGTGGCGGCCACGGTCGCCGGTGTGGTCGCTCTCGGCATCGCGACCACCAGCGACGCGGCCGAGAACAAGGCCACCTACAGCGCCACCCTGCCGATGGGGGAGGGCATGGTGAGCGGCTACGGGGTGGACCCCGCCCTGTGGTCGGACCTGGTGCAGGCAGCCGTCCGCGAGCTGCCCGGCGTCAGCGTCGCCCGCGTGCGGGGGATCGCCGAGGACTACGGGACGGGCGGGC
>NZ_JBFIKK010000141.1:0-7733 GCF_041600255.1 Nocardioides sp. | reverse complement strand
GCAGGGCGCGCCAGATGTCCCACCAGGGCTCGTACGCCGCGACCGCGCCGTAGGAGCTGGCGACACCGACGTGCACGGTCAGGCCGTCGCGCCGGGCCCGGGCGACTGCCTCGGCCAGCAGCCGGGACTTGCCGGTGCCGATGTCGCCGACGACCTCGACCAGGCGTCCCTGCCCGCCGGCCACGGCGTCGAGCCCGGCCCGCAGGGTGGCGAGCTCCTCCTCGCGGCCGACCAGGGCGGTGGCGTGCGCGGCGGCCAGGTCGAGACCGTGGGAGCCGAGCAGGGGCGAGGCCGCGGCGGCGGCCGCCTTGCCCTTGAGTGCGAGCAGCTGGACCTCGCCGAAGTCGAACCGGTCGCCGGCCGCGGCCCGCACCCGGTCGGAGACCAGGACACCGCCGGTGGGCGCCTTGGCCATCAGCCGGGCGGCCAGGTTGACCGGGTCGCCCAGGCAGCAGAAGGTACGCCGGGTCCGGTGCCCGTAGGTGCCGCTGCGCAGCCGCCCGGCGGCCAGGCCGACCCGGATCCCGGTGATGCCGCCGCCCTCGAGGCCGAGCAGGTCGAGGGCGGCCGAGCAGGCGCGGGCCGCGTCGTCCTCGTGCGCGGTCGGGGAGCCGAAGACGCCGTACAGGTAGGCGCCCTTGTCGCCGACGGTGAGCTGGAGCAGGTTGCCGCCGTACCCGTCGATGACGCGTTGGGCGCGGACCAGGAAGGTGTCGAGGACCTCGGGGGCGTCCTCGTCGACGTCGAAGTCGATCCCGCCGAACTGCACGAACATCGGCACCGCCGGGCGCAGGTCGGCGACGAACTCGCCCCGCCCGGCCTGCATCCGGCGGTAGACCGCCGGCAGCAGCCACTCCCGGACCACCTCCTCGGGCAGCTGCTCGTCGAGGTGGACCAGCGGCTGCTCGGCGGCAAGCTCGGTGAGCCCGCCGACCCGGGCGACCTGCCCGGCCGGGACATCCCGGAGCTCGAGGTGGCGGGCCCGGTCGCCGAGCGCGGCCAGCACGGCGCCGGTGACGACGACCTCGCCGGGGCTGGCGGCGCCCTCGGCGGCGGCCACCTCGTCCATCAGGGCGCCGGCCAGCACGTCGATCAGCTGGATCGCCGGGTCGCCGGCGACGAAGCGGCGGGCGGTGCCGACCGCGACCGCCACCTTGACCCCCAGGGTGACCGCCCGGCCGCCCGGCGAGGTCACCGTGCCGACCCGGGCCATTGCCTCCTGCATCGCCATCGCGCAGCTGGTCGCGCGCCAGCCGTCGTCACCCTCCAGCCAGGCGGTGATCGCGTCGCCGCTGAAGTAGAGCACCGAGCCGCCGCGGTCGTGCAGGCACTGGATCAGGGCGTGGAAGACCCGCTCGAGGACGACGGTGAGCTCTTCGGCCCCGCGCTGCGGGCCGAGCTCCCCGGCCAGCGCCTCGGTCAGTGCGGTGAAGCCGGAGACGTCGGCGAAGAGGGTGGCGCCGGTGACGCGGCCGTCGACAGCGGGCCCCCCGGCGAGGGCGCGTCGACGGTCCTCGGCGACGTAGGCGTGTGGGTCGTCGCCGACGATGGAGCGGGTCCGCGGGCTCGGGACGAGGTCGTGCGGATCGGTCGGAGTCATCGCACCCGGATGCGCACCTCCCGCAGGCCCAGCTGGTCGCCCGGGCGCTCCCCGGTCACCTCGACCCGGAGCACGTAGGTCTTGCCGGAGGTCCAGCCGAGCTCGGTGCCGGAGGCGGGGTAGACGAAGCGGCGCTGGGCCACGTCGTAGACCAGACAGCGCGGGGAGACCGACGCGGGCGGGGTGCCGCCGACCTCCCGGCTGGAGAACCGCACCCGGCAGGCCGCGACCAGCTGGACCGCGAGTGCGTCGGGCACCGGCCCGGTGGCGTCCGAGATCGTCACCGAGACCGGCACCGTGTCGGTGGCGCCCACCTCGATCGGCGGGTCGTCGGAGCCGTTCAGCGGCGGACCGAACGGGCCGACCCGGTAGCGGTTCGAGAGCCGGAACGTCGCTCCCGGGACCCCGGAGACGGCAGCGGTCACGTCGTACGCCCCGGGCACGTCGTTGGCCCGGACCGCCAGGCTGGCCTTGCCGCCCGCGCCCGTGGTCGCGGTGGCGACCCGGGGGTCGGTGCCCGCACCGCTGGGCGGCGAGGAGAAGACGACCTGTACGCCGGGCACCCGGTTGCCGAAGGCGTCGTCGACCCGGACCACCAGCGGCGCGGCGAAGTCGGTGCCGAAGTCCGTCGACTGGCCGGAGCCGGACAGCGCGGTGATCGACGCCGGCGCCCCGGGTCGGACGGTCAGCGTGAGCTCGCGCGACGCCGTCCCCACCTGGTTGGTGGCGGTGATGGTGACCGCGAAGGTGCCGGCCGTGGTGGTCACGCCCTCGATCGCGTCGCCCTCGTAGGACAGGCCGGGCGGCAGGCCGGTGACCTCGACGTCCGGGTCCGGGTCGCCCGCGGTCTCGATCACCTGCAGGTACGGCGAGCCCGCGGTCGCGTCGGCCAGCGAGTCGGTCAGGACCTGCGGCCGGCTCATCACCCGCAGCGCCAGCGGCTCGGAGGTGGAGGGCTGGTTCTCGGCGTCCCGGGTGCCGACCCGCTGGCCGTTGCCCACGTCGACGTCGTCCTGGCCGAAGTGGGCGGTCACGCTCAGCTGGCCGGGCGGCAGGTCCAGGGCGCCCAGGTGGGCGTGGCCGCCGAGCCCGGTGGTCCGGACGGCGGCGCCGACCACGGTGGCGCCGTCGCGGACCACGAAGACCACCGAGCGGTCCGCGATCGCGGTCGAGCCGGAGGTGACGGTGGCGCGGACGCCGGTGTCCTCGCCGCTGACCGCGGGCGAGGGCGGACCGGTCAGCGTGACCGAGGTCGGGCGCCTGGTCACGGTGACGGTCCGTTCGGTGCGGCTGGGCGCAGCCGCGGCATCCCCGTCGAATGCCGCGCTGAGCCTCAGCTCGCCGACCCGCTCGGTCAGCGGGAAGGTCGTCCGCGCCACCCCCTGGCTGTCGGTCATCACCACCCGGGTGGCCTGGCCGAGGGTGAGCCGGACCGGACGGTTCGGCAGGACGGCGCCGGCGGTCAGGCTTGCGCTGACCGGCAGCGTCGAGCCGAAGGCCCCCTCGCCGTCGGCGGCCAGCACGACCGCCGAGGGCGTGGTGCCGACCGGGGCCGGGTCGTGGCCGGGCGAGGTGCCCGGCACGAACTCGCGGCCCTCGTTGTCCTCCATCGTCACCAGGCCGACCCCGTTCACGGCCTGCAGGACGAACCGGACGTCCTCGGCCCGCTGGCCGGCGGGCAGGGTCAGCGTGCCGGTCCACTTGGTGGAGTCGTCGCCGTCCTGGACCAGGTCGACCGAGGACCAGGCGCCGTACCAGGGGCCGGTCTCGGCGGTCCGGGTCACCCAGACCTGCTGGATGCCGGCGGAGGGGTCGCCGACCACGTGCGCGGAGATCCGCACGGTCGAGCCGGTGATCGTGGAGGAGACGCCGGTGATCGCCGGCGGCGCGGCCAGGGCGGGCACGTTGTCGCCGTACCGCTGGGTGTTGGCGCTGTACATCAGCCGGAAGTCGGTGGAGGTGTAGCGCCGCATCGTGCTGGTGACCGTGGAGTCGGAGCGGTACTGCGCCGGGGTGACCAGCAGCCGGGTGCCGCCGTCGCCGTCGATGGCGCCCCAGGTGTTGGCCTGGGCCAGGCGCCGGGGGAAGAAGACCGGGGAGTCGAAGGCGGTGTGCACCTCGCTGTACTCGGTGGTGGGTGCGCCGGTCAGCGGGACGACCTGGGGGGTGTCGACGTACTGGCCGCCGCGGAAGCCGACCCCCCGCAGGGCGGTGCCGGGTACGCCGACCGAGATCGACTGCAGCGGCAGCGCGGGCTGGCCGGGCGAGGTCGTGGTGCCGTCGGCGCCGCGCAGGTAGGTGAACCGGTCGAAGCCGGAGTTGTCCCGGTCCTCGAAGGGCTGGGTGACCACGGTGGTGGGCGCGTTCGCGGTCATGTCGGCGGTCCGCAGGCCGAGCACCGATCCCGGTCCGGAGGTCACCGGTGAGGTGGTCGGGCTGGGCAGATCGGGCGGGGTGGTGCGGCCGGCGGGCAGGTCGAGGCCGAGCATCGGCAGCGCGTAGAGGGTGGCCTCGGCGAGCGCCTTCTGGTGGATGCCGGAGAGGACCGGGGTGGTGGCCAGGTAGTCCTGCTTGGCCCGGAGCAGCGCCTGCCCGAGCGGTACGGCGCCGCTGCCGACCCGGAGCTGCTCGGCGAGCCCGAGGTAGAGCCGCTCGCTGTACTCCAGGAAGTCGGTGTCGCCGTACTGGTAGCCGGTGCCGCCGACCAGCACGGCACCCTTGCGCGCCATCGCCTGCGGCCAGTCCAGCCGCTCGGTCACGCCGGGCACGGCGTGGCCGTCGACGATGTTGTAGCCCGAGTGGCAGCCGGCGCTCATCACCAGGGTGTCGGCGAGGTCGACGTCCGGGTTGCGCAGCTCGGTGGCGAGCACGGAGGTCCGGTTGTCGGCGGCCAGTGCGCTGTTGGCGCTGAAGTGGCCGGCCAGGTAGACGAGGTCGTGGCGCTTGGCGAGCAGCTCGGCGCGCAGGTCGTCGGCGGTCCAGGAGTGCCGGCGGTCGGGGGTGCCGTCGACGGTGGTGATGTCGGGCGGCACGTCGCGGTCGGTGATCAGGTCGGTGGTGCGGCCGGGGTCGCCGAGCCCGGCGCGGAACTCGCCCGAGACCGCGTCGGCGGCGTCGGTCAGGAAGTCGTAGCCGGTGACCAGCGCCTTGCGCGGCGTGGGCAGGACGCCGTCGAGGGCGGCGTACCGGTCCAGGGCGGCGGTGATCTCGTCGGAGGTCTCCAGCAGCCGGCCGACCGCGAGGTCGGGGACCGGCACGGTCGCTCCCTTGAGCGTGACGTCGACCCGGGCGCCGTACGCGTCCTGGCTGAGCACCTGGTTGCGGCGCAGAGCAGCCTGGGAGGAGGAGTTGTCCGCGACCGGCGGCACGTAGTTCTCCTCCGGGCCGAGACCGGAGGAGTCGGCGCTGCGGAAGAACGGCACCACGCTGTCGTCGCCGGCGATCACGACGTACTGCAGGGTGCCGTCGTCGTCGCGGTAGCTGTTCACGATGTCGCGCAGGCCCTGGGCCACGAGGTTCTTGGCGTAGGGACAGGTCACGTGCTCGTCGGCCTGCTCGTTGAGCCGCTGCAGCCGCGGGATCGTGGCGGCGTCGACCACGACACCGCGGATGTTGTCGCGGGCGGCGAAGGCCTCGAGCGCGGCCATCGGGGCATCGGCCAGCCGGGAGGAGTCGGTGAGGATCACGGTCCGGGCGGCGCCCGGGCTGCCGAACCGGGTGGGCGTGCCGGCGAATGTGTCGAGCGGCTGGTCGCAGGAGCCGCCGGTGGTGGTGACCGTGATCGTGAAGGGCTTGCCGGGGGCGGCGGCGCCGTTGCGGCCCTGGACCCGGACGTAGAAGTTGCCGGTGCCGCCCCAGGTGGAGGCCCGGATCGACTCGTCGGCCAGCCCGTCGCGGGAGGAGACCGCGACCAGGCTGCGGACCTGGGCGCTGGAGAACGCGTCGGCCAGCTCGGAGGGCGAGAAGACGCTCGGGCTGAACACGCTCGGCGAGAACACGCTCGGGAGGCTGACCGCGGGTGAGAAGACCGACGGCGAGAAGACGCTGGGGCTGAACACGCTCGGTGAGAACACGCTGGGCGAGAACACCGACGGCGAGAAGACCGAGGGCGAGAAGACCGACGGAGAGTAGGCGTCCGGGCTGAACACCGAGGGCGAGAAGACGCTCGGGCTGAAGACCGAGGGGCTGAACACCGACGGGGAGAAGACCGAGGGCGAGTAGGCGTCGGCGGCGAACTCCGCGCTCAGCTGGTTGAGCTCGCGCGGGGTGAGCGCGTCGGTGAACGCCTGACCGATGTCGCGGAAGAGGACCAGGTCGTAGTCGGCTGCGAGGTCGGTCAGGTCGACCTGCACGGTGCTGTCCGGCTGGACCGGGAAGCGGTACCAGAAGGACTGGTCGAGCATCCGCAGCCGACCGGTGCGGGTGTCGTTGGCCTGCATCGGGGTGGCGGTCGGCCAGGAGATGTTCCGCTCGTCGGCGTACACCCGGACGGTGAAGTGCTCGGTGCTGCTCAGGCCGAAGGAGTTGGTCGCCGAGCAGGCGACCTCGGTGTCGCCGAAGTCGAAGCGGGAGCCGGAGGCGGGCGTGCAGGTGACCGGCAGCGGGCCGTCGTGGTCGTCGCGGGCGGAGGCCTCGAAGGTGACGACACCGCCGTCGTCGTCCGGCGAGGTCACCACGTACGGCGACTCCGGGACGCTCACCACCGGCGAGGAAGCGATCGTGAAGGTGCCCTTCAGGGGGCCGACCTTCTCCTCGTGGGAGCCGATCAGCAGGAAGCCGTACCGGTCGCCGGCCTGGACGTCGAGGGTGGTGGTGCCGTGGTGGTCGAAGGTGCTGCCGGCCGGGCTGTCGGCCGGCCCTTCGTTGACGAGCACGGAGACCTGGTGGAAGTCGCCGTTGCGGTAGATCCCGGTGACCAGCCGGGTCCGCACCTGCGTGCGGCCGTGGTCGCCGCGCCAGACCCAGGGCAGGGAGACCTTCTCGGTGGTCGGGGCAGTGACGGAGAAGGTCCAGGCGGCCGCCTTCTTCTTCTGGTCCTTGACGTCGTAGCGGAACGAGGGCGGCGAGGTCCGTCCGTCGGAGAGCACCTGGGCGTCGGGCCCGGCCACCTGCCAGCCGACGGCTGCCGCCCGGGCGGGCGGGGCGGCCAGCAGGGTGAGGGCGAGGAGTGCGCTGAGGCAGAGGCTGAGCGCGTTGCGACGTCGAGCTGGTGTGGGTGCGTCCGACATGGAGCCACCGAACCTTTCGGCCCCCCGAAAATTCGTGCTCCCGCTGCCGAGTGAATCAGAGGCGGGAACAAGCGCACAAGCACCAGATGGGCCATCTGCGCACCCTCCGGATGGGTGGGGGTTGACGGGGTGGCTCGAGGGGGGCGACAGTCCATCTCCCAGGCAGATCGCGCCTGTCGAAGCCTTCGACACCCCCCGAGGTTGCGATGACGATCCTCCGTTCCGCGCCACGCAAGCCCGGCAGCCACCGACGTACCGGCGGCGCCCGGGGCAGCTCCACGGCCGTGCTTCCCGAGCCGGCCGCGGCGCCCACGCCGCCGCTGGCGCTGGAGCCGGGCGTGCTGCCGGTGGTCGCCCCGCGGCTGACCCGGCGGCGGCAACCGACCTCGGTGGCGGTGCTGCTGATCGCGTCGTTCGGCGCCTTCCTGGCGTTCCTCGACTCGACGATCGTGAACATCGCCTTCCCCGACATCCAGCGCTCGTTCCCGGACGCGTCGATCGGGAAGCTCAGCTGGGTGCTGAACGCCTACAACATCGTCTTCGCCGCCTTCCTGGTGGCGGCCGGGCGGATCGCGGACCTGCTGGGTCGGCGCCGGATCTTCGTGGCGGGCGTCGCGCTGTTCACGATCGCCTCGGTGCTGTGTGCGGTGGCGCCGAGCGTGGACCAGCTGATCGCCTACCGGGTGCTCCAGGGGCTGGGCGCGGCGATGCTGGTGCCGTCCTCGCTGGCGCTGGTGGTGGAGGGGTTCGACCCGAAGCGCCGTGCGCACGGGATCGCGCTGTGGGGGGCGGCGGCGGCGATCGCCTCCGGTCTGGGGCCGCCGATCGGGGGCGCGCTGGTCAACGCCTCGAGCTGGCGGCTGGCCTTCCTGGTGAACCTGCCGCTGGGGATCGTGGCGATCGTG
>NZ_JBFIKK010000140.1:0-7806 GCF_041600255.1 Nocardioides sp. | reverse complement strand
CGGACCCGCGACCGGAAGCTCGGTCTGACCGAAGCCCGGGTCATAGGTCATCGCCGCATCCGCCAACGACTCGGTCGAGTGCATGGCAGCCCACGCCACCGCGGCCTGCAACAACTCGGCCTCAGCCCGGTCCGCCACCGACCGCTGACCCCGCGCGAACGCGAGCACCGCAGCAGCGGTGTCCACATCGGGAAGCGTCTCGGTCATGGGTCAACCCAACCAGCGAGCACCGACAGTTCGGCCGCCAGAACCGGCCGATCTTCCACCATCCGGACAACGATTTCTCATGAATCGTGGACCGTCGGTCGGTCGAGCACGAGCCGCTGGCCACCATCGGCGAGCTCCCGACAGATGTCCAGGTGCCCGGCATGCGTCGCGGTCTCGACGATGACGTGCAGCAGCACCGTCCAGCCCCCTCGGCGTCCGGCCGGACGAGACGCCGCACAACGCAGCAGGACCCGCCCGACGACGTCGGGCGGGTCCTGCGCAGGTCGAACTACGGGTCGATCAGGAGTCGGCGGACCCCGACTCGGAGCCGGAGGGGCGACGACGACGGCGGTTGCGGCTGCGGCCGGACCGCGCCTCGCCGGACTCGCTCGCCGAACCCGAGGGCGCAGCAGCGGCAGCCGGCTGCTCGGTGGCCGGGGCGCTGCCCTCGGCCGCGGTGGCGCCACCGTGGCTGCGGGTCCGGCTGCGGTTGCGGTTGCGGGGCTGACGCTCGCCGCCACCGTCGCGACCCGACCGGTCACCACCGGAACGCTCGCCCGAGCGGCCGCCGGAGCGGTCGTTGCGGGGGGCCTTCGGAGGCTGCGGGGCGGGGTCGACGATGCGGCCCTTCGTGCCCGGCGGGATGCCGAGGTCGTGGTAGAGGTGCTCGGAGGTGGAGTACGTCTCCTGCGGCTCGTCGAAGGGCAGGTCGAGCGCCTTGTTGATCATCTTCCAGCGGTGCAGGTCCGCCCAGTCGACGAACGTGACGGCGATGCCGCTGGCACCCGCGCGGCCGGTGCGGCCGATCCGGTGGACGTAGGTCTTCTCGTCCTCGGGGCAGGTGTAGTTGATGACGTGCGAGACGCCGGCGACGTCGATGCCGCGGGCGGCGACGTCGGTGGCCACCAGCACCCGCAGCGTGTCGCCGCGGAACTTGGTCAGCGCCTTCTCGCGGGCCGCCTGCTGCATGTCTCCGTGCAGCGGGCTGGCGGCGAAGCCGCGCTCGGCGAGGTCCTCGGCGATCCGCTGGGACTGACGCTTGGTGCGGGTGAAGACGATGATCTTGTCGGCGTCCTCGGCCTGCAGGATCCGGCCGATGATCTCGGGCTTGTCGAGGTCGTGGGCCTGGAAGATGAACTGCGCGGTCGCCGGCACCAGCTGGGTGTCGTACGACGACTCGGCGCGGATGTTCATCGGGTGCCGCATGTGCGTGCGGGCCAGCGAGACGATCGCGGCGGGCATGGTCGCGGAGAAGAGCATGGTCTGGCGCGTCTCGGGGGTCAGCGAGAGCAGGCGCTCGACGTCGGGCAGGAAGCCCAGGTCGAGCATCTCGTCGGCCTCGTCGAGGACCAGCGCGTGCACGTGGGAGAGGTCCAGCGCGCGGCGGTTGGCCAGGTCGATCAGGCGACCCGGGGTGCCGACGACGATGTCGACGCCGGACTCGAGGGCCTCGAGCTGCGGCTCGTAGCCGACGCCGCCGTACACGGTGAGGACACGCAGGCCGCGGTCCTTGCTGGCCAGGTGGAGGTCGTTGGAGACCTGGAGCGCGAGCTCACGGGTCGGGGCGACGATCAGCGCCTGCGGCTTGCCCTGCGGCAGGTCGGCGTAGTCGGGGTCCTTGGGCGAGACGCTGCGCTGCAGCACCGGGATGCCGAAGGCCAGGGTCTTGCCGGTGCCCGTGCGAGCCTGACCGATCAGGTCGGTGCCGACCAGGGCGACCGAGAGGGTCATCTCCTGGATGGCGAACGGGGTGACGATGCCGGCGCGCTCGAGCGCGTCGCAGATCTCGGGGTGCACGCCGAGTTCGCGGAATGTGGTGGTGGTCAGTGTCTTTCGCTTTCGTGAGGTCAGCCGGAAGTGCGGCGACCCATCGCTCCTGCCAGGGGCAGGGAAGTCTCGACGGCGTCAGCCGCGCACATGCAGACGGGGCGCCGCCGCTCGTGGAGCGGGGCCGTCTCGCCGGTCGAGGTCGCTTCCCGCAGGCGCGGGCGCGGCACTCGATCACTTCGAGTCTATCGGTAGGGTGCGGCCATGACTGAATCGACCGGCGGCGACGGCCCGGTGGCCCTGGAAGACCCGCAGTACCGGGAGGCGGTCGTCGACCTGCTCGGCGCCATCGCCTACGGCGAGATCTCGGCGTTCGAGCGGCTCGTCGAGGACGCGAAGCTGGCGCCCTCCCTGCAGGACAAGGTGGCCATCTCCCGGATGGCGACCGGCGAGTTCTCGCACGTGATTCCGCTGCTTGACCGGCTCAGCGCCCTGGGGGCCGACCCGTTCGAGGCGATGGCACCCTTCGGTGCGGCGATCGACCTGTTCCACGCCCACACCGCCCCCTCCGACTGGTTCGAGGGCCTGATCAAGGCGTACGTCGGTGACGGGCTGGCCAACGACTTCTACCGCGAGATCGCGGCGTACCTCGACGTGGACACCCGCGACGTGATCCTGACGTCGCTGGAGGAGACCGACCACGCGGCCTTCGTCGTCGACCGGGTGCGCGCGGCCATCGTCGCCGACCACCGGCTCGGGGGCCGGCTGGCCCTGTGGGGTCGGCGACTGATGGGGGAGGCCCTGACCCAGGCGCAGCGGGTGGCCGCGGAGCGCGACGCGCTGACCGCCCTGCTCGCCGGTGGAGTGGACCGACCGGGGCTGGACCTCGCCGCCATCGGGCGGATGTTCGCCCGGATCACCGAACGGCACGCCGAACGGATGGCCGAGCTCGGTCTCGACTCCTGACCCGACCTCGCAACACACAGCAGGGCCCGCGCCGAGGGATCGGCGCGGGCCCTGCTGCGTACGACGGACGTGCCGATCAGGCCGTGGTGCGACCCGTGACCGAGGCGGCCGCCATGACCAGGACGGCAGCGACGCCGACCTGCCAGACGTGGCGCCACCAGTCGATGCCGCCGGTGCTGGGGTCGAAGAACTGCGTGTAGAGCACGTTGCCGACGATGATGCCGCCGATGCCGCACAGGATCGTCAGCCAGAGCGGAATGTTGTCCCGGTCGCCGGGGGCGACCAGCTTCCCGAGCAGCCCGATGATCGTGCCGCCGATGAGAGCCCACAGGATGGCGCTGAGCATGGGGGTCCTTTCCACAACTTCGGCAGGGTGGGGCACCCGGTGGGGGCCCTCACCTCGATGATGGCGCGTGCGCGACCCGTCTGCACGGAGCGCGCCGTCGGGTCAGGAGCGGAAGCCCACGTGCCCGGCGACGCCGCCGCCGATCTCGATGTACGCCAGCTTGGCGGCCGGCACCAGGATCCGTCGGCCCTTGCTGTCGGTCAGGGCGATCAGCCCGTCCGAGGTGACGGCCTCGCCGACCATCTTCTCGACGTTCTCGGCCGTCTCGTCGGTCTCGACGAGCAGTTCACGGGTGGCGTGCTGGACGCCGATCTTGACCTCCACAGGTCCTCCTTGGAATCGCGTTCGGTGGTGCACGGGGGACAGGGCGTCCCGAACCGCGCGGTTGTTCAGTGGTCGTCGGTGAGGGGGTAGCCCCGGATGCCACGCCAGGCGAGCCCGGCAACCAGGCCGGCGGCGTCCGACTTGCGGATACCGCCGCCCTCGGAGAGCCAGAACCGGGCACTGACCTGGGCCATTCCCACCAGGGAGACGGCGAGCAGACGCGAGGCCGGGTCGGGCAGTCCGGTGTCGTCGTGGATCACGTGGGCGATCATCGCGGCGCACTCGGTGGTGACCCGCTCGACCTGCTCGCGCACGGCCGGCTCGCTGGTCAGATCGGACTCGAAGACCAGGCGGAAGGCCCCGGTGTCGCCGGCGACGTACTCGAAGAAGGCCTGCATGGTGGCCTCGACCCGGAGCTTGTTGTCGTGCGTCGAGGCCAGCGCGATCCGGCAGTTCTCGATGATCTGGTCGCAGGAGGCGTCGAGCAGGGCGAGGTAGAGGTCGAGCTTGCCGGGGAAGTGCTGGTAGAGCACCGGCTTGGAGACGCCCGCCCGCTCGGCGATGTCGTCCATCGCGGCCGCGTGGTAGCCCTGGGCGACGAAGACCTCGAGGGCCGAGGAGAGCAGCTGGGTGCGTCGCTCGTTGCGGGGCATGCGTCCGCCACGGGGTCGTGCATCTGCCGCTTCTTGCTGGCCAGCGCTCAACTCGTGCTCCTCGGTTCGGACGGGTCGCCCCGCGGTTTCGCAGCCTACCGGGCAGCCGACGTCGTCCGGATGACGGGACGCGACGCGGCGACGATGCCGGCTGCGGCGACGATGGACGGAACATCTGGCGGGCCGGCGGGGTTGACCCGGGGTCCACCGACGAACCGATCGAGGAGCATCCGTGTCTTTCCCCCCGCTCGTGGAACCCGCCGACGAGCTGAGCGTCGACGAGGTACGCCGCTACAGCAGGCACCTGATCATCCCCGACGTCGGGATGACCGGTCAGAAGCGACTCAAGAACGCCAAGGTGCTCGTGATCGGTGCCGGTGGGCTCGGCAGCCCGGCCCTGCTCTACCTGGCGGCGGCCGGCGTGGGCACCCTGGGGATCGCCGAGTTCGACGAGGTGGACGAGTCGAACCTGCAGCGCCAGATCATCCACGGCCAGTCCGACATCGGCCGGCCCAAGGCGGAGTCCGCCCGCGACTCGATCGCCGAGGCCAACCCGCTGGTCAACGTGGTGGTGCACAACGAGCGCCTCGACAACGACAACGTGCTGCAGATCTTCGAGGGCTACGACCTGATCGTCGACGGCACCGACAACTTCGCCACCCGCTACATGGTCAACGACGCGGCGTACTTCCTGAAGATCCCCTACGTCTGGGGCTCGATCTACCGCTTCGACGGCCAGGCGTCGGTCTTCTGGCCGCACGCGCCCGCCGACGGTGCCGACGCGCTCGCCCCGGCCAGCGGCGAGGCGCCCTGCTACCGCTGCCTCTACCCCGAGCCGCCCCCGCCCGGGATGGTGCCCTCGTGCGCCGAGGGCGGCGTGCTCGGCGTGCTCTGCGCCAGCATCGGGTCGATCCAGGTCAACGAGGCGATCAAGCTCCTCACCGGGGTCGGCGACCCGCTGGTCGGCAAGCTGATGATCTACGACGCCCTGGAGATGGAGTACCGCAAGCTGCGCGTGCGCAAGGACCCCAACTGCGCGCTCTGCGGAGAGAACCCGACGGTCACCGGCCTCATCGACTACGAGGCGTTCTGTGGCGCGATCTCCGAGCAGGCGGCGGACGCTGCCGTGGGCTCGACCATCTCGGTCGGCCAGCTCGAGACGATGCTGAAGGAGCGCACCGAGGGGACCCGCGACTTCGTCCTGGTCGACGTGCGTGAGCCCAACGAGTACGAGATCAACCGGATCCCCGGTTCGGTGCTGATCCCCAAGGGTGAGTTCCTCAACGGCAACGCGCTCGCCGAGCTGCCGCAGGACAAGCAGGTCGTCCTGCACTGCAAGAGCGGGGTCCGATCCGCGGAGGCGTTGGCCGTGCTCAAGGGTGCGGGGTACAGCGACGCCGTGCACGTCGGTGGCGGAGTGGTGGCCTGGGTCAACCAGATCGACCCGAGCCAGCCGTCGTACTGACCCGAGTGGTTCACATGGCCCGATCGGGTCACCGGGCGTAACCCGGGTGGGCTAGCCTCGTTGGGCCATGTGAACCCCGCGTCGCCGTACGGTCGACGCGCGCCTACTCGGGAGGTTTTCCCCCATGTCGTTCGCCTCGTCGAACCTCCGCCGCCGCACCCTGCGTGCGCTCGGCGCCCTGTCGGCCTCCGTCCTGGCCGCGGGCCTCTTCACCGCAGCCCCGGCTGACGCCACGCAGGGCGGGAGCGTCCCGGTCTGGGCGCCTGCCGACACGGCCACGATCCACCCGGGCACGATGATGTACACCGACGGCGGCCAGTGCACCGCCAACTTCGTCTTCACCGACGCCGCCGCCAACGTCTACGTCGGGTACGCCGCGCACTGCGCCGGCCTGGGTGCCGCCACCGACACCGACGGCTGCGAGAACGACTCCCTCCCGCTCGGCACCCCGGTCGAGTTCCGTCAGGGCGGCAGCCTGGTCAGCCGCGGCACCAAGGTCGGCTCGGGCACGCTGGCCTACTCGGCCTGGCTCACCGAGGCCCAGATCGGCACCACCGACCCCAACACCTGCGCCTACAACGACTTCGCGCTGGTCAAGGTGGACCCGGCCGACGTCAGCAAGGTCAACCCCTCGGTTCCGTTCTGGGGCGGTCCGACCGGGATCGACACCGACGGCACCGAGGCCGGTGACGACGTCTACACCTACGGCAACTCGAGCCTGCGTGCCGGCGTCTCGGCGCTCTCGCCCCACCAGGGCATCAGCCTGGGTGACGACCCGGCCGACGAGGGCTGGTCGCACCCGCTCTACACCGTGACCCCGGGTGTCCCCGGCGACTCGGGCTCGGCGTTCCTGAGCGAGGGCGGCAAGGCCATCGGCACCCTCTCCACCCTCGGCCTGCTGCCGCTGCCCGCCTCGAACAACATCGGCGACCTGTCCCGCGAGCTCGCGTTCGCCCAGGCCCACTCGGGGATCGCCGGCCTCACGTTGGTCCACGGCACCGAGCCGTTCAACCCCGTTCTCTGACCCACGCAGGACCAGGGAGGAAGCAGTCACCCGGACAGCTGCCCGGGTGATCCCAGGGAAGACGGCCCTCACAGGCGGAACTGTGAGGGCCGTCGCTCGTTGTAGGGGTATGCGTCCCTCACGTGTCTCGGCCCTGCTCTCAGCGGTGGTGCTCGCCGCCGGGCTCGGTGCTCCCGTCGCCAGCCCCGCCGCCGCCAGCCCCGCCGCCGGCCCCGCCGCACCCATGAAGCGGTGGGCGCCGGTCGCCACGGCGACGATCACGCCGGGCGTGCAGATGTACACCGACGGCGCCCAGTGCACGGGGAACTTCGTCTTCACCGACAAGCGCTCGCGGGTCTATGTCGGGTACGCCGCCCACTGCGCCGGTCTCGGCGAGTCCGACGACACCGATGGCTGCACCACCAAGTCCCTGCCGCTGCGTACGCCGGTCCGCTTCGCCACCGGCGGCAATCTCGTCTCCGACGGCAGCACGCTCGGTGCCGGGCGGCTGGCCTACAGCTCCTGGTTCACCATGCAGCGGTTGGGGACCAAGGACTGGGAGACCTGCGCCTACAACGACTTCGCGCTGGTGCGGGTCCGCACCCGCGACATCTCCAAGGTCAACCCGACCGTGCCGTTCTGGGGCGGTCCCACCGGGCTGTCGAAGAGCGGCACCTCGTTCGGGGACCGGGTCTTCACGTGGGGCCACTCGGGTCTGCGACCCGGCACGGCGCTCTCGCCCCGGGACGGTTACTCGGTGGGCTACGACGGCAACTGGAGCCACGAGGTCTACACGCTGACCCCCGGCGTCCCCGGCGACTCGGGCAGTGGCTTCCTCGACGCCGACGGCCGCGCCTTCGGCGTTCTCTCCACGGTCCAGATCGCCCCGCTCGCGGGAGCCAACGGCGTCGGCGACCTGCGCCGGGAGCTGCGTTTCGCCAGGCGGCACTCCGGCATCCGCGGGCTGCGGCTGGTGCGCGGCACCGAGCCCTTCTCGTCGGCTCGCTGAGGGCTGTCCAGCCCGGTGACCCGGATCGACCCCGAGGAGTACGCCGAGCACGTGCTGGCCTGCGTG
>NZ_JBFIKK010000139.1:0-7812 GCF_041600255.1 Nocardioides sp. | reverse complement strand
CTCGCGGTGTGCAGCTGCCTGCCGCGGAAGGCCTGCCGACCCGGGTAGGCGGGCAGGTGCGGCTGTGACCAGGTGCCGGTTGCGTTGACGAGGGTCCGGGTGCGCCAGGTCCGGTGCCCGGCGTGCACGACGAGCAGCCCGCCCTCGTCGACCACCCGGTCGACCCGGACCGGCCGGACGACGGGGAGGCGATGCTGCCGCTCGTAGTCGGAGAAGTACGCCGGCACCACGACGTTGGCCGGATCCTCGCCGCGGTCCGGAGCCGGGGAGTCGGGCAGCGCCGCCACGCCATGGACGTCCGTCATCGTCAGCGAGTCCCAGCGGTGCTGCCAGGCGCCGCCGGCAGCTTCCTCCGCGTCCAGCACGACATGGGCCAGCTCGCGGCGCTGCAGGTGGTAGGAGGCGGAGAGGCCGGCCTGGCCGGCCCCGATCACCACCGCGTCGAGGATCTCCACGCCGGAAGAACGCCCTCGGCGGCGGGTTTAGTCCGAGCGACGGTGCTCGGGTGCCACCCGCAGCTCAGTCCTGGCTGAGCGCCGCCGTCAGTGCGATCTCGACCATGTCGCCGAAGGTCTGCTCCCGCTCCTGCGCGCTGGTCTCCTCGCCGGTGATCACGTGGTCCGAGACCGTGCAGATCGCCAGAGCCCGGCGGCCGTACTTGGCCGCCAGCGTGTACAGCGCGCTCGCCTCCATCTCCACCGCGAGCACGCCGTACTCGACCATCCGTGCGGTCAGCTCGGGTCGCGGGCTGTAGAACGAGTCGCCGCTGAAGATAAGCCCGACGTGCACCGCGCTCTCGCGCTCGGTCGCCACCGCCGCGTCGTACGCCGCCCGCAGCAGGCCGAAGTCGGCAACCGGGGCGTAGTCGAGCCCCTCGAACCGGATCCGGTTCATCGAGGAGTCCGTGCAGGCGCCCGAGGCGATCACGATGTCGCGCACGGCGAGCTTCTCGGTCAGGGCGCCGCAGGAGCCGACCCGGACCACCGACTGCACGTCGTAGGAGGTGAACAGCTCGTTGGCGTAGATCGCCAGCGACGGCTGGCCCATCCCGGAGCCCTGCACGGAGACCCGGTGGCCCTGCCAGGTGCCGGTGTAGCCGAGCATGCCGCGCACCTCGGTGTAGCACTCGGCGCCGTCGAGGAAGGTCTCGGCGATCCACCGGGCCCGTAGGGGATCCCCGGGCATCAGGACGACGGGGGCGATCTGACCGGGCTCGGCGCCGATGTGGGTGCTCACGGCCGACACCCTAGTCAGGTCCGGTTAGCCTCGGCTCGTGACGTTTCCGCACCTGCGGCTCTCCGCCAACCCCCACGACCGCACCGGCGTACGCCGCAAGGACCAGGCCTGGCTGGACGAGCGGTGGGCGGACCCGGAGAGCCGGGTGCTGCTGGTCTCCGGCACCCGGGTCCGGCCGGTCTCGGGTCGGGTGCCGTGGCTCTCGCCCCAGGAGGCGCCGGAGGGGCTGCGGGTGCTGCTGGGGGAGCAGGGCGGGCGTGCCCACTTCGCCGTGGTCGTGCCCCCGGGCAGCGTGCCCGGGGAGAAGCACGAGTGGTTCCCGCTGCGTGGGCTGCTGCCGCACCTGGCCACCGACGGCCTCGACGAGGCGCCGCTGCTCTTCCACGCCCTCGGGCTGGCCGAATGGCTGCACGTCACCCGTTTCTGTCCGCGCTGCGGCGGGGCGCTGGAGGCGCAGGCCTCGGGCCATGAGCTGGTCTGCTCGCAGTGCGGGCGCTCGCAGTTCCCCCGGACCGACCCGGCGGTGATCATGCTGGTGACCGCCGGCGAGCCGGGCTCCCCGGCGGAGCGGTGCCTGCTCGGTCGGCAGGCGCTGTGGCCCGAGGGCCGCTACTCCACGCTGGCGGGCTTCTGCGAGCCGGGCGAGACCCTCGAGGACGCCGTACGCCGCGAGGTCGCCGAGGAGGTCGGCATCCGGGTGGGCGAGGTGGAGTACTTCGGCAACCAGCCGTGGCCGCTGCCGGCGAGTCTGATGATCGGCTTCCTCGGCCGGGCCGAGAGCACCGAGATCCAGGTGGACGACGACGAGATCGAGGCGGCTCGGTGGTTCACCCGCGAGGAGATGAAGGCCGAGGCGGAGGCGGGCACGCTGGCCCTGCCGGCCGGCGTCTCGATCTCGCGCTCACTCGTCGAGCACTGGTACGGCGACACCCTCCCCGGCCAGTGGTGAGCTGCCACTTGTGGTTGCCCCCAAGCCGCTGACCTGCCAGTTGTGGTTGGCCGGGGGAGCGCCTCAGGAGGCCAGGCTGGCGAGCTTCTGCTTCACCTGGATCAGCGAGGGGTTGGTCTGGGCGGTGCCGTCGGAGTAGACCAGCGTCGGCACCGTCTGGTTGCCGTTGTTGACCTTCTCGACGAGGGCCGCGGCCTCGGGCTGCTGCTCGATGTCGACGATCTCGAAGTGGATGCCCTCGCGGTTCAGCTGGCTCTTCAGCCGGTGGCAGTAGCCGCACCAGGGGGTGCTGTACATGGTGAAGGTTCCGGGGGTCTGACCAGTCATCAGGGAGTGTCGCCTCTGCCGTCTAGGGTGCGGGGGTACACGAGGCTAACCAATGCTCCGGAGGAGTTGTTCCCGCATGTCCAGGGTTGATCCCACCCGGCCCGACGACCTGCTCGCCGGCCTCGACCCCGAGCAGCGGCGCGTCGCCGAGACGCTGCGCGGGCCTGTGCGCGTTCTCGCCGGTGCGGGGACCGGCAAGACCCGGGCGATCACCCACCGGATCGCGCACGGCGTGGCCACCGGCGTGTACGCCCCCACCGAGGTGCTCGCCGTCACCTTCACCACCCGGGCTGCCGGCGAGATGCGCGGACGGCTGCGCACCCTGGGCGCCGGGGGCGTCCAGGCCCGCACCTTCCACTCCGCGGCGCTGCGTCAGCTGCGCTACTTCTGGCCGCACGTGCACGGCACCGAACTTCCCAGCCTGATCGAGTCGAAGATCGGCCTGCTGGCCACCGCGGCCCGCCGGCAACGCCTGGCCAGCGACCAGGCCCTGCTGCGCGACCTCGCCTCCGAGATCGAGTGGGCCAAGGTCAGCAACGTCCACCCCGACGACTACGCCAAGGTCGCTGCCAGCCGGAACCGCTCGGTGACCGGGCAGGACCACGACACCGTCGCCCGCGTCTTCGCCAGCTACGAGGAGGTCAAGCGCGCCCAGGGTCGGATGGACATGGAGGACGTGCTGCTGCTGACCGCCGGCATCCTGGCCGAGGACGAGCGGGTCGCCGCCCAGATCCGCCGGCAGTACAAGTGGTTCGTCGTCGACGAGTTCCAGGACGTCTCACCGATCCAGTCCGCACTGCTCGACCTGTGGCTCGGGGGCCGCGACGAGATCTGCGTCGTCGGAGACCCCGCCCAGACGATCTACTCCTTCGCCGGGGCCGACGCGTCGTACCTGCGCGACTTCGCCCAGAAGTTCCCGCGGGCCACCTCGATCGACCTGGTCCGCAACTACCGCTCCAGCCCGGAGATCGTCACCGCCGCCAACACCCTCCTCGCCGGCACCACCAGCCGCGGCGTGGAACTCAAGGCGCAGCGGCCCAGCGGCCCGGCGGTGACCTTCACCGCCCAGCCGGACGAGGTCGCCGAGGCCGAGGCCGTCGCCGCCCGGATCCTCGCCCTGCGCAACGCCGGTCGGCCCCTGGGTGAGATCGCGATCCTCTTCCGGATCAACGCCCAGTCGGAGGCCTACGAGGACGCGCTCTCGGCACGCGGCATCCCGTACGTCATCCGGGGAGCGGCCCGCTTCTTCGACCGGCCGGAGGTGCGCGAGGCCGTCACCCGGTTGCGCGGCGCCGCCCGCTCCGGCGACGGCGTGGAGCTCCTCGAGACCGTGCACGGCACGCTGTCGGGGATGGGCTGGAGCGCCGAGGCGCCCACCGCGCGGGGGCAGACGCGGGACCGCTGGGAGTCCTGGCAGGCGCTCGTCGACCAGGCGACCGAGTTCGCCCGGACCGGTGGCGACCTGGCCGGGTTCGTCGACGACCTCGACCGCCGCGCCTCCGAGCAGCACGCCCCGGTCGCCGACGGCGTCACGCTGGCCACGTTCCACGCCGCCAAGGGGCTCGAGTGGGACTCGGTCTTCCTCTGCGGCCTCCAGGACGGCACGCTGCCGATCACGTACGCCGACACCCCGCTCGCCGTGGAGGAGGAGCGCCGGCTGCTCTACGTCGGGATGACCCGAGCCCGTCTGGATCTGGCGCTGTCGTGGGCGCTGGCGCGCAACCCCGGAGGTCGCGCGGGGCGCAAGCCGTCGCGCTTCCTGGACCGCCTGCTGCCCACCGATCAACGGCCCGCCACCGCAGCCGCGCGCAACCGCAAGGTCGCCAGCTGCCGGGAGTGCGGCCGTCCGCTCTCCACCGGGGCCGAGAAGAAGCGGGGCAGGTGCGTGGACTGCCCCGCGTCGTACGACGAGGAGCTGTTCGAGCGCCTGCGCGAGTGGCGCAAGGAGCGGGCCGCCGAGGAGTCGGTGCCGGCGTTCGTGGTCTTCACCGACGCCACCCTGCAGCTTGTCGCCGAGCATCGTCCGGCCACGGCGGAGGCGCTGCTGCGGATCAACGGAATCGGCCGCGCGAAGGTCGAGAAGTACGGCGAGGACGTGCTCGGACTGGTCAACTAGACCGCCTCGGAAATATTTCCCACGAAATGGTCATTAAATCGTTTGCCCATTACGTGGAGGAGGCGCTAACTTTCTGGACAACACAAGCCCGCGCATCACGGTCCTGCCAAGACCCGCGCACGAAGCAATGAAGGAGGTGGACGTAGTGATCAGCATCAAGAACTCGATGACGGCTCAGATCCCGTCTGCCTTCGGCATGCCCTCGTCCGCTCACGCCTGCGTCAACGGTGCCGTCACGCCTGTCGTGCGCACCCGTACCACCGTCGTCGGAGCTGATCTGGGCCTCGCCAACGGCTACTTCCCGTGGACCTCTGCCTGGAGACCACCGTCCTGCTGAGAATTCAGCAGCGACGGCACTCTCCAGGCCGCGGAACCCACACCGGGATCCGCGGCCTTTTTGTATCTCCGACAACTCCTCCCTCTCCCCGTATCAAGCGACAGGTCACCCAAGGAGGTGAACACATGACCATCAGCGTTCTCGACCGCACCGAGGTCAACGCCCCGTCGGCAGCGCCGAGTCTGGGCAAGCTCCACGACCAGGCCGGGCGGGTGAACGCCGAACTGCTGCCCTGCCGGGTGAACAACCCGGAGCTGTGGTTCGCCGAATCGCCCTCCGACGTGGAGTTCGCCAAGGCGCTCTGTCAGGACTGCCCGGTCCAGGCCCTCTGCCTGGACGGTGCCCTCGACAGGCGTGAGCCCTGGGGGGTGTGGGGCGGTGAGCTCTTCCTCCAAGGAGTGGTGATCCCCCGCAAGCGCCCCCGCGGCCGGCCCCGCAAGAACCCGGCCGCCGCCTAGGCGGCCGGACGTCACACCGAAGGAACAACCCATGTCATCGAAACGAGTCAGGAGCAGCACCATGGAACTCATGCAGGAGAACCTGGCGCGGGCACACATGTCCGCGCGTCTGGGAGAGGCGCACCAGTTGCGACAGGGCCACCAGCTGGCCCGGGCCCGCCGCCTCAGCCGGAAGGCTGAGGAGGCCGCGCAGCAGGCACGTCTTGCCCTCGCCCGCGCGTTCTAGGGATCGGTGGTCGCCCCCCGCGGGGAGCGCCTCCACCCTGATCGCGGACCAGCCAGGAGCCGGGTTACGACCGTCGCGTCGTACCCGGCTCTTGTGCTGTCCGGACCCCGCCGGGCGCGTAGCCTGACGAGGTGACCACCTGCGACTTCTGCGGACGCCAGGCGCCGGACGAGTCCGAGGACGCCGCCGCGACCCTGACCTGGACGACGTCGGTCGAGAACGGGCGTCGCCGCACCTACTGCGACACCTGCTCGCGCGAGCACCTGCGGGCCATGGAGGGCAAGCTCGACAGCGAGTTCTGGTGAGCCGCCGCCGGCCGCTGAGCGTCACCCCGTGAGCGCGTCGCCCCACGAGCACCCGCAGTGCGGATGTCGCTGCCAGGTACGTCGGGTCAGCGCCAGACCCGCATCGATCCGCACCGTCGAGGACCACAGGGACGGCAGGTCGCCGTCCAGGTAGCCGACCACGTCCCGCACCGCCCAGCCGATCGCCATCGCCACCAGGGACGGGTCGCGGGCGACCGGGTCGCCGGGAGCCCGGGAGCCGGCCACCTGTTCGACCACCGTGGCGCGGCGCGGGTCCAGGTGGCCCAGATGGGCGTCGACGCAGCGCAGGCAGGCCGTCACCCCCGGAACGACGAAGGGCCCCACCGCACACTCGAACGCCCCGCAGACGAGGACCAGGTGTGCCCGAGCCGCCTGGACGAACGCGTCGACGGTCTCGCGTCGGACCTCCCCCTCGCTCAGCACCAGGGTCACGGTGGTGTCGTCCTCGGCAGCGTCGGGCGGCAGCACCGGCACCCCGGCCGCGGCCAGCAGTCGCAGCGCCGGGTCGCGCACGGCGGACTCGCCCAGGACCAGGACCCGGGCCGACCGGCGGGCGGCGAGCCGGTCGCCGGCCTCGGGTCCGAACTGCGCGAAGGTCGCCGCCGCCGACGCCGGGTCCGTCGCCCGGGCCTGCGCGGTGGCCAGCAGGTCGCCGTCGACCAGCAGGCCGTGCGCGTGCAGGCGCGCGAGCACGTCGGTGCCTTCGGGCGAGTCCGGGGTGGGTGGCTGGCCGCACCGCACGTCGGCGAGCAGCCGCCGTACGTCGGGGTGGTCGGGCACGATCAGCCGGTGGGGCGGGTCGATGCCGATCTGCAGGTGGCGGTCGTCTCGACGTACGACGCGCAGTCCGGGACGCAGCACGGGCCGCTGGCTGGCGTGCTGGGTGGCGTGCTGGGTGGAGGGTGGAGGGACGGCGGCCATGTCCCGGACAGTGGCACAGCCGGGCGGGGGAGAGGGGGCGTCATCCACAGCCTCACCGCGACCGCCGGTGGCCCCTCACATGCCGAAAACGGCGCCGGCCGGCCCCCCGAGGGACCGTCCGACGCCGCCACGTCAGCTCGTGGGGGCGATTACGCCTTGCCGAGAATGCGGTTGAGGTTGGTGCTGCACACGGGGCACACGGCCTTGGCCATGCGCGTGCCCTTGTCGTTGACTCGCACCTCGCCCTCGGCCTCGCGCTTCTCCTTGCACTTCACGCAGTAGAACTCGCCGCTCCAGGTCTCCGCCATGACGGCCTCCTTGCCTAGTTTTTCTTCGGTCGTCGCGACGGGGATGTATGAGGAAGCCCGTCGGAGCTCGGCAACGGTTGTCGCTGAGCCGCCTCGACCCTACGACACTCACGCTCAGGTGTGACGTAGGCACTCCGTTCGTGGTGAAACCGGTCACGGTGGGTCGAGGTCCGCGTCAGTACGGTGAGCCCATGTCTGAAGCCTCCCACCTGCGCCTCGAGCGCCCCTCGGACGGCGTCGTCCGTCTCGTCCTCGACAACCCGGACCAGCGCAACGCGATGTCCGACCAGATGACCGCCTCGTGGATCGCCACCATCGACGAGCTCGCCGCCGACCGCTCCGTGCGGGTCGTCGTGGTGACCGGCGAAGGGTCTGCCTTCTGCTCGGGCGGCAACACCTCCTGGATCGCCAGCGAGCCGGATGCCTCGGTCGACTACCTGCGCACCCGGATGATGGCCTTCTACCGGGCCTGGCTCTCGATCCGGAAGCTCGAAGTGCCCACCATCGCGGCGATCAACGGTCCGGCGATCGGCGCCGGGCTCTGCCTGGCGCTGGCCTGCGACATCCGGTACGCCGCCGACGGCGCCAAGATGGGCGTGCCATTCGTG
>NZ_JBFIKK010000138.1:0-7934 GCF_041600255.1 Nocardioides sp. | reverse complement strand
GCGGCCGATGCGCTGGCCGGTGAGCGGCACGTGGGGCTGGCCCAGCGCCTCTTCGGTGACACCTGGCTGGCGTGGCGCTGGCGCGAGGTGGCCGTCGGTGCCCTGGGCGGGATCGCGATGCTCGGTGCCGGGGCGTGGCTCCTGGTCCGGCGCCGCCGGATCAGCGGGTGATGACGACCGGGATCCGGGTGGTCGCGCCGTTGGCGCCGCGCCAGGTCACGAACCCGTCGTCGAGCGGCAGCACGCCGGCTCCGCGCTCGACGGTGACGGTGTAGGTCGCGCTCTCGCCCGGAGCGAGCCGGACCGCTGCCGGGGTCAGCGTGACCCGGTGGCGGGTGAAGCCGGCCACCGAGGAGGAGAAGTACATCGCCCGCCGTCCGACGTTCGTGATCGTCCGGGTGGCCTTCGAGCGGTCGCCCGCCATCAGGATCGAGGGCGTGTTCAGCTCGCGCAGGTCGCCGTTGAGCCACCGGCGGTAGTCGCCCGCCTCGACCGCGTGCACCAGCCCCGGCGAGGTCGCCCGCGCAGGACGCGCCCGGCCGGCTCCCGACGCCAGGGCGGCGTCACCCAGCGGGGCCGACGTCGTGGTCAGCGCCGAGCGGATCGCGCTGGCCGACCAGCCGGTGCGTCGTACCAGCACGGCGGCGGCGCCGCTGAGGTACGCCGTGGCCGCGGACGTGCCGGTGACGAAGTCCCAGCGGGTCGAGCGCACGGAAGGGGGTACGGCGCCGAGCACGCCCTGGCCGGGCGCGACGACGTCGGGCTTGACGACGGCGGCGTTCGGGTCGCCGGCCGAGGACGAGTCCAGCACCCGGGCGGGAGGCTGCCGGACACCGACGGGGCGCAGGGTGACCCTGCCCCGGGGGTTGCCGGCGAGCCACAGTCGCAGCGTCCGGACCTCGCGCGCCGACAGGTGCACGGTCGGGACGCTGTGGAAGTCGGCATCGATCGATCCGGGTCCGGTGTTGGCCAGGATCATGCCGACGCCGTCGGCGCGGTCGACCGCCGCGGACTTGTCCACGCGGCCGAGGCCGCCCCGCTCGCAGAGCACGATGGCGCCGGCGACCCGGGCGGCGTCCAGGCTGCCGGGCTCGCAGAGGCGGGCCTGCTGGGACGTTGCGCCGGGGGCAGGGACCCGTGCGCCCAGCACGACACGAGCCGGACCGGCCGAGCGGGTGGAGGACATGGCGCCGGGCAGGTTCGCGGCGCCGCCGAGGGCGACGGTGCCCCGGCGTACCGCGCCGGTGGTGCCGCCCACCGTGGTGACCCAGGGGCTGGCGTGCGCAGCGAAGGACCGCTCGCCACCGTTGCCGGCAGCGGCCATCACGACGATGTCGGCCTCGGCCGCGCCGAGCAGGGCGCGCTCGACGGTGTCCACCCCGCCCGGGCCGCCGACGGAGAGGTTCAGGACGTCCACGCCGTCACGGGTGGCGGCGTCGATCGCGGAGACGAGGTCGGCGGTCGAGCAGCCGTCGTCGTCGGGGTCCGGGGCGGTCCAGCAGGCCTTGTAGACGGCGAGCCGTGCCTGCGGGGCGGAGCCGGCGTAGTCGCCGAGGCGCTGGCCGTTCACCCGGACCGAGACGCCGGCGTTGCCGGCGGCGATCGAGGCCATCTGGGTCCCGTGACCGCTGTCGTCGCGAGGGGAGAGCCGGGAGGAGGAGCGCAGGTTCTCGTCACCGAAGCCGTCGACGAACCAGCGAGCGGCGACCAGCTTGCGGTTGCAGGCGGACTCGCCGAAGCCCGGCCCGACCTCGCACTCGCCGCGGAAGCCGCGCGGAGCGCGACCGAGGCCGGGGACGGCCGAGAAGAGCGGGCTCTCGGGCCAGATGCCGGTGTCGACGATGCCGATCACGGTGCCGGCGCCCCCGCGCGAACGGCCGGAGGCGAGCAGGCCGGCGGCGCCGGAGGGCGAGCCGGCGAGCGTCCGCACGATGTTCTTCTCGACCGAGACCACGTCGGGGCGAGCCTGGAGGGCGCTCACCTGGGTGCGGGTCAGCTCGGCGGCGAAGCCGTTCAGGGCCTCGGTCCACCGGTAGACGGGCTCGTCGGCCCCGATCGCGGCCAGCACCTCGTCCTGGGTCTGGCCGAGCTGCCAGCGCCGGAACTGCTCGGGCAGGGCGCCGCGGTAGCCCGCGAGGCCGGCGCCGGTCAGCGTGACCAGGTGCAGGGCGGTGGGCTGGTCCTCGGAGCCGGCCGACGCGGTGGCGGGCGAGGTGGTCAGCACCGGGGAGAGGAGCGCGAGGGCAGCAGCGATCGCGACACGTCGTACGACGCGTCGGTGCACACGACGTCCTGGCACCCGGCTCACTTGCTCCTCATCGGTCCCCGTGATGTGGAAAACGTCCATTGTGACGCATGGAGCACGAGCGTGGCACGGGAATGGGTGCTGATCCAATCGCTGCCTAGGGTGACCCCATGCCTGCCGCCGCTCCCGCGTCCCCGCTCGTGGTCGGGTTCGACCTGGACATGACCCTGATCGACACCACCCTCGGGTTCGCCGCGACCCTGGAGGTGCTCGGGGTCGAGCTGGGAGTGGAGTTCCCGGTGGGCGAGATGACCGCACGCCTGGGCCCACCGCTGGAGCAGCTGCTCGCCGGCCACCTGGCCGAGGAGGCGATCGCGCCGGCCTCGGACCGGTTCCGGGCGCTCTACCCCGAGCACGCGATCGCCCCGGTGCCCCTGCTCCCGGGGGCGGCCGACGCGCTGGCCGCCGTACGACGGCACGCGGGCCGGCTGCTCGTCGTCACCGGCAAGTACGCACCCAACGCCCGGCTGCACCTCGACCACCTCGAGCTCGAGGTCGACCACCTCGAGGGCTGGGTGTGGGGCGTGGGCAAGGCCGACGTGCTGCGCCGCGAGGGCGCCTCGATCTATGTCGGCGACCACCTGCACGACGTCGAGGGCGCGTTGGCGGCCGGTGTCACCAGCGTCTCGGTGCTGACCGGGGGCTGCACCCGGGAGGAGCTCCTCGACGCGGGCACCCACGTCGTGCTGGACTCGCTGCACGAGTTCCCCGACTGGCTGGACGGCCACCGGGGCGCCCCCTGAGTCGACCGCTGCCGAACCCGGTGGCCCGACCCGGGGGCGGCCACATAGGCTGTGCCGTCGCCGTGACATCGGGTCCCGGCGCGAGTATCCGAGAGGTCTGACCGTGCCCACAGGCAAGGTGAAGTGGTACGACGCCGAGAAGGGCTTCGGCTTCCTGTCCCAGGAGGAGGGCCCCGACGTCTACGTGCGCGCCGAGGCGCTGCCCGACGGGGTCACCACCGTCAAGGCCGGCACCCGCGTCGAGTTCGGCATCGCCCAGGGTCGCCGCGGCGACCAGGCGCTGCAGGTGCGGATCCTCGACGCGCCCGCATCGGTCTCCCGCAACCAGCAGCACGCCCGCCGCAAGTCGCCCGACGAGATGGCTCCCATCGTGGAGGACCTGATCCGGCTGCTCGACAACGTCGGCGAGGGCTACCGCCACGGGCGACACCCCGACGCCCGGACGGCGAAGCCGACCGCCAAGCTGCTGCGCGCGCTGGCCGACGAGCTCGAGCTCTGATCGGTCGCCGCTCAGCTCGGTGAGATCGCCCGGGGCCGGGTGGACATCACGAAGGCGAACCAGGTGGCCAGCACGGCCGCCCCCACGCCGAGCCCCAGCTGTGGCACCAGCGGGATCGCGATCCCGATGAAGCCGCCCAGCACCCAGGCCAGCTGCAAGGTGGTGTCCGAGCGCGCGAACGCGCTCGACTGCACCCGTTCGGGCACGTCGCGCTGGATGGTCGAGTCGAGGGCGAGCTTGGCCAGCGCCTGGGCCACCCCGGCCGTGACGCCGAGCAGCGCCAGCGACAGCACGCCGTAGAAGAGTGCCGCCACCAGGACGGCGGCGGTGTCGGCGACCAGTGCCAGGACCACCAGCGATGACGGCTTGAGCCGGTGCTGCACCGAGCCCACGCCGATGCCGATCGCGTTGCCGAGGCCGGCCCCGCCGATGACGATGCCGAGCAGGACCTCGGTGCGCCACTCGCCGATCGGGTTCTCCCGCAGCAGGAACGCCAGGAACATGATCAGGAAGCCCGAGAGCCAGCGGGGTCCGCAGTTGGCCCGCAGGGCGAAGGAGACCGCCGGGGGAACCGCTGCGCGGACGATCCGCTTGGCGGGGCCGGTGGTGGCGCTGGGGCCGGGCCCGAGGGCCAGACCCTCCTCGCCGAGGCTGACGTCGACCTTGCCGGGCAGCAGGATCGCCAGGATCGTCGCCACCACGAAGAGCACGAACGCGTAGCGCAACGACCACTCGGCGCCGAACGTGGCGGCCACCCCCGCGATCGGTGCCGAGACCGCGGCCCCGACGATCCCGGAGAGCGAGAGTCGGGCGTTCGCCTTGACCAGGGTGAAGCCGTGGGGAACCAGGCGGGGGACCGCGGCGGCGCGGGTCACGCCGTACGCCTTGGAGGCGACCAGCACCCCCAGGGCGGCCGGGAAGAGCGCGGTCGACCCGGTCACCACGGCGGAGGCGAGCACCCAGCAGAGGAACGCGCGGGTGGCCATCGTGGCGCCGATCGCCCAGCGGCGACCGTGGCTGAACCGGTCGAGGAAGGGGCCGATCAGGGGAGCGACGATGGCGAACGGCAGCATCGTCAGGCCCAGGAACAGCGCCACCTGGTCGCGGGCCTCTCCGGTGGGGACCTGGAAGAAGAGCGTGCCGGCCAGGGAGATCGCCACCGCAGCGTCGCCGGCGGTGTTGAAGGCGTGCATCTCGATCAGTCGGGAGAGGCCGGAGGCGCCGGCACCTCCCGCACGGGCCGCACGACGGGCCGAGGAGACGGTGAAGCGGGTGGCGCGCCCGGCTGCTCGTACGCCGGTGCCCAGGCCTCGGCCGACGGCCCGGACCCCGGAGCCCGCTCGTGAGGCGGTCGAGGCGCCGTGGGGCGCATCGTCGGGCGGCAGGGGCATGGCCTCATCCTGCCCCGTGGCACCGAATGTCGGGCGCCGGGACACGGCATCCCGGCCGGATCCCGACCCGACCTGACACGACCGGGGTGGATGGGCCATGATTTCACGAGTGATGACCTCCGTGCGCCCCAAGCCCGACTCCGTCGCCGTCGCGGCGGTGGATGCCGCGCGCGCCGCCCTGCTCGAGGAGATCGAGGCGGCCGACGTCGGGGAGCACCTCGGTCACGTCGTCGAGGGCGAGCGTCTGGTCACCCACCTCTTCGAGTGCCGCCGCCCCGGCTACGTCGGCTGGCGCTGGTCGGTGACCGTGGTCCGCGCATCGCGCCAGAAGCACGTCACCGTGGACGAGCTGGTGCTCATCCCGGGCGACGAGGCGATCGTGGCGCCGGCGTGGGTGCCCTACCGCGAGCGGATCAAGCCGGGCGACCTGTCGCCCGGTGACCTGCTGCCGGTCGAGGAGGACGACCCGCGCCTGGTCCCGACGTACCTCTTCGGCGACGAGGAGCTCGACGCCGACGAGCGGGCCCAGGTCCGCACCGTGGCGGACGAGCTCGGTCTGGGTCGGGTGCGCACGCTCTCCCTGGAAGGCCGCGACCTCGCCGCCCAGCGGTGGTACGACGGCGACGGCGGCCCGGAGGCCCCGATCGCGCAGTCGGCTCCCGACTCGTGCTCGACCTGCGGCTTCCTGATGCGGCTGGCCGGTCCGCTGTCGGAGATGTTCGGCGTCTGCGCCAACGGCAACGCCAACGACGACGGCCGGGTGGTCAGCTTCGACCACGGCTGCGGTGCCCACTCCGAGGTGCGGCTGGCCAAGAAGCACGAACCGATCCCGCTGGCCGACCCGGTGGTCGACACGATCTCCATCGAGGAGCTCGAGACCTTCTAGGACGCGGTCGGGTCCGGCGGGGTGGCCGGGTCGCTCGGCACGGTCGGCCCTTCGAGGCGGGCACCACGCTCCTTGCGACGTCGCCGGCAGTACTCCAGGCCGAAGAGGCCCAGGCCGAAGCCGGCCAGGCAGGTCCACAGCCACCACACGTTGCCCTCGTCCTGGAGTCGGCCGTAGAACGGCAGCAGGGCGATGAAGGCGATCAGCCACAGCGCGACCCCGACCTCGACGGTCCGGACTCCGTCGACGTCGAGGGGCTCGACGTCGGCGACGATGTAGGTGCGGTTGCCGAACTCGTGCTGCATCGGCTGGTCGTCGCGGAGTTCCACGGCCCCCACGCTAGTCGAGGTTGCCGAGATCGGGGGAGGGCACCCGGCGCGGTGCGCGCCTCTGCCAGAATCCCGCCGTGAGCAACCAGACCAAGACCGGCGTCCGGGCCGGCACCGCCCCCGGCCAGGGTCGTCTCGACGGCTACTTCAAGATCACCGAACGCGGCTCGAGCGTGGGGCGTGAGGTCCGCGGTGGCGTGGTCACCTTCCTCACGATGGCCTACATCATCGTGCTGAACCCGATCATCCTGCTCCAGGGGCAGGACATGAACGGCGAGCAGCTCGCGGGTGGCAACTTCGCCGCGATCGCGGCTGCGACCGCGCTGGCCGCCGGTGTGCTGACGATCCTGATGGGGGTGGTCGCCAACTTCCCGCTGGCGCTGGCGACCGGTCTCGGACTCAACGCGTTCGTGACCTTCTCGATCGCCAGTCAGATGACCTGGGCCGACGCGATGGGCCTGGTGGTCCTGGAGGGCCTGATCATCCTGGTGCTGGTCCTGACCGGCTTCCGGGAGGCGGTCTTCCACGCCGTGCCGTCGCAGCTGAAGGTCGCGATCTCGGTGGGGATCGGTCTCTTCATCGCGCTGATCGGTCTGGTCGACGCCGGCTTCGTGCGTCGTACCGGTGTGGGTCCGGTGCCGGTCGAGCTCGGCATCGGCGGCAACCTGCAGGGCTGGCCGGTGCTGGTCTTCGTCCTCGGGCTGGCCCTGATGATCGGTCTCTTCGTCGCGGGTGTTCGCGGCGCGATCCTGATCTCGATCGTGGTCACCACGCTGGTGGCGATCCTGGTGGAGAAGCTGGCGAACGTCGGTCCGGCGTTCGACGCGGCGGGCGACTACAACGCCAAGGGCTGGAACCTGAACGTCCCCGCCTGGCCGAGCGACATCGTGCAGAAGCCCGACTTCGGTCTGCTTGGTCAGTTCAACCTGCTCGGCTCCTGGGAGAACGCCGGTGTCGTCACCGTGTCGCTGTTCATCTTCACGCTGCTGCTGGCCGACTTCTTCGACACGATGGGCACGATGACCGCGATCGGCGCCGAGGCCGGTCTGCTCGACGAGGAGGGCAACCCGCCGAACACGAAGCGGATCCTGGTGGTCGACTCGATCGCCGCTGCCGCGGGTGGCGCGGCCGGCGTCTCCAGCAACACCTCCTACATCGAGTCCGCCTCCGGTGTGGCGGAGGGTGCCCGCACCGGTCTGGCCAGCGTGGTGACCGGCCTGCTCTTCCTGGTGGCGACGCTGTTCTCGCCGCTGGTCCAGGTGATCCCGAACGAGGCGGCCGTCCCGGCGCTGGTGCTGGTCGGCTTCCTGATGATGCAGCAGGTCAAGGGGATCGACTGGGACGACCTGGAGATCGCGATCCCGGCGTTCCTGACGATCGTGCTGATGCCGTTCACCTACTCGATCTCGGCCGGGATCGGTGCCGGGTTCCTGGCGTTCGTCCTGATCAAGGTGGTGCGCGGCAAGTTCGCGGCCGTGCACCCGCTGATGTGGGTCATCGCGGGGCTGTTCGTGCTGTACTTCGCGATCTCGCCGCTGACCGCCCTGCTGAGCTGACGCGCAGGCGGGCAGATTCACTGGTTAACCAGTGAAACCCGCACTTCACCCGGATAACTCCCTGGGTGAAGTGCGGGTTTTCTGGGTTCAGTGGCCCGTTCAGAGGCCCTGCTGCCCCGCGGACACCCCAAGCCCCCCCGAACCCTCAGGCCCCCCGAACCTTCAGGCCCCCCGAACCTTCAGGCCCCCCGAACCTTC
The DNA here is from genome assembly GCF_041600255.1 of Nocardioides sp. Lineage (GTDB taxonomy): Bacteria > Actinomycetota > Actinomycetes > Propionibacteriales > Nocardioidaceae > Nocardioides. The sequence goes on along the minus strand of NZ_JBFIKK010000138.1, from coordinate 27 downwards.
AGGCCCCCCGAACCCTCAGGCCCCCCG
>NZ_JBFIKK010000137.1:0-7956 GCF_041600255.1 Nocardioides sp. | reverse complement strand
TCACGGTGCGTGCTGATCTGAGCTGGGGCCTGGTCGAGACGAGGGTGCTCGACGTCGAGAGCGAGCAGGGCCGCCTCATCGTGAAGGCCGGCGGTGCCACGGACGGTCACATCGCCCGGGAGCTCCGCGCGCACCGCGAGTGGCTGCGTCCCTGGGTCCGCGCCGGGCACGCACCCTCCCTGCTGTTCGGCGATGACGAGGCCAAGATCCTGGTCACGCGCTACCTCCCGGGCGAGCTGGTGGAGGGCACCAGCGCGCAGGACGATCCCGAGACCTACCGACAAACGGGCTCGCTGCTGGCTGTCTTCCACGGCCAGCTCTCGGTCGTCGATGACGAGTGGAACGACACATTCCGGGCGCGCGTGGAGCGACACCTCGCGCAGCCACACCGCATCGATCCCGAGATCGCGAGATGGCTCCACTCCGAGGTGGCGACCTGGCCGGGCGGTGGTGCCCGCGTCGTACCGACGCGCGGTGACTGGCAGCCGCGCAACTGGCTGATCGACGACGGCGTCGTCCGGGCCATCGACTTCGGTCGCGCCGACCTGCGCCCACCGACGGAGGACTTCGTACGCCTGGCGCGTCAGGACTTCGCTCGCAACGGTGAGCTCGAGGCGGCGTTCATCGAGGGGTCCGGGAGCGACCCACGCGAACCGGAGGCATGGCGGCGCGCGCTGGTGGGTGAAGCCGTGGGCACAGCGGTGTGGGCCTACGGGGTCGGCGATGAAGCGTTCGAGCGCTTCGGTCACCACCTGCTGGCAGGGCTGTACGCCCAGACCGACCCACTCGCACCGGGACCCGTCTGACTCACCAGCTCGTGTAGAGCAGGTGCTGCAGCAGCAGCGCGGTGAGCAGCTGCAGCGCCAGCCCCCAGCGCCGCCACCGTTCAGACAGTAGAGCGGTGGTGATCAGCAGCCACGGCACGAACGGCAGCCAGATCCGTTCCACCTCGGCCTTGCTCATCCGGGACAGGTCCGCGATCACCACCACCGTGAGCGCCGAGCCGACGAGCAGCAGTACCACCCGATCGGCCGCGGCGCGCAGCGCGACCAGCCGGGCCAGGGCGGCCGCCAGGACCGGCCCGGCCGAGAGCAGCAGGGCGGCCAGGTTGCCCCACAGCCAGTACGCCGCCGGCCGATCCGCCGCGGCCCCGTCCCAGTAGCGCTCGCTCAGCACCGGGAAGGCCTCCCACCAGGCGAAGCCGGCGACCGCGAAGCCGCCCACAACCACGCCGGCCGACGCGGCCGCGATCGGCAGCGGGTAGCCACACCCGGCGGCCACCAGGATCGCCACGGCGACCAGCCCGATCAGCGGCAGGCCGTAGGACATCATCACGGCGGTGCCGAGCAGCAGCCCGGCGAGCACCGACCACCCCACCAGTCGTCGACGCGTCCGCCAGCCGGTCGCGGCGAGCGCCAGCGCAGCCAACCCCCAGGTGGTCACGGCAGCGAACAGGGCATCGGCCGAGACCGCGGTGAAGACGGCCGCCGGGCCCAACACCAGGAACGGCGCCGCGCGCCGCGCGAGCAGCTCGCGGTCGAGGGCCCGCAGCGTGACCAGCACAGCCAGGGGTGTGGTGGCCGCGATCGCCGTGACCACGAGCGCCGCCGCCAGGTCGCCGCCCAGCCCGAGCTTGACCAGGCCGACGAAGAAGAGCAGGGCGCCCGGCGGGTGGCCGGCCACATGGGTCACCCAGTTGTCCGGGTGGGCATAGGGGATCCGGTCCACGTACTCACGCAGCATCGCCGGTACGTCGGTGGTGGCCCGCGCGGTCTCGAGGTACTCGTACGGGTTGCCCAGCACGCGGGTCAGCCCCGCCTCGCCGTCGACCAGGGCGAGCACGAGCAGCCACCCCAACCCGACGACGTACGACGCCAGCAGGAGGCGACGCCAGGACAGCCGCTCGGCCCAGTCGGGGGCGTAGCGCACCGCGAGCAGCGCCAGCAGGATCGCCGGCAGGCTCAGGCTGCCGACGTTGGGCCGCCAGTAGCCGTGCAGCGGCGGGAACTGGTCGCCGTCGCCGACCCGGGCCTGCACGTCCCACTCGGCGAGCGGCGGTACGGCGATGGCGGCGGCGATCAGCACCAGCCCCGTCACCAGCCCGACCCACTCGGCGTACCCCCGGCCGGCGTACCCCCGCTCGGCGCGCGCGCCGGGAGGGGGAGTGGACGACATGGAGCGAGCCTAGGGTGTGGCCATGGAGCCCGTCTGCGACCTCGTCCTGCCGTGCAAGGACGAGGCGGCGGCTCTGGTCGGTCTGCTGCCGCGGGTGCCGGACGCGTTCGCGGTGATCGTGGTCGACAACGGCTCGACCGACGACACCGCCGAGGTGGCAGCGCGGCTGGGCGCCCGTGTCGTGCGCGAGCCGGTCCCCGGGTACGGCGCAGCGGTGCACGCCGGCCTGATGGCAGCGACCCAGGAGTACGTCGCGTTCATGGACGGGGACTCCTCCTTCGACCCGGACGAGCTGCTCGACCTGCTGGCCGATGTGCAGGCCGGCCGCGCCGACCTCGCCGTGGGCCGGCGGCGACCCGTGCGCCGCGGCGTCTGGCCCTGGCACGCGCGCCTAGGCAACGCGCTGATCATCTGGTGGCTGCGCCGGCGGATCGGGTTCACGCCCCACGACATCGCGCCGATGCGCGTGTGCCGTCGCGAGCAGCTGATCGCCCTCGACGTGCAGGACCGGCGCTTCGGGTACCCGGTCGAGCTGCTGCAGAAAGTCACCCGGGCCGACTGGGCGATCACCGAACGCGACGTCGCCTACCACCCCCGTGCGGTCGGCACCCGGTCCAAGGTCTCGGGCTCGGTGAAGGGCACGGTCCGGACCGCACGGGACTTCTGGCGGGTGCTGACGTGAGCACCGGGCAGGCGCTGGTGGTGGCCAAGGCGCCGGCGGTCGGCGAGGTGAAGACCCGGCTCGGGGCAGCCATCGGGATGGCGGCCGCGGCCGAGATCGCGGCGGCGTCGCTGCTCGACACGCTCGCCGCCTGCCGGGCCGCGTTCGGGGTCGAGAGCTGTCACTTGGCGTTGGCCGGCGACCTGGCCCACGCCGTACGACGGGACGAGCTGGCGACGGCACTGGCGGGATGGACCCTGCGGCCGCAGCTGGGCGCGGACTTCGCCGAGCGCCTGATGCGGGCCCACCTCGACCTGGTCGACGCCGGGGGACCGGTGCTCCAGATCGGCATGGACACGCCGCAGGTGACGCCCGATCTGCTGCTCGCGGCGGCCGGCGCCTGTCGCGAGCACGACGCCGTGCTCGGCCCGGCCCCGGACGGCGGCTGGTGGCTGCTGGGCGTGCGGGACCCGCGCGACACCCGGGCGGCACGGGCACTGATGGGCGTGCCGATGTCCACCCCGACGACGTACGCGGACACCCGGCGGGCGCTGCTGGACGCCGGCCTCGACGTGGGTGGGACGGGGGAGCTGGCGGACGTGGACACGGTCGAGGACGCGGAGGCGGTGGCCGGGTTGCTGGGGGGAGGAGAGGGCTCCAGCCGGTTCGCCCGGGCCTGGGACGAGATCGCGACGACACGCCGGACCCCGCCTGCGTGAGTCGAACACCTGTTCGGGTTAGGTTGGGGCTACAGGTACGACACCGGGCAGAGGTTCTCCACAGTTTCGACGGCGCTGATCAGGCACTGTCGGTGGCTCCTCCTAGTGTCGCCGATGTGCCTGACACCCGACGAAAGAAGAGGAACACCGCCATGGCTGGTGCAGACCGCGAGAAGGCACTGGATGCTGCCCTCGCCAACATCGAGAAGCAGTTCGGCAAGGGCTCGGTCATGCGGTTGGGCGAGGAGACCCGCGCCCAGCTCGGGATCATCCCGACCGGCGCGATCTCCCTCGACATCGCCCTCGGCCTCGGTGGTCTCCCGCGCGGTCGCGTGGTCGAGATCTACGGCCCGGAGTCCTCCGGAAAGACGACGGTCGCCCTGCACGCGGTGGCCAACGCCCAGGCGGCCGGCGGCATCGTCGCGTTCATCGACGCCGAGCACGCGCTCGACCCGGAGTACGCGAAGGCCCTCGGCGTCGACACCGACGCCCTGCTGGTCTCGCAGCCGGACTCCGGTGAGCAGGCGCTCGAGATCGCGGACATGCTGGTCCGCTCGGGTGCGCTCGACCTGATCGTGATCGACTCGGTGGCGGCGCTGGTGCCCCGCGCCGAGATCGAGGGCGAGATGGGCGACAGCCACGTCGGCCTGCAGGCCCGGCTGATGAGCCAGGCGCTGCGCAAGATGACCGGTGCCCTGAACAACTCCGGCACCACGATGATCTTCATCAACCAGCTGCGCGAGAAGATCGGCGTGATGTTCGGCTCGCCCGAGACCACCACCGGTGGCAAGGCGCTCAAGTTCTACGCCTCGGTCCGGCTCGACGTACGTCGCATCGAGACGCTGAAGGACGGCACCGAGATGGTGGGCAACCGCACCCGCATCAAGGTCGTCAAGAACAAGGTCGCCCCGCCGTTCAAGCAGGCCGAGTTCGACATCATGTACGGCAAGGGCATCAGCCGCGAGGGCGGCCTGATCGACGTCGGTGTCGAAGCAGGTCTGGTCCGCAAGGCCGGCGCTTGGTACACCTACGAGGGCGACCAGCTCGGCCAGGGCAAGGAGAACGCCCGGACCTTCCTCAAGGACAACCCCGACCTCGCCAACGAGCTCGAGAAGAAGATCCTCGAGAAGCTCGGCATCGGGGCGCAGGTCGACCAGCCGGCCGACCCGCTGGGCGTCAGCGACTTCTGAGGCGCCGATGAGCGAGTCGTGGCGGGGTGACGTCGCCGCCGGGGTGGAGGCGTGGACGCGAGGTGTGTCGGGGGACCGGACCGGTCCACCGGCGCCACGCTCCCGCCCCACCCCGCCGGCGGAGGCTGTGCCCGACCCCGTCGCGGACGGTCCTCCCGCCGACCCGGAGGCGGTGGCCCGCAAGATCCTGCTCGACCAACTGACCGGTCAGGCCCGCAGCCGCCAGGAGCTCAGCGACAAGCTCGCGGCCAAGAACGTCCCCACCGACGTCGCCACCCGCCTCCTCGACCGGTTCGAGGAGGTCGGGCTGATCGACGACGAGGCCTTCGCCCGGGCCTGGATCGCCAGCCGCCAGCCGGGCAAGGGGCTGGCCAGGCGGGCGCTGGGCCAGGAGCTGCGTCGCAAGGGCATCGACGACGAGGTCGCCAAGGAGGCCCTCGACGAGATCGATCCGGCCGACGAGCAGGAGGCGGCCCGCGGTCTGGTCCGCAAGAAGCTCCGGTCGCTGAGTCGAGTGGACGACACCACCGCCACCCGGCGCCTGGTGGGCATGTTGGCTCGCAAGGGCTACAGCTCGGGCGTCGCGTTCTCGGTGGTGCGTGAGGAACTCGCGGCCGCCGGGCGGGACGAACCCGAGCCGGACGCGTCTCGATGAGGCTGGTCCGACTCGCGTTGCGCCACTAACCTCCCGGGATGGAGCCCGCCGCGGTCGTGACCCACGTGAGCGTCCTCGACCGTGGTCGGGAGCTCTCCGGGGTGGTGCGCAGTTCGGAGTCCTGGTTCGGCGCTGCCACGCGGATCTGCGCCAGTCTGCACGCCACGCCGACCCCGCTGGACCTGTCCGGTGAGGTCAAGCGCTTTGTCCTCGATCACGACGTCGTGGTCGCGGTACGGGCGATGACCCATGGCGACCTGCCCGACGTCACGCGCTGGCGCCAGAGCGAGCACGTCGCCCGGTGGTGGACGGGTGCGGGCGAACCGACGGCGGAGGGTGTGGCGGCGGCGTACGGACCCTGCATCGACGGCCTCACGCCCACCCGGATGTGGGTCGTCGAGATCAACGGTCGCTCGGTCGGGTTCCTGCAGGACTACCGGATCGGCGACCACCCCGAGTTCGCCCTGCTCGGCCCGGACCCGGAGGCGATCGGCGTCGACTATGCGATCGGGGACCAGGCCTGGGTCGGTCGCGGCCTGGGCGCGCATGTGCTCTGGGCGTGGATGCTCCGGGCCCACCACCGCTTCCCGGACGCGACGTCGTTCTTCGCGGCCCCGGACCACCGCAACGCGGCCTCGCTGCGGGTCCTGGCCAAGGCCGGGTTCCACCAGGGCGTCTGGTTCGACGCCCCGCAACCGGACGGCTCCGTCGCGACCGTGGTCGGGTGCACCCTCGACGTACCGACCGTTCTGGCCTGAAGGCTCCGCATCGGCCATGGGACATGATGTGGCCATGAGCGACCACCTGCACCGGCTGCCCACGGGCCCGGTCGACCTGTCCGCGATCGAGACCGACGTCGCCCCGGGGTTCGACGGCGGGAAGTCAGAGGGCAAGGCGGCGCTCTTCGAGCTGGGTGACGAGCTCAGCGACCTGCAGGAGCGGCTCTTCGCCGAGGGGCGCTCTGGGTCGCCACGCCGGATCCTGCTGGTGCTGCAGGGCATGGACACCTCGGGCAAGGGGGGCGTCCTGCGGCACACGGTCGGCCTGGTCGACCCCCAAGGTGTCCGGATCACCTCGTTCAAGGCACCGACCCAGGAGGAGCTCTCCCACGACTTCCTCTGGCGGATCCGCCGGGCGCTGCCCGATGCCGGGTACATCGGGGTCTTCGACCGCTCGCACTACGAGGACGTGCTGATCGCCCGGGTGCGCGAGCTGGCCGCGCCCGAGGAGATCGAGCGCCGCTACACCGCCATCAACGACTTCGAGCGCGAGCTCGTCGACGAAGGCACCGTGGTGCTCAAGTGCATGCTGCACATCTCGGCGGCCGAGCAGAAGGAGCGACTGCTCGCTCGCCTCGACGACCCCACCAAGTACTGGAAGTACAACCCCGGCGACGTCGACGAGCGGGGCCAGTGGCCGCAGTACCGACGCGCCTACGAGATCGCCCTGGAGCGGACGAACACCCCGCACGCGCCGTGGTTCGTGATCCCGAGCGACAAGAAGTGGTACCGCAACCTGACTGTCGGGCGCCTGCTGCACGACGCGCTGGTCCGGCTCGACCCGCAGTGGCCCGACGCCGACTTCGACGTCGACCTCGAGCGCAAGCGGCTCATCGACGAGGCACCGCTGACGTGATCCCCGTCGTTCGCGTCACGCGCTACGTCACCCCGCTGCGCGAAGGAGGCAGCCTGCCCGGCATCGTCGAGGCCGACGACCTGGGGACCTATGTCTGCAAGTTCCGCGGTGCCGGTCAGGGCCTCCGGGTGCTGGTCGCCGAGGTGGTCGTGGGCGAGCTGGCCCGGCGGATCGGGTTGCCGACGCCTCGACTGGTCGGCCTGGACCTCGATCCGGCGATCGCCCGGTACGAGGCGGACGAGGAGGTCCAGGACCTGCTCAACGCCAGCGCCGGACTGAATCTCGGGGTGGACTTCCTGCCCGGGTCCTTCGGTTTCGACGGCGACCTGCCGTCCGGGGACGGGGTGGCGGCCAAGGTGCTCTGGCTCGACGCCTTCTGTGCGAACGTCGACCGCTCCTGGCGCAACCCTAACCTGCTCTTCTGGCACGGCGACCTCTGGGTCATCGACCACGGGGCCTCGCTGTACTTCCATCACGCCTGGTCGGGCGGCGTCACCGACCCGGCTCGGTTCGCGGCTCAGGCCTGGAGCCCCGACGACCACGTCCTGCTCGAGCACGCGGCCGGACTCGGCCGGGCGGACGAGGAGATTCGCGCCCTGCTCGGCCCCGAGGTCTTCGCCGAGGTGCTGGAGCTGGTGCCCGACGAATGGCTGGAGCCGGTCCCCGGCGCCGAGACCCCTGGGGCCGTGCGGGCGGCGTACGTCGCCTTCCTGACCGCGCGGCTCGGCACCCGTCAGTGGTTGCCGGAGGTGGTGCGCGGATGAGCGAGCTGCCGGAGAGCAAGGGCTACCAGTACGTCGTCCTGCGTTGCGTGCCGCGCGTGGACCGCGAGGAGTTCGTCAACGTCGGTGTGGTGCTCTACTGCCAGGCCACCGACTACCTGGCGGTGCGCTGGCACGTGGACCGCGAGCGGCTCGGTGC
>NZ_JBFIKK010000136.1:0-8026 GCF_041600255.1 Nocardioides sp. | reverse complement strand
TGGGACCGGCCGGCGGACGCCCGCGACCCGCTGGACATCGACGACCCGGTGCCCGACGACGACCTGGTCGACCACACCGCGGACGCCTTCGACGACTGATCGTCGCCTCGACCGACCCGCCACCTAGGGTGGCGGGCATGCGTGCTGTGATCGCCCAGGGGGCCGGAGGCCCCGACGTCCTCTCCGTCGCCGAGGTCCCCGACCTCCGACCCGGTCCCGGTGAGGTCCTGGTCCGGGTCGCCGCCACCGCGGTCAACCGGGCCGACCTCCTGCAGCGGATGGGGTTCTACCCGCCACCGCCCGGCGCCTCCGAGGTGATCGGGCTCGAGTGCAGCGGCACCGTCGCCGAGCTGGGCGAGGGCGTGCAGGGCTGGTCGGTGGGCGACGAGGTCTGCGCCCTGCTCTCCGGCGGCGGGTACGCCGAACAGGTGGTGGTGCCGGCCGGGCAGCTGATGCGGGTCCCGCACGGCATCGACCTGGTGACCGCGGCGGCCCTGCCCGAGGTGGCCTGCACGGTCTGGTCCAACGTCTTCATGGTCGCGGCCCTGAAGCCCGGCGAGAACCTCTTGGTGCACGGGGGCGCCGGCGGCATCGGCACCTTCGCGATCCAGCTCGCCCACGCGTACGGCGCCCGGGTGCTCACCACGGCCGGCACCCCCGACAAGCTCGGCCTGTGCGCCGAGCTCGGCGCCGACGTGGTGATCAACTACCGCGAGGAGGACTTCGGCGCGGTCGTCCGCGAGCGCACCGACGGGCACGGCGCCGACGTCATCCTGGACAACATGGGGGCGAAGTACCTCGGCCGCAACGTCGCGGCATTGGCCACCGAGGGCCGCCTGGTGATCATCGGGATGCAGGGCGGCACCAAGGGCGAGCTCGACATCGCCACCCTGCTCGGCAAGCGCGGCGCGGTGATCGCGACCTCGCTGCGGGGCCGTCCGGCGTCGGAGAAGGCGACGATCTGCGCCGCCGTCGCCGAGCACGTCTGGCCGCTGGTCGACGACACCCGGATCCGGCCCGTCGTCCACGGCACCCTGCCGCTGGAGGCCGTCGCCGAGGCGCACCGGCTGATGGAGGCGGGCGAGCACACCGGCAAGATCGTCCTCACCCTCTGAGGCGTGCGCGGCAAGCCTCTAGGGTTGGGCCATGACTGAGTCGTCCGAGCAGGAGCAGCAGGTCGTCATCATCGGGCCCGACGGGCAGCCGATGGGCTCCCTGCCGGTCTCCGCGCTGCAGCAGGCCACCGAGAACTCCGGCACCCCCGAGACGGGCGAGACCGACGACGACGGCAGCGACGAGCGCGCCCTGACCGACCTCGTCGAGCAGCCCGCCAAGGTGATGCGGATCGGCAGCATGATCCGCCAGCTCCTCGAGGAGGTGAAGGCGGCCCCGCTCGACGAGGCCAGCCGGAACCGGCTCAAGGAGATCCACCACGCCTCGATCAAGGAGCTCGAGGCGGGGCTCGCGCCGGAGCTGGTCGAGGAGCTCGAGCGGCTGACCCTGCCGTTCACCGAGGACGCCACGCCCTCCGACGGCGAGTTGCGGATCGCCCAGGCCCAGCTGGTGGGCTGGCTCGAGGGCCTCTTCCACGGCATCCAGACCGCGATCTACGCCCAGCAGGTCGCCTCGCGGGCGCAGTTCGAGCAGATCCGCCGGGCGTTGCCGGCCGGGATGGCGCACCACCAGGACGGCCAGGGTGGCCATCCGGGTCAGGGCAGCGAGGGGCCGACGCCGGGCGAGTCCGGCGGGATGTACCTCTGAGCCGAGGGGTCAGTGGTGCCGGCCGAGCCGGCGTGCCAGCCCCAGGCCGAGCAGACCGGCCAGCACCAGCGCGAGGCCGGGAGCGGCCAGCCGGGTGAACGGCGTGGGCTCGGCGTCCGAGACCGGCGTGAAGACCGCCTGCTCCGGCTCGTCCGGGACGGGCGGGCGACCGGCGCCGAGGAGCTTCTCGACCTTGCCGACGAGCTTGTCGGTGGCCGGCGCGGTGCCGCCGCAGCGGGTCACCCGCAGCTCCTCGCCGGACGTGCGGGTGAAGAAGACGTAGGGCTCGTCGTCGCGCACCCGGGCGGGGCCGCAGCCCAGGTGGTCCTTGCTGCTGGTGACGGTCAGGGTCGCCGTCCGCACCTGACCCTTGTAGACGCGCTCGACCGCGACGTCGTACGTCGTGATGGTGCCGCGCTGCCCGTCGGGCTTGGCGGCGGTGCTGGAGTCGGTCACGGTCCCGGTGAAGACGCTGGTGGCGGCCTTCGTGGCGGCCTGCGTCGTGAGGCTCTCGCAGGTGCAGGCCTGCGCGGCCCCCTGACTCAGGACCAGGCCCGTGCAGGCGAGCACCAGGGCTGCGAGGAGACGACCGACGTTGACGAACACCGGGACATCAGACCAGATCAGAGGCCGAACACACCAGCCAGCACCCTGGCCACGCCGTCCTCGTCGTGGCCGGGCGCCACGTGCTGGGCGGCCTCCCGCACGGTCGGGTGCGCGTCGGCCATCGCGTACGACGTGCCCGCCCAGCTCAGCATCGGCAGGTCGTTCGGCATGTCCCCGAAGGCGATCACCTCGTGCGCGCCGATCCCGCGGGCCTCGCAGAGGATCTCCAGCGTGGACGCCTTGGTCACCCCGGGCCCGCTGATCTCGAGCAGCGTGGTGGCCGAGGACCAGGTGATCACCAGCCGCCCCTGGACGGCCTGTTCGGCCGCGTCCCAGAACTCCTGCGGGGTGAGCTCCTCGTGCCGGGCCAGCAGCTTGAGCGCCGGGGTGTCGAAGAGCTCCTCGATCGTCCCGCGGCGGGCCCCCTGGGGCACCCGGTGCCGCTCCAGGAACGCCGGCTCCAGGCCGATCCCGGCCAGCGACTCGACCGCGAACGACGAGCCGGGCACCGCCTCGCGGATCACCCGGCAGACGTCGAGGCCGAGCTCCGGCTCGATCGCCCGCTCCAGGTGGACCGCGGAGTTGGCGACGTCCCAGACCAGACCGCCGTTGGAGACGATCGCCAGCCCGTGCGCACCGACGTGCTCGAAGACGTCCTCGGCCCAGCGCAACGGGCGCCCGGTCACGAAGACCACCGGCACGCCCCGCTCGTCGAGCTCGACCAAAACGTCGCGGGTGTAGTCGGACACGCTGCCGTCGGAGCGGACCAGCGTGCCGTCGAGGTCGGTGGCGACCAGCCGGGGCAGGGTCACGGCGGGGTCACGGCGGGGTCGGGACCGGGCGGGCCATCACCAGCTGGCCCTGGTCGTCGGTGCCGCGGAGCTCGGTGAAGCCGGCCTTGGCCAGCACCCGGACGCTGGCCCGGTTGCTGGGGTCGACGCTGGCGCGCACCCGGACGCCGAGCCGGTCCGACTCGACCAGCAGGCCCTTGAGCGCCTCGGTCGCGGCGCCGTGGCCGCGGGCGTCGCTGACCAGTCCGTAGCCGACCTCGGCCTCGGGGGCGGCCCCGTCGACGGCCTCGTCGGGCGGGCCGAAGAAGCCGACGCCGCCGACGACCAGGCCGTCGAAGGCGCGCACGATGTGCCGCGGACCCCAGGTCTGGCCGGCCCGGACCATGCTGGCCGCGTCGACGTCGTCGGTGCGCGGGTACTCCGCATGCCAGGCGGGGTGGCGGCGTCCGGCGAGCATGTCGGCGGCCTCGTCCGGGGTCACCAGCGGGAGGCGCAGGCGCAGCGTGCGGATCTCGGTGGGCAGGGCCGCCGGGAGCCCCGAAAGCAGCTCGCTCACGCGAACCACCGGTCCATCTCCTGGGCGGCTCCGTCCTCGTAGACGGTGGGGGCCACGTCGTCGGCGACGGCCTTGACCTCGTCGACCGCCTGGCCCATCGCCACCCCGCGACCGGCCCACTGGAGCATCTCGATGTCGTTGCGGCCGTCGCCGATCGCGAGCACGTCGACGGGGCGTACGCCGACCTTGTCGACCACGTGCTGCAGCCCGGACGCCTTGGAGACCCCGACCGGGGCGAGGTCGAGCCAGGCGGTCCAGCCGACCACGTAGTTGGTGCCGTGCAGGCCGAGCTTCTCGGCCAGCGCGACGAACTCGTCGGCGGTGGAGTTGGGGTCGCGGATGATCACACGACTGACCGGCCCGTCGACGATCTTCTCGATGTCGGTGATCACCATCTCGCCGGAGAGCTCGCCGTCGGGGAAGTGCCGGTTCACCCGGTAGCCGACACCGCGCTCCTCCACCGCGACCAGCGCCTCCGGGTGGTGCTCGAGGATCTCGGTGACGGCGGCGCGGGCGTCGAAGGTCTCCTCGTGCACGACCTCCAGCGGCGGGTAGCGGAAGACCACGGCCCCGTTGCTGGCCACCACCCAGAGCCGGTCCTTCTCGTCGCCGTGCAGCTCGAGCAGGTCCGCGATCCGGGTCATCCCGTGCGGCGAGCGGCCGCTGGCCAGGACCACGTGGGCGCCGGCGTCGAAGGCGCGGTGCACCGCGTCGTACACCGCCGGGGCGATCTCCTCGTGGGTCTGCCCGCTTCCCTCGACCCACTTGAGCAGGGTGCCGTCGATGTCCAGCGCGACCAGGCGCGGCTGCCAGGACGAGGCCCGGGGGACCTTCCGAGACGAGGCCATGATCAGCCGCCCACCGGCTCGAGGAGCTCGCGGCCCTGCAGCCAGGGCCGCAGCGCCTCGGGGACCCGGACCGATCCGTCGGCCTGCTGGTGGGTCTCCAGGAGCGCGACGATCGTGCGGGTCATCGCGCAGAGCGTCCCGTTCAGGGTGGCCACCGGGCCGATGGTCGGCTGGCCGTCGACGTCGTAGCGGGCCCGGGTGTCGAGGCGTCGGGTCTGGAACTCGGTGCAGTTCGAGGTCGAGGTCAGCTCGCGGTACTTGCCCTGGGTGGGGATCCACGCCTCGATGTCGAACTTGCGCTGGGCGGAGAGGCCGAGGTCGCCGGCGGCCACGTCGATGACCCGGTAGGCGAGCTCGAGCTTGTCCATGAACTCCTTCTCCCACGCCAGCAGCCGCAGGTGCTCGGCCTCGGCCTCCTCCGGCGTGGTGTAGACGAACATCTCGACCTTGTCGAACCAGTGCACCCGGATGATGCCCTTGGTGTCCTTGCCGTGCGAGCCGGCCTCCTTGCGGAAGCACGGGCTGAACGCGGCGTACCGCAGCGGGAGCGCGGCGCCGTCCAGGATCTCGTCGGAGTGGTACGCCGCCATCGGGACCTCGGAGGTGCCGACCAGGAACATGTCCTGGCCCTCGATCCGGTAGACGTCGTCGGCGGCCTGGCCGAGGAAGCCGGTGCCCTCCATCGCCCGCGGCTTCACCATCGACGGCGGGATCACCTCGATGAAGCCGGCCTGCGCGGCCTGGTCCATCGCCAGGTTGACCAGCGCGCGCTCGAGCTGGGCGCCGACACCGGTCAGGAAGTAGAAGCGGCTGCCGGAGACCTTGGTGCCGCGCTCGAGGTCGATCGCGCCGAGCAGTCTGCCGAGCTCGATGTGGTCGCGGGGCTCGAAGTCGAACTCCGCCGGGGTGCCGACGGTCTCGAGGACCACGAAGTCGTCCTCGCCCCCGGCCGGAGCCTCGTCGGCGGCCAGGTTGGGGATGGCGAGCAGGGCGGCCTGCCACTCGGCCTCGGCGGTGTTCTGCAGCGCCTCGAGCTCCTTGACCCGGCCGGAGAGCTCCTTGGTGCGGGTCAGCAGCTCCTGCTTCTCCTCGCCCTTCGCCTGGGCGACCTGCTTGCCGAGCTGCTTCTGCTCGGCGCGCTTCGCCTCGAACTCGGTGATCGCCTCCCGGCGGGCGGTGTCGGCGGCCAGCGCGCGGTCCACGACGTCGTCGGACAGACCACGCTTGGCCTGGGCGGCTCGCACACGGTCGGGGTCGTCTCGGAGCACTCGCGGGTCGATCATGCGGCAAGGCTATCCGCCACCGCGCGCACCACTCATCCGAGATACCTCCGGGCCGCATCCGGGACGGCATACTTGGCTCGCCGGCCTGCTCGCCAACCCGAAGGACACCCCTGTGCTCGATCGCTCACGCCTGACGACGCTGAGCTGGGCCGTGCTCTGCTTCGTCCTCTTCACCGTCCTGACCGTGACCGTCCGGCAGGAGTGGGGCCCGCTGGCCACCCTGGACGAGCGGGGCGAGTCGATGGAGGCCTGGGCGATCGCCGAGCCGTGGCTGGGCACCGTGCTGCGGGTCGTCGAGGCGGCGTTCGCGACCATCGGGATGGTGGTGCTGACCGTCGTGGTGGCGGTGGCCATGTTCGTGCGCAACCACCGCCGGGCGGCGTACTTCACCGTCGGGGTGATGGCGGCGACCGCCCTGGTCACCACGGCGCTGAAGATGCAGATCGGCCGCGGTCGCCCGCCGTGGCAGAACGAGACCGGCCTGCTGGCCTCGCAGTCCTTCCCGTCCGCGCACGCCTCCTCGGTGACGGCGCTCGCGGGCGTCGTCATCGTGCTGGTGCTCATGCTGGTCCGCCGCTCCGGCACCCGCCGGCTGGTGTACGTCGCCAGCGTGCTGGTCGTTCTGCTCGTCGGTGCCGACCGGGTGCTGCTGGGTCGGCACTTCGTCACGGACGTGGCCGCGGGGGTCCTGCTCGGTGCCGGCATGGTGATGCTGGGGATGACGCTCTACAACCCGCTGCCGCGCAGCCACGCCGAGCGGGTCGAGCCGTTGGCGGGCGCCGTCCCGACCGGTCGACGGCTCGCGGTGATCCTGAACCCGATCAAGGTCGAGGACATCGGCCAGTTCCGCTCGATCGTGTCGGCCCAGGCCGCCGAGGCCGGCTGGTCGGAGCCGACCTGGCACTACACGACCGTGGAGGACCCGGGCACCGGCATGGCCGAGGCGGCCGCGGTGGCCGGCTCCAACCTGGTGCTGGTCTGCGGGGGCGACGGCACGGTCCGCGAGGTCTGCTCGGAGCTCGCCGGGACCGGCATCCCGGTCGGGATCATCCCGGCCGGCACCGGCAACCTGCTGGCTCGCAACCTCGACATCCCGCTCTACCTGCGCTCCGCGATCGACGTCGCCCTGACCGGTCAGGACCGGGCGATCGACCTGGTCAAGGTCAGCGGCGACGACCTCGACGACACCCACTTCATGGTGATGGCCGGGATGGGCTTCGACGCCGCGCTGATGGAGGGCGTCAACGAGGACCTGAAGAAGAAGGTGGGCTGGATCGCCTACGTGCTCTCCGGCCTCAAGTCGCTGATGTTCCCGGCCGTCAAGGTCGAGATCTCGATCGACGGCGGCGTCTTCACCAAGCACCGGGCCCGCACCGTGGTGGTCGGCAACGTCGGCTTCCTGCAGGCCGGGATGCCGCTGCTGCCGGACGCCTCGATCGACGACGGCCTGCTCGACGTGGTGATCCTGCACCCGCGCCGGTTCCTCTCCTGGGTGCCGCTGGCGGTCCGGGTGCTCTCCCGCGGGCGGCGCAGCGACGACCTGATCAACCGGATGACCGGCCAGAGCGTGGTCGTCCGGGCGGCGTCGGCCACGCCGCGCCAGCTCGACGGCG
Organism: Nocardioides sp.; assembly: GCF_041600255.1. GTDB lineage: Bacteria > Actinomycetota > Actinomycetes > Propionibacteriales > Nocardioidaceae > Nocardioides. The sequence continues at coordinate 568 of NZ_JBFIKK010000136.1, read as the reverse complement.
ACTCGATCGGATCGGGCTGCGAGCTGCGGATGGAGTGCCTGCACGGGCGGGTGCTGGTGCGGGTCCCCCGCTGAGACCAGCCCCCGAGTCGGGTCAGCGTGCGGTCGGCACCGAACGACGTGCGTGCTCGATCGCCTCGTCCTCCTCGGGCGAGAGCTGCTGCTCGCAGGTCCAGCCGGCGATGCTCTTGGCGTAGGTCCGGGCCTCGCTGCGCCCGTGGATCGAGGTGAGCACGACGCCGTGACCGCTGTCGTCCAGCAGCGCCAGCGACCAGGACAGGTGGCCGCCCATGTCGCCGAACGCGTCGTAGCGGACCACCGCGAAGTGGCGCAGGGCGTCGCGCGTCTCGGCCCGCAGTGCCGCGACCTCCTGGCGCAGGCCGTGCACGTCCTCGGGCAGCGCGTCCGGGCCGCCGACCCCGCGACGTCGCCCCTGGCGGCGCAGGCCGACGACGGCCAGCAGCAGGGCGAGGACGGCCAGGGACAGGGCAAGTACGGCGAGGACGAGGATCAGCACGGCCCCGAGCCTAGAAGGGACGGCCCTCGGCCGACGACAGGCGCGCTCGCCA
>NZ_JBFIKK010000135.1:0-8129 GCF_041600255.1 Nocardioides sp. | reverse complement strand
GCCACCTTGCCGACCCTCGCGCACAGGGCGCGGGTGGTCTCGGTGACCTCGTCGGAGGTGGTGACCGTCGAGACGACCTCGACGAGCTTCATGATCGTGGCGGGGTTGAAGAAGTGCATGCCGATGACGTCCTGGGGACGCGTGGTCACCTTCGCCATCGAGATGATCGGCAGGCTCGAGGTGGTGGTCGCCAGGATCGCGCCGGGCTTGCAGATCTCGTCGAGGTTCTCGAAGAGGGTGGTCTTGATCTTCAGGTCCTCGGCGATCGCCTCCACGACGATGTCGACGTCCTTGAGGTCGTCGAGCGAGGTGGTCCCCTGTACCCGGGCCAGGACCTCGGCCTTGGCCTCCTCGGTGGCCTTGCCGCGTTGGATCTGCTTGTCGAAGTTGCGGGTGATCGTCGCGACCACGCCGTCGACCTTGTCGGCCGACCGACCGACGTACAGCACGTCGTAGCCGCTCTTCGCGAAGACCTCGACGATGCCGCTGGCCATGGTGCCGGTGCCGACCACACCGACCAGCTTGATGTCGTGACGCAGCTGCGGCTGCTCGTCGGCCGACGGCGTGCGGTCGTCGGGCACGACGACATTCGAGTCGGGCGCCTCGTAGGTGTAGAAGCCGCGGCCGGTCTTGCGGCCGAGCATGCCCGCGGTGACCATCTGCTTGAGGATCGGCGCCGGCGCGTGCAGCCGGTCGCGACCCTGGCGGTACATCGTCTCCAGGATCTCGTACGCCGTGTCGAGACCGATCAGGTCGAGCAGCGCCAGCGGGCCCATCGGGTAGCCGCAGCCGTACCGCATGGCGGCGTCGATGTCCTCGCGGGAGGCGTAGCGCCCCTCGAACATCGCGACCGCATGGTTCAGGTAGCCGAAGAGCAGCGTGTTGGCGATGAAGCCGGCCTTGTCGCCACAGACGACCGGGTTCTTGCCGAGCTTCTGCAGCAGCACCTGGACCGCGTCGAGGACGCTGGGCTCGGTGACCACGGTCCGCACGATCTCGACCAGGTTCTGGACCGGGGCGGGGTTGAAGAAGTGCACGCCGATGACCCGGCCGGGGCGCGAGCTGGCGGTGGAGATCTCGGTGACGGAGAGCGAGGAGGTGTTGGTCGCGAGGATCGTGTCGGGTCCGACAACGCCGTCGAGCTCGCGCAGGATGTCCTTCTTGACCTCGAGCGACTCCACGACGGCCTCGACAACCAGGTCGGCCTCGTGCAGGTCCTTGATCGAGGTGGTGAAGCTGACCCGACCGAGGAGCTCGGCCTGCTCGGCCTCGGTCATCTTGCCGCGCGCCACAGCGCGGGCGGTGGAGTGCTCGAGGTGCTGGCGGCCGCGCTCGATGCCCTCGTCGTTCAGCTCGACACCGACGACGGTGTAGCCGTTGCGGGCGAAGACCTCGGTGATACCGGCACCCATGGTGCCGAGGCCGATGACGCCGATGGTGCCGAAGTCGCGTCCGGTTGCGGGCGCGGCGGTCTCAGGAAGGGTGCTGGTCATGGGGCGCATCATGGCATGCGCCGACTCCCCGTGCCGTGAGCAAGTTCACCAGCCGATACATTGCGGGGCGTGAGACTCGTGGTGGCCCGGTGTCAGGTGGACTATGCGGGTCGGTTGACGGCCCATCTCCCGATGGCGACACGGGTGCTGATGATCAAGGCCGACGGCTCGGTGCTGGTGCACTCCGACGGCGGTTCCTACAAGCCGCTCAACTGGATGTCCCCGCCCTGCACGCTGCGGGAGGGCACCACCGAGGACGGCCAGGTCGAGTGGACCGTCACCAACCCGAAGACCGACGACACCCTGCGGATCCTGCTCGCCGAGGTGATCAGCGACTCCTCCCACGACCTGGGCGTCGACCCCGGCCTGCAGAAGGACGGGGTGGAGAAGCACCTCCAGGCGCTGCTCGCCGACCACCCGGCCACGATCGCGCCGGGCCTGACGCTGGTACGACGTGAGTTCCCGACCGCAATCGGGCCGGTCGACCTGATGTGCCGCGACGAGTCGGGCGCCAGCGTGGCGGTGGAGATCAAGCGACGCGGGGACATCGACGGCGTCGAGCAGCTGACCCGCTACCTCGAGCTGCTCAACCGCGACCCGCTGCTCGCCCCGGTGCGCGGCATCTTCGCCGCTCAGGAGATCAAGCCCCAGGCCCGGGTGCTGGCCACCGACCGTCAGATCGCGTGCGCCGTCGTCGACTACGACGCCCTGCGCGGGCTCGACGACCCTTCTCACCGACTCTTCTGAGGCCAGGAGCTCCGATGCGCATCTTCCACATCGCCACCGCGGCCGATTGGGCCCAGGCGCAGGTCTCCGGCAGCTACACCACCTCGACGCGCGGCCGGAGCCTCGCCGAGGAGGGCTTCCTGCACGCCAGTCGGGGCGACCAGTGGCAGGGCGTGCGGCAGCGCTTCTACGCCGACGTCGAGGAGCCGCTCGTGCTGCTCGTCATCGAGACCGAGCTGCTCACGGCTCCCGTGGTCGAGGAGGTGCCGCCGGGCGCCGAGGAGACCTACCCGCACATCTACGGCCCGCTCGAGCCCGGTGCCGTCGTCCAGGTGATCGAACTGGGCGACCCGCACGCGACCGGTGACACACAGACGACGGGCGACACGCAGACGACGGCGTCTGCGGCGACACCCGCCGCGACGTCCACCGGGAAGTCGACGGGGGCATCGGCGCAGACGCCGTCGTTCAGCACCCTGTTCCTCGGGGAGATGTTCCACAACCTGAGGACTGCGATCGTGCTACTGGTCGCCGTCGTGGTCGGCGCTGGTGTTGGCAACGCCACCGGCACCGAGTGGGGTCCCCTGATCGGCACCCTGGTCGGCTTCGCCGGTGGTCTGCTCCTGGCCCGAGCGGTCCACCGGCAGCGAGGCTGACCGAGTCCGTCGGGCGAAGATCACCGTCCGGCCAGGCGCCCGAACTGCGGCGGGTGACAGACGCGGCACGGCTGCAGGTTGCTGCCCATGATGTCGGTCAGGGGCACCATGTGTGCCTCCGTGCGAGCCTCGGGGAGGCTGCACTCGACACGGTGGTAGGACTCGCTGCCGGCGATGACATAGCCGTCCAGACCGCCGGCGGCGGCCGGGTCCGAGCCGGCCTGACGCTCGACGGCCGTGGCGACCCGCTCCATGGCTGCCTCGAGGCGGGCGACGTCGGTGCGGAAGTTCTGCACCAGGATCATCGCCGCACCCACGATCACGACACCGAGGCCCACGAGGCCCCCGGAGATCAGGAAGGGGAACTGCGCCGGCAGGAAGTTGGCGCCGGCGGCGCCGTTCCAGCCGAAGAAGATGACGAGGAAGCCGAGCAGGCACAGGAGCACTCCGAGTTGCCCGCCCAGACGGCCGAGGTTGTTCTGCATGTTGAACTCCTAAGCTCCGAGGTACGCCTCACGGAGGTTGACGTTGCGGATCTGCTCACCCACGGCGGTGTGGATCAGAGTGCCCTTCTCCATGATCAGGGCGCGGTCGGCGAAGGGAAGTGCGCCGGCGTTCTGTTCGACCATCAGCACCGTGGTGCCGTCGTCGCGGATCCGGGAGGTGACCTCCCAGACGGTCTTGGCCAGCGCCGGGCTCAGCCCGAGCGAGGCCTCGTCGATGAGGAGCAGCCGAGGCCGGGACATCAACGCGCGGCCGACGGCCAGCATCTGCTGCTCGCCGCCCGAGAGCGTGCCGGCGAACTGGTCCTCACGCTCCACCAGACGCGGGAAGTAGTCGTAGACCAGGTTCAGCTGCTCACGGATCGCCTTCGGGCTGCGACGGCGACTCCACGCGCCCAGGCGCAGGTTCTGCCGCACCGTCAGCCGCGGGAAGACCCGACGGCCCTCGGGGCACAGCGAGATGCCCTGCTTCACCCGGGCCGAGGGGGCCTTGCGTCCCAGCGGCTTCCCGTCGAAGAGCACCTGGCCGGAGGTGGGGCGGAGCAGGCCCGCGACGGTGTTGACCGTCGTCGACTTGCCGGCACCGTTGAGGCCCAGCAGCACGCAGACCTCGCCCTCCTCGACCACGAAGTTGACTCCGTGCAGGACCGGGTGGGGGCCGTAGCCGACCACCAGGTCGCGGATCTCGAGCAGACTCATCGCACAGCCCCCACGGTTGGCTCCTCGTCCTCGGGCTCGGTGCCCAGGTAGGCACGCGCGACCTCGGGGTGGCGGCGTACGTCGTCGGGCTTGCCCTCGGCGAGCACCTCGCCGAAGTTGAGGCAGTAGACGTAGTCGGAGACCCGGGTCACCAGCGGCACGTGGTGGTCGATCATGACGATGGTCAGACCGAACTCGCGCCGCAGGTTGAGCAGGGTGTCACCGAGCACCTCCGCCTCCTCGGGACCCATGCCGGAGCCGGGCTCGTCGAGGAGCAGCAGGTCCGGATCGGTGGCCAGGACGGCCGCGATCTCGACCTTCTTGAGCACGCCGTAGGGCAGGTCGGCGACCCGCTCCTTGGCGACGTCGGTCAGGTCCAGCAGGTCCAGGATCAGGTGGCTGCGGTCGCCGATGCGCCGCTCCTCGGCGAAGCTGCCCGGCGAACCGACGATGCCCGCCCACGGGTCGTAGGAGACCTGCAGGTGCTGGGCGGTCGCGAGGTTCTCGGCCACCGAGGCGTTCTTGACCAGGCCGACGTTCTGGAAGGTCCGGCCGATCCCCAGGGCGGTGCGCTGGTGGACGGGCAGGTCGTTGATCCGTTGACCGCGGTAGTTCACCTGGCCCGACGTGGGCTGGTAGAAGCCGGTGATGCAGTTGAACAGGGTCGTCTTGCCGGCGCCGTTGGGGCCGATGATGCCGACGATCTCCCACTCCCCTGCCCGGATGCTGACGTCGTTGAGCGCCGTGATGCCGCCGAACTTGATCGTCAGGTTGTTGATGTCAAGCACGGACATCGCTGACCTCCACGTCGCTGACCTGACCGGCGTGCCGGTCGAAGCGGTGACCCATGAGCCATTGCCGGATCGGGGCGATCTGCTGACCGATGCCACCGGGGTAGAGCGTCAGGGTCAGCACCAGCAGGATCGGCCCGACCACCAGGGAGACGAACTCCGTGGGCAGGCCCAGGAGGCCTTCGAAGAAGCCCTCGAGCCGGAACATGCTGACCAGCGCGCCCTCCTCGAGCAGCGCGAAGAAGATCGCGCCGAGGACCACGCCGACCCGGTTGCGCAGACCACCGACCACGGTCATCAGGACGAAGAGCAGGGCGAGCCTGAAGTCGAACGAGCTCGGCACGATCACCTCGTCGTGGTGCGCGATCAGCGACCCGGCGATGCCGGCGAAGATCCCGGAGACCGCGAAGGCGACGAGGATGTACGCCCGCACGTTGATGCCGTACGACGACGCGACGCGCGGGTTCTCCCGCAGCGCGGCCATCGCGCGACCGGCCTTCGACGACGTCAGCCGGTAGTCCATCCAGAGCACCAGCGCCAGGAACGCCAGGCAGAGGTAGTAGTACCGGTAGCCGCTGGAGAAGAAGTCCGGCCGCGGGGCCGGCTTGCCGCCCTCACCACCGGTCAGCGAGCTGAGCCCGAAGAGGGTCTCCTGCGCGAAGGACCCGTAGGCCAGGGTCACCAGCGCGAAGTACAGGCCGGTCAGGCGCAGCGAGACCGCACCCAACAGCACCGCCTGCACGCCGCCGAAGATCGCCGCCACCCCCACGGCCAGCCAGAAGCTGAGGTTGAGGTTGGTCACGATGTAGGCCGAGGCGAAGGCGCCGATCCCGACGAAGGCCTGGTGGCCCAGCGAGATCTGGCCGCAGTAGCCCAGCAGCACGTTGAGGGAGAGACCGCCGATCGCGTAGATGACCGCGAGGGAGGCGACGTCGATGTCGGTCACCCCGACCTCGAACGGCGACAGCACGTTCAGCGGGAGGGCGAAGACCACCCAGGCCAGCAGGGCCCAGACGATGCCGCGTGCGGTCCAGCCGAGCTGGCTGGGACGAAACTCACGGAGCTCCGGCTGCACGATCGGCAGGACGGTCGTCTCGTCGTTGATGTCGGTCGTCTCGTCGGTGGCGCTCATGCGGTGGCCCCCTTCGGAACGAAGATGCCGTTCGGCTTGAACAGCAGCACGATCAGCAGGAAGCCGAAGAGGAACATCGCTCGGGCTCCGGGGATCTCGAGCATCATCGACAGCGTCCCCATCTGCTCGACCACGCCGACGGTCAGACCCCCGGCGACGGCACCCGGCATGCTGCGCATCCCGGCGAGCACGGCGGCCATGAAGCCCGGCAGCAGCGCACGACCGGCACCGAAGCTCAGGAAGCCGGCGGTGAAGGTCAGGTTCGGACCGGAGAGGATGCCGGCCAGACCACCGAGCAACGCAGCCATGCCCCAGGTCAGCATCGAGACGCGACGCACGCTGATGCCCACCAGCTCAGCGGCGGTCGGCTCCTGCTGGGCAGCCTGGATGGTCAGCCCGGACGGTGACTTGAAGAAGATCGCCAGGCTGATCGAGGCCACCACGAGGACGCCCAGCGTGATCAGCTGCTGGACGGTGACCGGCGCACCGAGCACCGGCACCAGGAAGAACGCGTCGTTGATCCGCGGCATCGTCATGATCAGCGTGTCGTTGAACTGCCAGAACTGCAGACCGATGGCCGCCAGGGCCACACCGGCCGTGCCCACCAGGACCGTCACCCGCGAGGAGTTGCGCAACGGGTGCACGACCAGCCGCTCGGTGAGCAGACCCATCGCGACCGCCACGGCCAGACCGAAGACGAACGCCACCGGGTAGCTCCAGCCCCACAGGGTCAGCGCGGCGTAGGCCGCGAAGAGACCCGTCGTCCCGAACTCCGCCTGGGCGAAGTTGAAGACACCGGAGGCGCGGAACACCAGCACGATGCCCAGGGCGACCAGTGCGTAGACACACCCCTGGAGGAGCCCGGTGACGATCGCCACCCCGAGCTCCTGACCGAGTCCGCTCATGGTCGCTCGTTACGCCGGACGGTGACGAACTCGTTCTTGCCGCAGTCGGCCTTGAGCAGGTGCATCCCGGTGCCACCGAAGCGGCTGGAGAAGCTGGCCGGCGGGAAGACGCCCGGGTTGAAGTTCTTGACCCGAGCGATGGTGGCCATGAACGACTCGCGGGTCAGGTCCTTGCCGGTCGCCTTGATCATCGCGCCGACCATCTGCTCGAGACCGTAGATCGCCGCACCGATGTCGTCGGGCTGCGCGTTGTTCTTCTGCTGGTACGCCGTGACGAATGCCTTGTCCTGACGCATCACGTCCATGCCGGGCATGGGCGAGTAGAACAGCGAGCCGTTCACGTTGGGGCAGCCGACCTGCGCGACGATGTTGAGACCGTTGGTGAGGCCGGGACCGATGAAGGTCACGTTGCACGCCATCGACTTCAGCACGTTCAGGAACGAGCTCGGGCTGGCGTTCCAGAGGACCACCTTGGCGCCGCTCTGGCAGATCGAGGTGCCGACCGCAGGAGCGTCGCTCGTGGTGTTCTTCGGGATCCGGCGCGAGAGCACCAGGTTGCTACCGGCGACGGCCTTGAACTGGCTGTCGGCGGCGTTGTAGAAGTTGTCGAGGCTGTCGTTGTCGGCCACGATCACGGCGACCTTCTGACCGCCGTACTGCGACTTGACCAGCCGCGCCAGCAGCGGGACCTGCTGCTCGTAGGCCAGCGTGACCGCGAAGTAGGTGCTCAGGTTGCTGAGCGGGCCCAGGCCGGGACGCGTCTGGTGCACGCCACCGGAGAGGTAGGGCACCTTGGAGGCGGACGCGTAGCGGGCACAGGCGTCGATCTGGTCGGCACCCGCGCCACCGATCAGCAGGAAGACCTTCTCCTGCTCGACCATGGTCTTGCAGACCGAGCGTGCCCGGTTCGGGTCGAAGCCGTCGTCCTCGAAGAGCACCTCGATCTTGCGGCCGTTGATGCCCCCGGCGCGGTTGACGGCGTCGAAGTAGACACCGACTGCCCGCTCGAACGAGGCCTGCGGGATGGCCGCGGCGCCCGTGACCGGAGCGTGGACGCCGATCTTGATGGTGGTGTCGGTGACGCCTGTCGCGTCGCCACCCGAGCTCGAACCGCCGCCGTCGCCGTCGCCGCCGCCGCTGCCGCCGCCGGAGCCACCGGAGCCACCGGAGCCCGAGCCGCCGCTGCCGCCAGAGCCACCGGAGCCCGAGCCGCCGCTGCCGCCG
>NZ_JBFIKK010000134.1:0-8198 GCF_041600255.1 Nocardioides sp. | reverse complement strand
CCCGACCGGATCCGCGAACAGTCCGTTCTGCTCAACCCGACCTGCGTGTTCCCGTGGTGCACCCGGTCCGCCCGGTCCTGCGACAGCGACCACCTCCAGCCCTACAACGCCGGCGGCAGCACAACCTCCGACAACATCGCCCCGCTGTGCCGCAGCCACCACCGGCTCAAGACCCACGGCCGATGGCGCTACACCCGCCTCGATCCCGGCTCGTTCCTGTGGAACAGCCCGCACGGCTACACCTACCTCCGCGATGCCACCGGCACCACCGACGTCAGCCGAGAACGGCGACCACCCCCGGACCATCCACCCGAGCCACCACCACTCAGCAGACCCTGACCGCCCCCCACCCCGCCGATCCACGATCCGCGGGGCACGGGCACGGGCACGCCACCACCGTCCGGCACCCGGTGGCCCCACACCGTCAGAACACGTGATCGAGGTCGGCATCCACCGCGTGGGTGTCCACCTCCAGCCACGGCGCCCGTCCGTCGACCCCCACCGGAAGACACCGGACGACGACTCCGGTCTGCACGTCGAGGGCGACGTCGTAGCCGTCGGGATACACCCGCCCCTGAAGATCCTCAGGGGTTCGCGACAGGTCGTCGGCGTACTCCCGGAGCAGGCTGGCCTCGCTGTAGAGCAACTCGCAACAGTTCCCCCCGCACCTGGCGTAACCCGGCTGCGCCTCGAGGAGAGCCCGCCACACTGGCCGTCCGGCGACCGTGTCCTCGCGCAGCCCGGACACCGACACGTGATGGCTGAGCTCCTCCGGATCCAGCATCGCCACCCATGAATAGGTCTGCCACATGGGGTCGTCGTACCTGATGGGCGGTCCCGTCCTGACACCGCACCAGCAGTTCGCCGGGACGCCGCAGCCAGGCCTCGGTGGCGCCCCAAGCGTCCCGATGGGTGACGTGCAACGTCCTCCAGCGCCACGGCGAACTACGCGCCAGGGCCCGGAACGCGTCAGGGGTCGGGGTGATGACCGCATCATCCGCCCGGCCGGTCGCGACCGCCACCGGCTTGCGGCGTCGGCCCCGCCTGCGCAGGGACAGAGTGTCCGCTGCCTGTCGCCGAATCGGTGACCGCCTGATCACCTTCTAGGCTTGCGCCCGTGAAGGCCCTGCTGCTCGAGAACATCCACCCCTCCGCCGTCGACCGACTCCAGAAGGCAGGGATCGAGGTCGACCTGCGCTCGGCGTCGATGAGCGAGGACGAGCTGCTCGACGCCCTGCCCGGCATCGATCTGCTCGGCATCCGGTCCAACACCACGATCACTCCCCGGGTGCTGGCCTCTGCGCCCGACCTGATGGCCATCGGTTGCTTCTGCATCGGCACCAACCAGGTGGACCTCGAGGAGGCGGCCCGCCGTACGGTCGCGGTCTTCAACGCGCCGTACTCCAACACTCGCAGCGTGGTCGAACTCGTCATCGGCGAGATCATCGTGCTGGCCCGCCGACTGGTCGAGAAGACCGAGCGGATGCACGACGGCGTCTGGGACAAGTCCGCCGCCGGCAGCCACGAGATCCGCGGTCGCACGCTCGGGATCGTCGGCTACGGCAACATCGGCTCCCAGCTCTCCGTGGTCGCCGAGGCCGTCGGCCTGCGGGTGATCTTCTACGACGTCACCGACCGGCTCGCCCACGGCAACGCCCGCCGGATGAACTCCCTCGAGGAACTCCTGGCCGAGGCCGACGTGGTCTCCCTCCACGTGGACGGTCGCCCCGGCAACGCCGGCTTCTTCGGCGCCGAGCACTTCGCGCTGATGAAGCCGCGCTCGCTGTTCATCAACGCCGCCCGCGGCATGGTCGTCGACACCGAGTCGCTGCGCGAGCACATCCTGTCGGGCCACATCGCCGGCGCCGCCCTCGACGTCTTCCCGATCGAGCCCAAGGCCCAGGGCGACGAGTTCGAGTCCCCGCTGCGCGGACTCGCCAACGTCATCCTGACCCCGCACGTCGGCGGCTCCACCCAGGAGGCGCAGGAGGAGATCGGCCACTTCGTCGCCGGCAAGCTCGCCTCCTACGTGCACGACGGCAGCACCGCCCTCTCGGTCAACCTGCCCAACGTCCAGGCCGCGCCGACCCCGGGCGTCGTACGGCTCGCTCACCTGCACGAGAACGTTCCCGGCGTGCTCGCCGAGATCAACCGGGTGCTCGCCGAGATCGAGGCCAACGTGCTCGCCCAGTCCCTGGCCACCCGCGGTCACCAGGGGTACGTCGTCACCGACGTCTCCGCTCCCCTCGGCCAGGCCGCGATCGACCGGCTGCGCTCGATGCCGCACACCCTGCGGATGCGGCACCTGCACGGCTGACCGGAGCTGACCGGAACTGACCGGGGCCGATCGGCGCGGCGGGCTTCGACCGTCTGCCTAGGCTCGGGACATGACCCCCGACGGCCGGACCAGCCTGCGCGAGCGGCTCGGGCACGCGCTCTTCCTGCGCGTGGCCGGCCCGGACGGGGCCGAGCACCGCAACCGGATCCACGGCACGCCCGGGCCGCGGTGGTTCGCCCCGGACAGCGCGATCGTGCGGGTGCACGGCGACGCCTCGATGTTCATCGGCGGTATCCGCGCGCTCTTCCTGCAGACCCTGCACCCAGCCGCGATGACCGCGGTCTCCGAGCACTCGGGCTTCCGGGGCGACATGTGGGGCCGGCTCGCGCGGACCAGTCGGTTCCTCGCGGTCACCACCTTCGGCACCGCCGACGACGCCCAGCAGGCCGTCGACGTGGTGCGCTCGATCCACCACCGAATCACCGGCGTGATGCCCGACGGGACGCCGTACGCCGCCTCCGACCCGCACCTGCTCGGCTGGGTGCACGTGGCGCAGGTGGACAGCTTCCTGCTCGCCCACCAGACCTACGGCGCGCGGCCGCTCGACCAGGCCGGCCGCGACGAGTACGTCGCCCAGGCCGCCGAGGTGGCCCGTCGCCTCGGGGTGCTCGACCCGCCGACGACCGAGGCCGAACTGGCCGCGGCACTGGCGGCGTACCGACCCGAGCTGCGCGGGACGCCCCAGGCCCGGGAGGCCATCGCCTACCTGCTGTTCCGGCCGCCGCTGCCGGTGCTCGCGCGGGCGCCGTACGGCGTGCTGATGGCCGGCGCGGTCGGGCTGATGCCCGCCTGGACCCGTCGGCCGCTGGGACTGCCGCTGTTGCCGATCGCCGAGCGGACCGTGGTCCGGACGCTGGGCTCGCTCGCCACCCGGACGATCCGCTGGGCGATGAGCCCCGGGCGCGAAGAGGTCGCGCGGCTGCGGGTCAGCGCGCCCAGTCCGGCAGCGCCTGGACGATCGCGTAGGTGACCCCGCTGACCGACATCGCCAGGAAGGTGCCCCAGGCCATGTCGATCGGCACGATCGAGACCGGGAAGTCCTTGAGCACCGAGAGGTTGGTCAGGTCCCAGGTCGCGTAGGTGACGAAGCCGAAGAACGCGCCCGCGAGGAGCGCCTTGGCCAGGGACCCGTCGGCGATCGCCGGATGGACCACGAAGTAGACCAGTCCGGCCACGAAGATCGTGTAGAAGACCACCGCTGCGCCGACGTTCGGCTTGTCGGCGAGCAGGTGGCCGATCCGGTCGTCGTAGAGCTGCTTGCCGACGAAGGCGAGCCAGACGAAGTCGATCAGGCAGAAGATGATCGCGGCCACGACGAACTGGCTCAGCCAGGAGGAGAGGTTCATGTCCTCGAGTATGCCCACCCGGCCCTCTAGCCTCGGGGACATGGACGTGAACGCGACGCTCTTCTTCGCGTGGCCCTTGACCGGCGCCGACGGGCTGCGCGACGAGCTGCTGGCCGCCTACGGCGATGAGTCGCGGGGGTACCACGACCGGGTCCACCTGGCCGAGGTGTGCGAGCGGCTCGACGAGCTCGCGCTCGGCGGCGCGTCGTACGACGTGGAGCCGGTGTGGTTGGCGGCGTGGTTCCACGACGCGGTGTACGACGGGCAGCCGGGTGCGGAGGAGCGCTCGGCGGCGTGGGCCGAGGCGGCGCTGGCGGAGGTGGGGGTGGCCGCGCCGGTGGTGGCCGAGGTGGCGCGGCTGGTCCGGTTGACCGAGACCCACCGGCCGGCTGACCAGGATCTGAACGGGTGCGCCCTCTGCGACGCCGACCTGGCGGTGCTGGCGTCGGAGCCGGAGCGCTACGCGTCGTACGTCGCCGCGGTGCGCGCGGAGTACGCCCACCTCTCGGACGCGGAGTTCCGGGCCGGGCGGGCGGCGGTCATGGACGACCTGCTGGCGAAACCCACGCTGTTCCACACGTCGTACGGTCGAGAGCGCTGGGAGGCGGCCGCCCGTCGCAACCTCGCCGCAGAGCGCTGACCTGCCACTTGTGGTTGCCGAAAGACCGCCCACCTGCCAGTTGTGGTTGCTCGCGCCAACCACAACTGGCAGGTCAGCGGCCCAGGAGCAACCACAACTGGCAGGTCAGCGGGCCAGCGTCTCTCCGCGCGCACGGCCGGCCGGGCGGTCCCGGTCGCCGAAGAAGTGCTCGAGAACGAACAGCGCCAGTCCGACGACCATCAGGCCGCCACACCACGCGAGCGCGGCCGGGTCGTCGATGACCACGTAGACCAGCAGCACGGCGTTGGCGACCACCCCGAAGTACAGCAACGGCGTCGGCGCCAGGAACGTGTCCTCGCCCTCGTCGTCGCCCCGCAGCTTGAGCGCCGAGACGATCACCAGGGCGTAGATGAAGAGCGTGAAGACCACCGTGACCGTGGCAAGCCTCGCGATCACGTTCACGTCGACGGCGGTGAAGCGGCTCAACGCCCAACCGGTGACGAGCAGCCCGCAGACCACGATCGCCGCGAACACCAGCGCGAACCACGGGCTGCGCCGAGCGGTGTGCAGCTTCCCGAACGCGTCGGGTACGACGTCCTCGTTCGCCATCCCGTAGAGGATCCGGGACTGGGTGACTATCGCGACGAGCGTGGTGTTGGTGATCGCCACCATCGCGATCACCGCGAACAGGATGGCCATCACGCCGACCGGGACCGGCAGGATGCCGGCCTTGACGACCTCGAGCAGGGCGGCGTCGGAGTCGGCCAGCGTGCCGAGCGGGACGGTCAGCGCCGACGTCATCGCGACCAGCACGTAGATGACGCCGGCGGCCGCCATGCCACCGACCAGCGCCCGCGGGAAGTTCTTCGCCGGGTTGATCGTCTCCTCGGCCACGTTCGCGGCGTTCTCGAAACCGGTCATCGCGAAGAACGCCAGCGCCACCCCGGCCACGATCGCGAAGATCGGGCTGCCCTCGGCCTCGAAGGTCGTCAGGGTCCCGAAGTCCGCCTTGCCCTGGGCCACGTAGAGGACACCGATGAGCATGATGATCAGCAGACCGGCGATCTCGACGAACGTCATCACCATGTTCGTCACCACTGACTCGGTGATCCCGATGAAGTTGACCACCGCCAGGACGACGATGAACAGCGTGGCCACCAGCAGCGCCGGCGGCAGCGACCAGATCTCGTCGAAGTACGCCGAGAAGCCGGTCGCCAGCGACCCGGCCGCCGCGAAGCTCGCCGACAGCATGCAGACCGTGATCAGGAAGGTGAGCGGCCGATTCCCGAACGCCTTGTTGACGTAGAGCGCCGCACCGGCGGCACGGGGGTACTTGGTGACGAGCTCGGCGTAGGCCAGACCGGTGATCGTGGCGATCGTGACACCGACGGCGAAGGCGATCCAGAACGCCCCGCCCACCGCGCCGGCGACCAGGCCGATCAGCACGTAGATGCCCGAGCCGAGCACGTCGCCCAGCACGTAGAAGAAGAGGAGAGGACCGGTGATCGACCGCTTCAGGTCACCGTCGAGATCAGGGGGGACCGCCTCGTCGTCGAGTTCGGCTACCGAGTTTGCCATCACAACCGCCTTCGAGGCTCGGGAACTTCCCCGGTCCTACCCGGCGGTTTCGTCGGGAAAACCCGCCCCCTTGCGGCGCCGCAGACCGGCCCCCACCAGGCGCCCGACGAGCTCCCGCGAGGTGACCGGCAGCGCCCCCGCGGCCACCACCCGGTCGTACCACTCCGACGGCACGTCGTAGTGGTCCCGGTCGAAACCGCGCTCGGGGATGCCGAGCGTCCGCGCGAACGCGTGCAGCTCGTCGTACGACGTGTCGCTGGCCAGGTGCGACCACAGCCGTCCGTGGCCCGCCGCGTTCGGCGGGTCGATCAGGATGGTCATCCCGCGTCCGCGGACCCCATCGCCCCGGACCGCATGGCACGGGCGGCCGTGCTGTCCAGCAGCAACCGCCACGAGCGGACATGGCCCGCGTCGACGTACGCCTTGTACGACGCCCCCGGCCGGACCTGGCGACCGACCTGGAACTGGGAGACACCGGCCCGGACCAGCCACGGCACGTGCTCGGCCAGCAGGCCTCCGCCGGGCACCATCAGCGCCGCGACCCGTGGGTCCGCCTCGGCCATGGCGAGCAGGTCGTCGTACCCGACCTCGAGGCCCTGGGGCGACCCGGCCGAGTGCACGCCGACCAGGCCGGGCAGGCCCACCAGGGACCGCCACGAGCGTCGCGGGTCCAGGGTCGCGTCGACGGCCCGGTGGAAGATCCACGGCACGCCGGGCAGGGTGCCGGCCAGGTGTGCGCTGACCTCCACGTCGATCTCGAGGTTGCCGTCCAGGAAGCCGAAACAGACGCCGGCGGCCCCGGCCCCGAGGTAGCTCTCGGCCAGACCGGTCAACCGGGTGAGCTCGCCGCCGGTGGTGGTCCAGGTGTCGTTGAGCCGCAGCAGCACGAAGACCGGCAGGTCGGTCTCCCGGGCCACCGAGGAGACGAGCACGGGTTCGGGCGAGACCGCGTCCGGGGTCGCGGAGCCCCGCAGGTAGAGCCGGTCGGCGCCGCCCTCCTGGGCACCCGGCACGTCGTGCGGGTGGAACACGGTCACCTCGAGGAGCGGTACGCCCATGGTCCGACTGTAGGACCTCGGGGGCGTCGGATCGGGGAGCCCTTGTGCGGCGCGCACAATGGGGGTGTGGACATGTCGTTGCTCTTCGAGGCCCGCGCCCGGGTGCTCGCCGACCTGGAGGCCCGTCAACACGCCACCCCCGCGGCGGTGTCGGCACTGGAGACGGCCGTCTCGGACCGGCAGTGGTGGGCCGAGCAGTGGCCGGACGGCGTCATCTACGTGGCCGGGCTGGTCGCCCAGGACGTGCAGGACGCCCTGCTGTCGACAGCCGGACGGTGGCCACTGTGCCTGGACTGCCAGGAGGGCCCGGCGCACGCGCTCTACATCCAGCCGGACCTCGGCGGACCGGACCCGGTGTGGGTGTGCGAGGAGACGGGTCAGGCAGTGGCGGAGCTGGGGAGGCTCAGCTCTCCTGGCCGAGCTGGACCCACAGCGTGAACCGGTCGGCGCGGTAGACCGAGCGCGACACCTCGATCACCTTCTCGCCGGCCAGGCCGCGGCGCGAGTGGCGCAGCACCGGCGTGCCGGGGGTGATCTCGAGGAGTTCGGCCTCCTCGGCGTTGGCGGCGTCGGCGGTGATGGAGTCCTCGGCCCAGGTGGGCCGGAGCCCGCGACCGGCCAGGGCGTCGTACAGGCTGGTCGGCATGCCGGCCTGCAGGAAGCCGGGGATCAGGATCTCGTTGAGGTAGGCGTCCTCGATGCACATCGGGCTGCCGTCGGCGCGACGCAGGCGCCGCCAGTGGATCACCGCGTCACCCTCGGAGAGGCTCAGCGCGCGCGCCACCCCGGGGCCGGCCTGCTCCCGACGAGCGAGCAGGGTCTGGGACTCCGGAAGGAGCCCGCGACGGTTCATGTCCTCGGTGAAGCTGGTCAGTCGGGTGGCGGAACGACGAGGTCGGGCGACGAAGGTGCCGCGACCCGGGACGCGCTCGAGCAGACCCTCGACGACCAGGGCGTCCATGGCCTGACGCACGGTCATCCGGGCGACGCCGAAGCGGTGGACGAGCTCGCGTTCGGAGGGGGCCGGGGCACCAGGCTCGGCGCCGGCGACGAGGCCGCGCACGTACTCGCGCACCTGGACGTGCTTGAGCCCACGCCCGTCGGAAAGCAACACATCGTTCACAACGGGCGACTGTAGGGGGGATCTCACCCACGCGTCCCGGGAATCGCAACACGTCACACCAAGTGCACCCGATCGGCCAGGGCGCACCACCCGTACGGGTCTGGCCCACCCACCGCGGCGCTTCTCGAACAGGTGTTCGATCTCGTGCTAGCGT
>NZ_JBFIKK010000133.1:0-8427 GCF_041600255.1 Nocardioides sp. | reverse complement strand
CTCCCGGCCGACCGCCTCGCCGTCGGCGCCGACCTCAGGCATCGACCGCTCCCACGGTCAGGAGCCGTTTGCACGCGGTGATCAGTCGCTGTCGCAGCGGGGCGCCGCGCTCGGCGAACCGGCGCTGTGCCGCGGCGTACTCCTGCTTGCCCTCGGGGGTCTCGATCCGGACCGGCTCCAGGCCCAGGCCGCTCAGGTCGTACGGCGCCGCGCGCATGTCGAGGACGCGGATGTCGAGGGCGAGTTCGAAGCAGTCGGCGACCAGGTCGGAGCAGATCATCGGCGTCAGCCGGAAGGCGTGCTTGTAGAGGTCCATCCCGGCGTGCAGGCAGCCCGGCTGCTCGAAGGCAGGCCGGTCGTCGCTGGCGGGGGAGAGGGTGTTCAACCCCCGGGCGGGCTCGGTGAAGAAGCGGAAGGCGTCGAAGTGCGAGCAGCCGATCCGGTGCGACTCCACCACCTGGTCGGTGCCCTCCGCGCCCAGCCGCAACGGCCAGTCGGCGTGCCGGGTCTGCTCCTCGGTGAGCCGGTAGACCATCGCCCATTCGTGCAACCCGAAGCAGGCCAGGTTGGCCGGCCGGGAGGCGGTCGCGCTGAGCAGCGTGTGCAGCGAGGTCAGCAGCGGGCGGGTCGAGGCGACGTACTCCTCGGAGACGGTGACGGCACCGTCGGTCCCGGCATACCCCTTGAGCGAGGCGTACGCCGAGGCGTCGCCCGTCAGCCCGACGCCGTACCCGGGGTGCCAGCGGCGCAGCTGGGCCGGCCGCTGGGAGTAGTAGGTGAAGAGGAAGTCGTGGACCGGGTGCTTGACCCGGGCTTCGCGCCGGGCCAGGTGCGGCGCGAGGAAGGCGTCGACGCGCGCTGCGTGTGCGGCGGCGCGGGCACGCCACGTCTCCTCGTCGAGCAGCTCCAGGTCCACGCGACCAGCCTAGGAGCGGCCGACGGTGCTGCGCGATTCGGCGTGCGGGGGATCCCGGTTCCACTAGGTTGCGTCGCATGCGTGCCCCCGGAGCTGTCGCGCTCGCCCTTGCCGTGTCCCTTGCCCTCGCCCTCGTGCCTCCCAGCAGTGCCGGTCCGGGGACGCCCCCGAACGGTGGGGATCGCCCGGCCCCCGCGTGGTCGGAGGAGGTGGTGGGGCAGCTGCCGGGCGCCGCGTTCTCCACCGTCGGCAACCTCGACGGTGACCGTGCCCGCGAGATCGTGGCCACCTCCTTCGGGAAGGTGTCGGGGTTCGGCCCGACCGCCGGCGGCACCGTCGCGACCTACGACCGGAATCGGAAGGGCCAGTGGGTCCGGCGTGACGTCATCCGCCCGGAGGACGGCATCCAGTTCCCCAACGACCCCACCCTGGCCGACGTCGACGGCGACGGGCGCACCGACATCATCGAGCCGGGCGGGTTCTTCATCTGCACGCCGTGCGGCTCGCTCTCCTGGTGGCGCAACAACCCGAACGGGACGTGGACCCGACACGACCTCGTCGTGCCCGGGGGCCCGGAGTTCTACCACCGTGCGGTGCTGGTCGACCTCGACAAGGACGGGGACAAGGATCTCGTCACGGTCGCCGAGACGGCGGCGAACGCCCTGACGATGGTCTTCCCCGGCACTGGCACGGGCTTCGAGACCACACCCGTCGTGCTCGGCGAGGGGCTCGGATCGCTCCCCACGGTGGTCGACGTCGACGGCGACGGCGACCTCGACATCGCCAGCGCGCAGTACTTCAGCCGCAACGGGAGCTTCGCCTGGCTCGAGCGGGTCGCCGACCCCGGCTACGGGGTCTACGTCAAGCACGTGATCAACGCCGAGCTCGGCGGTTCGATCCAGCTCTCCCGGGTCCCCGGCATCGGTTGGGTCGGCACCAACCACTCCAACACCACCAGTGGACCACCCGGCACGGCCACGAGTGGCGTCTACCTGTTCACCCCCGGTAGCAACCCCCGCCTGCCCTGGTCGGCGAGGCTGATCTCCGAGGCGATGACCTCCCGCTCCGACAACGCGCTCGGCCAGCAGCAGGGCGCTCCCGGCGTCTTCGGGTGGGGGGACCTGGACGGCGACGGCGACACCGACCTCGCCGTGAGCGGCGACGGCGACCGACACCTGTACGTGCTGCGGCAACTCGCCCCCGGTCGCTTCCGCACCGAGGCGATCGCGAACGACCGCGGCCAGTCCGGCGGAGGTGCCTTCCTGCGCACGTCCCGGCGCCGGATGGCCGTCCTCTTCTCCTCGTACGACGCCGGTCTCGTCGCGCTCTACCACCAGGTGTGGCCGAAGCGCGGGAGATGACGCCTTCCTCGCGCCTCGACGCGAGCCCGCCCGACCGCAAGGATGGGCCGATGGAAGACGCGGCGGCGGCACTCGATCGCGCGCGGCTGCACGCGCAGGTCTGGCTGGACTCGCTGGGCTCGCGACCGGTGTCGCCGCAGGCGAGCGTCGCCGAGGTCGTCGAACGCCTGGGCCGCGACCTCCCCGACGGGCCGACGTCGGCCGCCGACGTCGTCGACCTGCTCGCCGAGGCCAGTGGACCCGGGCTGACCGCGATGCCGTCCGGCCGCTTCTTCGGGTTCGTGATCGGCGGCACCCATCCCGCGGCGATGGCGGCCGACTGGCTGACCAGCGCCTGGGACCAGAACTCCGGCCTGCGCAGCGTCACTCCGGCGCACACGGCCGTCGAGGACATCGCCCAGGCGTGGCTGCTCGACCTGTTGGGCCTCCCCGCCCAGGCAGCCGTCGGCTTCGTCACCGGCGGCACGATGGCCAACTTCACCGGCCTCGCCGCCGGGCGCGACGAGGTGCTGTCCCGTGCCGGGTGGGACGTTGCCACCCACGGCCTCACCGGCGCGCCGCGGGTCAGGGTGCTCGTCGGTGCCGAGCGCCACGACTCGGTCGACGTGGTGCTGCGCTACCTCGGTCTGGGCGCGCCGGAGCCGGTCGCCGCCGACGACCAGGGACGGATCGACGTCGCCGATCTCCGCGCACGGCTGACCCAGCACCCCGACCAGTCCACGATCGTGGTCCTCCAGGCCGGCAACCTGCACTCGGGCGCCTTCGACCCCTTCACCGAGGCGATCGAGGCCGCCCACGAGTACGGCGCGTGGGTGCACGTCGACGGCGCCTTCGGGCTCTTCGCGGCGGCCTCCCCGGTGTACCGGCACCTGGTCGCGGGTCACGAGGCCGCCGACTCCTGGTCGACCGACGCGCACAAGACGCTCAACGTGCCCTACGACTGCGGGCTGGTCATCGTCCGCGACCCGGCGGCGCTGCGCCGGTCCATGTCGATGGAGGGCGCCTACCTGGTCAAGGACGCCGCGGGGGACCCGTTCGAGAAGGTGCCCGAGCTCAGCCGCCGAGGCCGGGCGCTTCCGGTCTGGGCGGTGCTCCGGGCCTTGGGTCGCGACGGCGTCGCCGCCCTGGTCGAGCGGCTGGCCGGGCACGCGCGGGCCTTCGCCGCGGGCATCGCCGAGATCGAGGGAGCGACGGTGCTCAACGACGTCGGCTTCACCCAGGTCTGCGCCAGCTTCGGCGACGACGAGCGCACCCGCGAGGTCGTCCGCCTGATGCTCGAGGACGGCACGGCCTGGACCAGCGGATCGGTGTGGCGCGATCAGGCGGTCCTGCGGATCTCGGTCAGCAACTGGTCGACCACCGCGGACGACGTGGAACGCACCCTGGCAGCGCTGCGTACGGCCGTTGGTCGGGTGGCTGGGTCTCCTCGTTAGGCTCAAGCCCGTGCGCATCGTCAGATTCACCACCGGAGAAGACCCCCTGTACGGCGTCCTGACGGGCGACGTCGACCAGTTCGGCCAGCCCGACGAGGAGAGCGTGATCGTCGCCCTGACCGGCGACCCGCTGTACGTCGGCGTCAAACCGCTCGCCCAGGAGTACAAGCTCGCCGACGTCCGCCTGCTCGCGCCGGTGCTGCCGCGCAGCAAGGTGATCGGCATCGGCCGCAACTACGCCGCCCACGCGGCCGAGCTCGGCAACGACGTCCCGGCCGAGCCGCTGATGTTCCTCAAGCCGAACACCAGCGTCGTCGGACCCGGCGACCCGATCTACTACCCGCGCCAGACCCAGGACCTGCACTACGAGGGCGAGCTCGCCGTCGTGATCGGCCGGCTCTGTCGCGACGTGCCCGTCGAGCAGGCCACCGACGTGATCCACGGCTACACGATCGCCAACGACGTGACCGCGCGCGACCTGCAGAAGGGCGACGTCCAGTTCACCCGGGCGAAGGGCTTCGACTCCTTCTGCCCGCTCGGGCCGTGGATCGAGACCGACCTCGACCCGCAGACCTTCGCCGACGGGGTGTCCGTCCAGACCCACCTCAACGGCGACCTGGTCCAGGACGGCAACACCCGCGACCTGATCTTCGACATCCCGACGTTGATCGCGCACGTCTCCAGCGTGATGACGCTGCTGCCGGGCGACGTGATCCTCACCGGCACCCCCGAGGGTGTCGGTCCCATGCAGGTCGGCGACGAGGTCGAGATCTCGATCCCCGGCCTCGGCACGCTCACGAACAAGGTGGCCCAGCGATGAACGCCCAGCCCGTCCGCGTCCGGATGGCGCCGTCCCCGACCGGCAGCCCGCACGTCGGCCTGGTCCGCACCGCGCTCTACAACTGGGCCTTCGCCCGGCACCACGGCGGCACGTTCGTCTTCCGGATCGAGGACACCGACGCCGCCCGCAACACCCCCGAGTCCTACCAGGCGCTGTTGGACCTGATGCGCTGGGTCGGCCTGGACTGGGACGAGGGCCCGGAGGTCGGCGGTCCCTTCGCGCCGTACCGCCAGTCCGAGCGCGGGGACCTCTACCGCGACGCCCTGGCCCGGCTGACCGAGGCCGGTTTCACCTACCGGTGCTTCTGCACCAACGACGAGGTCGACGCGCGCCGCAAGGCGTCCGGCTCCAAGCTCCAGGGCTACGACCGGTTCTGCCGCGACCTCTCCGCCGACCAGGTCGCCGCCTTCGAGGGCGAGGGCCGCGCCGCGGTCACCCGGTTCCGGATGCCCGACGGCGAGATCGCCTTCGACGACCTCGTGCGCGGGACGATCACCTTCCACTCCGACAACGTGCCCGACTACGCGCTGGCCCGGGCGAACGGCGACCCGCTCTACCCGCTGGTCAACCCGGTCGACGACGCGCTGATGGAGATCACCCACGTCCTGCGCGGAGAGGACCTGCTCTCCAGCACGCCGCGCCAGATCCCGTTGTACGCCGCGCTCCAGCAGGTCGGCATCGGCTCGGGCGTTCCGCGCTTCGGCCACCTGCCCTACGTGATGGGCCAGGGCAACAAGAAGCTCTCCAAGCGCGACCCCGAGGCCAACGCGCTGGGCTACCGCGACGCCGGCTTCCTGCCCGAGGGCCTGCTCAACTACCTGGCGCTGCTGGGCTGGGCGATCTCGGGCGACCGCGACATCTTCACCCTCGAGGAGATGGTGCAGGCGTTCGACATCAAGGACGTCAACCCCAACCCGGCCCGCTTCGACCTCAAGAAGGCGGACGCGATCAACGCGGCGCACATGCGGCTGCTCTCGGTCGAGGAGATCACCCACCGGGCGCTGCCGTTCCTCAAGCAGGCGGGCGTGGTCTCGGACCCGGTCAGCGACGCGGACGCGCAGCTGCTCGAGCTGGCGATGCCGCTGGTGGCCGAACGGATCAACAAGCTGACCGAGGCCGTGGAGATGCTCGGCTTCCTCTTCGTCGACGAGGCCGACTTCACCCTCGACGCTGCCGACGCGGAGAAACTGCTCAACGAGGACGGTCTCGCCATCGTGCGTGCCTCCCACGACGCGCTCGCCTCCCTGACCACCTGGTCCACCGCAGAGATCCAGGCGGCGCTGCAGACCACGCTGATCGACGAGATGGAGCTCAAGCCCCGCAACGCGTTCGGCCCGGTCCGGGTGGCGGTGACGGGGCGGCGGATCTCGCCACCGCTCTTCGAGTCCCTGGAGCTGCTCGGCCGCGAGCGCGGCCTGGCCCGCCTCAAGCGGGCGCTGGCCTGAGATGAGCACCCTCGACCCGCAGGCGCCGTACGACCCGCAGGAGCCGCACGACTCGCAGGGCAGGCCGGCGGTGGATCTCGCCTACCACCAGATCCACCGCGCCTCGCCCGTGGCCAATCCGTGGGTCCGGTCGCTGATCGGCACCGTCCTGCTGGTCGTCGCCATGGTCATCGTCGCGCCGCTGCTGTGGCAGATCCCGGTCGGGCTCGGCTACGCGCTGGCCGGCGAGTCGGTGATCGAGGGGATGGAGCGCTCACTCGACCTCGAGGATCCGAACCCGGTCGGGCTGGCGTACCTCTTCCTGGTGCTGGCCACCGCGATCCCGGTGACCTGGGCGCTGCAACGTGGCCTGCACAAGCTGCCGATCGGTCTGCTCGCCTCGGTCGCCGGACGACTGCGGTGGAGGTGGATGGGGACCTGCTTCGGGCTCGCGATCATCGCCCTCCTGGCCACCGTGGCGGTCTCCTCGCTGGTGCCCGAGGCCGGGGGCGGCGAAGAGCTCGCCGGCCCGCTCAACGACGTCACGACGACCATGCTCCACTTCGTCGTGGTCGTCGTGCTGCTCACCCCGCTCCAGGCAGCGGGGGAGGAGTACGCCTTCCGGGGCTACATCACCCAGGTCTTCGGCGGGCTGCTCAGCGGCCGCTGGGGCATGGTGGTGGCCGTCACCGTCCCGGCATCGCTCTTCGCGCTCTCGCACGGCGCCCAGAGCGCCCCGGTGTTCATCGACCGGTTCGCGTTCGGTGTGGTGGCGGGCCTGCTGGTGATCCTCACCGGAGGCCTGGAGGCCGGGATCGCGATGCACGTGCTGAACAACCTGCTCGCCTTCGGTCTGGCTCTGGCGTACGGCGACATGGGCGAGACGCTGAACGCCACGGGGGGCACCTGGTGGATGATCCCGGTGACCCTGACGCAGTCGCTGGTCTTCCTCTCGCTGGTGCTCTGGGCGGCCCGTCGGCAGGGCCTGGGCACGGTCACGCAGAGGGCCGTTTTGGTCGGCCCGGACTCTCGCGTGTAAGGTTTCCAACGGCTCCTGAGGAGCTGAATCACCAGTGGGATATGGTGTAATTGGCAACACGACTGGTTCTGGTCCAGTTATTCTAGGTTCGAGTCCTAGTATCCCAGCGAGATCGCGGTTGAGGCCGCGATTTTGTGCGTCACTCCCGCCTCGGCTAGAGTTTCGCGAGTTGTAAAGGGGCTCTCCGGAGCTCCCAGGCAGCAAGGCCCCCGTTGTGTAGCGGCCTAGCACGCCGCCCTCTCACGGCGGTAGCGCCGGTTCGAATCCGGTCGGGGGTACAGACACGAAAGGCCCGGTCCTCGGACCGGGCCTTTCGTCGTCTCCGGGCGAGCGGGTCGGCCGACTGCGTCCGACCCGGTCAGCCTCGCGGGAGCCCGCCGCCGGTGGGCAGGACGTACGGGTTCGTGAGGACGTCGGCTTCGCGACGCGGCGCCACGGCGTACTCCATCGTCCCGTCCGAGGCGATCCGGACCAGCGACCACTCGCCGTCCTGGTGGATCGGCACCAACAGGTGGGTGTCGTCCTCCCAGGTGGTGGCGTGGAACGTGGGGTGTGCCCGCTTCGTCGCGCCCCGGGAGAAGAGCTGCTCGCTGCCCAGGTCGTACATCGCCACCTGGTTCGCCCCGGCACCGTCCGGGTAGGCCGGCGTCCCGAGGATCAGACGGCCGTCGGGTGAGAACGAGCGCAGCGTGTGTCGGCACGTGGTGAAGCCCTGGAACTCGCCTCCCCCCATCAGCGTCGAGCACGTGCCGAAGTCCCTGATCTCGGTCCATCCGATCGCCAGGCTGGTCGAGCTGACGTCCTTGATGTCGAGGTAGCCGCCGTCGCGCAGCGGCTGCGACCCGGTCTCCCGGGCCTCCCAGGGCTGCCAGGCCCGGTCCGCGACCGTCACGACCACGGTGCAGGTCGAGGCCTCGCAGTCCGGGCCTGCTTGACCCGGCGCAGCGCCGTCGGCGCCGGTCACCGGTCCCAGTCGCAGGTCGTTGCCGGGGATCGGGTCACCCAACGGTCGGGGCTCGCTCGCCCACCCCTCCCAGATCATCACCTGGCCGGTCGGGGTCAGCCAGGCCACGATGCTGTGGGGGCGGTTGACGCTGAGACCGAGCCTGCTGCGCACCGGGTCGTGGAAGCCACCGTCGGCGTCCTGGATCTCGACCCAGGACCTGCTCCGGTCGTCGATCGTCAGCCAGACCCGGGCGCCGTCGGCCAGCTCGACGAGCTCGCGAGGTGCGAAGCGGGTGCGTACCTCGGTGGTCTCGCCGCCGGCGAAGTGGACGGTGTCCTCGTGGACGTAGGTCAGTCGGGGTGGAGCTCCGGTGGGCAGGTCGGAGACGTCGAGGGCACCGTCCGGCGGCTGCTGCCCACCCGTGGGCGTCGGGCTGGCGCTCGGTGACGAGCCCGAGGTCGATGACG
>NZ_JBFIKK010000132.1:0-8562 GCF_041600255.1 Nocardioides sp. | reverse complement strand
GGCCAGATCGTGGCGGTGATGGGTCTGAAGGACACCAAGACCGGTCACACGCTCTGCGACCCGCAGAACCAGGTCATCCTCGAGTCGATGACGTTCCCGGCCCCGGTGATCGAGGTCGCGATCGAGCCGAAGACGAAGAGCGACCAGGAGAAGCTCGGCATGGCGATCCAGCGCCTCTCCGACGAGGACCCGACCTTCACGGTCAAGTCCGACGAGGAGACCGGCCAGACGATCATCGCCGGGATGGGCGAGCTCCACCTGGAGATCCTCGTCGACCGCATGAAGCGTGAGTTCCGCGTCGAGGCCACCGTCGGCAAGCCGCAGGTCGCCTACCGCGAGACCGTCCGCAAGGAGGTCAAGAACCACAGCTACACGCACAAGAAGCAGACCGGTGGTTCGGGCCAGTTCGCCAAGGTCGTCATCTCGCTCGGGCCGAACATCGACCCCGAGACCGGCACCGGCGGCGGCTACGTCTTCGAGAACAACGTCTCGGGTGGTCGCGTCCCGCGCGAGTACATCCCGTCGGTCGACCAGGGCGGCCAGGACGCCATGGAGTTCGGTGTTCTCGCCGGCTACCCGATGGTGGACGTCAAGTTCTCCCTCGAGGACGGCGCCTACCACGACGTCGACTCCTCCGAGCTCGCCTTCAAGATCGCCGGTAACCAGGCCTTCAAGGAGGCCGCCCGGATGGCGAAGCCCGTGCTGCTCGAGCCGATGTTCGCGGTGGAGGTGACCACGCCGGAGAGCTTCCTCGGTACGGTCATCGGCGACATCAACAGCCGTCGCGGCCAGATCCAGGCACAGGAGGAGCGTCACGGTGACATGGTCATCAACGCCCTCGTGCCGTTGTCAGAGATGTTCGGGTACGTTGGCGACCTGCGGTCCAAGACCTCAGGCCAGGCTTCGTACTCGATGGAGTTCGACTCGTACGCCGAGGTTCCTTCGAACATCGCCGACGAGATCATCAAGAAGGTTCGCGGCGAGTAGGCACCCGCCTGTTCGGCACGACCCTTTCGGCAGAATCCCTTTGCAAGTACGAGTCAAGTAACAACACACCAGGAGGAGCCCCAGTGGCTAAGGCGAAGTTCGAGCGGACCAAGCCGCACGTCAACATCGGAACCATTGGTCACATCGACCACGGGAAGACGACGTTGACCGCAGCAATCACGAAGGTGCTGCACGACAAGTACCCGACTCTCAACGCCGCTTCGGCGTTCGACGAGATCGACAAGGCTCCCGAGGAGCGTCAGCGCGGCATCACGATCTCGATCGCCCACGTCGAGTACCAGACCGAGGCGCGTCACTACGCCCACGTCGACTGCCCCGGTCACGCTGACTACATCAAGAACATGATCACCGGTGCGGCCCAGATGGACGGCGCGATCCTCGTGGTTGCCGCCACCGACGGTCCGATGCCGCAGACCCGCGAGCACGTGCTGCTCGCCCGCCAGGTCGGCGTTCCCGCCCTGGTCGTGGCGCTCAACAAGTGCGACATGGTCGACGACGAGGAGCTCATCGAGCTCGTCGAGATGGAGGTGCGCGAGCTCCTCTCCGAGTACGAGTTCGACGGCGACAACATCCCCGTCGTGCGCGTTGCTGCCTTCCCGGCGCTCCAGGGCGACGAGAAGTGGGGCGACTCGATCCACGAGCTCATGCTCGCGGTCGACGAGGCCATCCCGACCCCGGCCCGTGAGACGGACAAGCCGTTCCTCATGCCGGTCGAGGACGTCTTCACGATCACCGGTCGCGGCACGGTCATCACCGGTCGCATCGAGCGCGGCATCGTCAAGGTCAACGAGGAGGTCGAGATCATCGGCATCCGCGACAAGGCCCAGAAGTCGACCGTCACCGGTGTCGAGATGTTCCGCAAGCTGCTCGACGAGGGCCAGGCCGGTGAGAACGTCGGTCTGCTGCTTCGTGGCACCAAGCGCGAGGACATCGAGCGCGGCATGGTTGTCATCAAGCCGGGCACGACCACCCCGCACACCAACTTCGAGGCCTCGGTCTACATCCTCTCGAAGGAGGAGGGTGGCCGTCACACGCCGTTCTTCAACAACTACCGTCCCCAGTTCTACTTCCGCACCACGGACGTGACTGGCGTCGTGACCCTCCCCGAGGGCACCGAGATGGTCATGCCGGGTGACAACACCGAGATGTCGGTCGAGCTCATCCAGCCCATCGCCATGGACGAGGGTCTTCGCTTCGCGATCCGTGAGGGTGGCCGCACCGTCGGCGCCGGTCGGGTCACGAAGATCACCAAGTGATCGCGTTGATCAACTGATTCACCCCAGGCGGCCCCGGACTTCGGTCCGGGGCCGTTCTGCATGCCCGATCGATCGGAAAGAGCCCCACCCATGAACGACAGCCGGCCCCCGCGCCCGCACCACAAGCTGACCGAGGACGGTCGACGTCTGCGCGAGGTGCTCACCTACACCCGGCGCGGCAGTCGCTTCTCGGCCAGCCAGCAGGCTGCCTGGGATGCGCACCACGAGGCGTGGGTGCTGCCGGACGACGCGTTCGACGCGCCCGACTTCTCCCTGGCCGAGGTCTTCGGCCGGGAGGCCCCGCTGATCGTGGAGATCGGCTCCGGGGTGGGCGAGGCGACTGCGGCGTTGGCCGCCGCCCGGCCGGCCTACGACGTCCTGGCCTTCGAGGTCTGGCTCCCCGGCGTGGCCGAGGGTCTCGCTCGGGTGGCCGACACCGCAGCGACCAACGTGCGGTTCTCCACCGTGGACGCGGTGTGGTCGCTGGAGCACGTGATCGCGCCCGGTTCGCTGGCCGAACTGTGGACGTTCTTCCCCGACCCGTGGCACAAGAAGAAGCACCACAAGCGCCGGCTGGTCACTCCCGAGTTCGCGGCCCTGGCCGCCTCGCGGCTGGCGCCCGGCGGGGTCTGGCGGCTGGCCACCGACTGGGCCGAGTACGCCGAGCAGATGATCGAGGTCCTCGACGCCGAGCCCGCGCTCAGCGGCGGGGTCGTCGCGCGCTGGCCCGACCGGCCGGTGACGAAGTTCGAGCGCAAGGGCGCCAACGCAGGCCGAGCGAGCACGGACCTGGCCTACCGCCGGATCTGACCGCTACCGGCGTCCGGTCAGGCGGCGGCGGAGCTCGTCCTCGCGCTGCAGCCGGGCGGAGTCCCGTTCGCGTCGTGCCGCGATCACGGCCGCGAGGAACGCCTCCGGTGGGGTGCCCGGCGGCGGAGGCGGGGCGACGTACGCCTGGACCTGGCCGGCCAGCCGCGCACCCAGCACGGTCCGGGAGGCGGCGTCGAGCTGCGGCAGCCGCCCGAGGTACTGACGCACGCCGAGGGCCAGGGGAGTGGGCAGCGAGGCGATGTCGGCCGTGGCGGCCCAGCCTGCCAGCGGCGGTGGCATCCGGGGCGGCTGCGCCAGCCGGAGGGCGACCCGTTCCCGGACGACGTAGGTGCCGGCGGCGTGGTCCCCGAGCCGTTGGCCGCGCGAGCTCAGCAGGGCGGAGAAGAACGCCGGCGCGCCGGAGAAGGCGTAGATCTCCACGACCCCGACCAACGAGCGGACGAACGCGTGCTGGAAGGAGATCGGGCCGGCATCGACCCGGACGGTGCGCAACCCGAGTGCGTACTTGCCCAGCGACCTGCCCCGGGTCACCGTCTCGACGGTGGTCGGGAAGACCAGGAACACCACGATCAGCGAGCCGATGAACGCCACCCACAGCAGGGCGTCGTCGGTGTCCAGCGCGGCGACGGTCAGCAGCAGGAAGACCCCGACCAGGGCCGTCAGGGTGACGACGACGTCGATCAGTCCGGAGGCGATCCGGGAGGCCAGCCCGGCCGCCGGCAGGTCGAGGGCGACGGCCTCGCCGGTGACGAGGTCGTCGCTGGTGAGGGTGGCGAACTCCGCGTGTGACATCGGGGCCAGCATAGGGTTGGCCCGTGGATCTCGACGCCTATGTCCTCGCCCATGCCCGCGAGTGGCAGCGGCTCGAGGAGCTGACCCGCCGCCGCAGGCTGAGCGGTGACGAGGCCGACGAGTTCGTGGAGCGCTACCAGCAGGTCGCCACCCACCTCTCGGTGGTCCGCTCCGCTGCCCCGGACGCGTCCCTGATCGCCCACCTCTCGTCCCTGCTCGCCCGCGCCCGCAACCGGGCGGTGGGCACCCGGATCGGGACCTGGCGCGGCGTCGCCCGGTTCCTGACCGATCGCTTCCCGGCCGCCCTCTACCGGCTGCGCTGGTGGTGGATCGGCACTGTGGTGGCCAACGTCGCGGTCACGGCGGTGATGATGCTGTGGCTGCTGGCGAACCCGATGGTCGAGCAGAGCATGCTCTCGGCAGCCGAGGTCGACCAGCTCGTGAACGAGGACTTCGAGAACTACTACAGCGAGTACGCCGCCGGGCACTTCGCCGCCCAGGTGTGGATCAACAACGCCTGGGTCGCAGCGCTCTGCCTGGCCCTGGGGGTGCTGGGTTTTCCGGTGGTGTGGCTGCTCTTCAACAACATCGCCAATCTGGCGGTCATCGGGGCGATCATGATCAACCACGACCACGGGGGTCACTTCTTCGGCCTGATCCTGCCGCACGGTCTGCTGGAGCTGACCGCGGTCTTCGTGGCGGGCGGGGTCGGCCTGCGGCTCTTCTGGTCCTGGATCGATCCGGGGGACCTCTCGCGCAGCCAGTCCCTGGCGCACGAGGGCCGGACGGCCGGCACGGTCGCGCTCGGCCTGGTCGGGGTGCTCTTCGTCAGCGGGGTGATCGAGGCGTTCGTGACGCCCTCGGCTCTGCCCACCTGGGCGCGGGTCGGGATCGGGATCGTCGCCGAGGCCGTCTTCTTCGCCTACGTCTTCGTGCTGGGCCGCGCCGCGGTACGGCGCGGGGAGACCGGCGACATCGACGAGGCACTGCTGGAGGACCGGGTCGCCAGCCGGGGTTGACGGCGATCGGCGGGCTGGCCACTCTGGGGTCGGGGAGCTGCACGGGCCAGCACGCTCGGACGAAAGGCACCCCATGAAGCATCACCAGGACGACCTCCACGACCAGCTGACAGCGATCCCGCTGCTGTCCGGGCTCTCCCGCCGTCAGGTGACCAAGTTGCTCTCCGGCTGCAAGCAGGTCGAGCACGGGCCCGGGCATGAGATCGCGGTCGAGGGCCAGGGCGCGCTCGCCCTGCACCTCGTCCTCGACGGGGAGGCCCGCGTGACGGTGCACGGCACGGAGGTACGACGACTCGGGCCGGGCGACCACTTCGGCGAGCTCAGCCTGATCGACGGCAAACGGCGCTCGGCCACCGTCGTCGCCGAGGGGCGACTCAAGACCCTCGCTGTTCCCCACGCGGTCTTCCAGAACCTGCTCGCCGACGAGCCCGACGTCGCGCTGGGGCTGCTCAAGGTGCTGTGTGCCCGGCTGCGCGAGGCCGAACGAGTCTGACCCGGGCGGCTGCGCTCAGAGGAGCCCGCGGGCCTTGAGCGACAGGTAGTGGTCGGCGAGCGTGGGCGGCAGCGACTCGGCGTCGACATCGAGGACGTGGACGCCGAGCGCGCCGAGCAGCTCGGCGCTGTGCCGACGTCGCAGCAGCACCTGCTCGGCCGCAGCGGCGTCGTACACCGCGTCGAGGTCGGTGCGCCGCGCCGCCAGCTCTTCCAGCGCGGGGTCCTTGACCGAGGCCACGACCACGCGGTGGTGCGCGGTCAGCACCGGCAGGACCGGCAGCAGTCCCTCCTCGACGGCCGAGGGTTCCAGGGGCGTGAGCAGCACGACCAGGGCGCGCTGGCGGCCCAACGCGGTGACCGCTCCGGCGAGCGCCGACCAGTTGGCCTCGGCGATCACCGGCTCGAGGTCCGCCATCGCCTCCTGCAGGGTGGCGGTGACACCCCGGGTGCCGGCCGCTCGGACCTGGCTGCGCACCCGTCGGTCCCCGGCGATGAAGTCGACCCGGTCCCCGGCGCGTGCCGCGAGGGCGGCGAGCAACAGCGCTGCGTCCATCGCGGAGTCCAGCCGGGGAACGTCGCCGACCCGCCCGGCCGAGGTGCGGGAGGTGTCCAGCACCAGGACCAGCCGGCGGTCGCGCTCGGGCTGCCAGGTACGGACGACGACCGTGCGGTTGCGGGCGCTGGCTCGCCAGTCGATCGAGCGGACATCGTCGCCGCGAACGTACTCGCGCAGCGAGTCGAACTCGGTGCCCTGACCCCGCACTCGGACCGCGGCCCGACCGTCCAGGTCGCGCAGGCGAGCCAGCCGGCTGGGCAGGTGCTTGCGCGAGTCGAAGGGGGGCAGGGACCGGACGGTGCCGGGGAGATCCCGGGTCCGTTGGCGCGCAGCCAGGCCGAGCGGGCCCGCGGTGCGGACGGTGAGGGTGTGGGTGTGCAGGTCGCCCCGGCGGCGAGGCAGCAGGACGGTCGCGACCCGCAGGCTCTCTCGACCCCGCAGCCGCAGTCGGTGGCGATCGCGGCCTGCGCCGGCGGAGGGCTGCCAGGCGTCCCGGACGAGGGCGTGAACCCGGCGCCGGGAGCGGTTCTCGACCAGCAGCACGCTCTCGCCTGCCTGCCCGGTGCGCACCGGCGGCGTGGGCAGCCTGGTGAGGCCCAGGTGGCCGGGCGAGGGCGCGAGCGCCCAGTCGGCCACCACGAGGAGCCCGACCACGAGGACCCACAGCCACATCGTCCCCAGCGTGGGACGCAGCACCACGGGCACCACGCCCAGGAGCAGCAGCAGGGGCACTCGACCGGTGGTCACCATCAGCGCGGCACCGGCACCGATCCCAGTGCGCTCGAGAGCACCCGGGCCACGTCGACGCCCTCCAGTTCGGCCTCGGGTCGCAGCCCCAGCCGGTGCACGAGGGTCGCGTGGGCGAGTGCCTTCACGTCGTCCGGCGTGACGAAGTCGCGCCCGTTCAGCCAGGCCCACGCTCGCGAGGCGTGCATCAGCGCGGTCGCTCCGCGGGGGCTCACCCCCAGGCTGAGCGAGGGGGACTGTCGGGTGGCCCGGGCGATGTCGACGATGTAGCCGCCGACCTCGGCGGAGACCTGGACCCGCCGCACGGCGCTGCGGCCGGCGGCGACGTCGGCCGGACCGGCGACCGGGCGTACGCCGGCACCGACGACGTGGCGGGGGTCGAAACCTGCGGCGTGCCGCCGCAGGATCTCCAGCTCGTCGTCGCGACCCGGCACCGGCAGCACCACCTTGAGCAGGAAGCGGTCGAGCTGGGCCTCCGGCAGCGGGTAGGTGCCCTCGTACTCGACGGGGTTCTGGGTGGCGGCCACCAGGAAGGGCTGGGGCAGGGGCCGGGAGACCCCGTCCACGCTGACCTGGCCCTCCTCCATCGCCTCGAGCAGGGCGGACTGCGTCTTCGGAGGCGTCCGGTTGATCTCGTCGGCGAGCAGCAGGTTCGTGAAGAGCGGGCCCTCGCGGAAGGTGAGCTCGCCCTGGTGGGGATCGATCACCATCGACCCGGTGATGTCGCCGGGCATCAGGTCGGGGGTGAACTGCACCCGTCGGGTGTCGACGTCCAGCGCGGCCGCCAGGGTGCGCACGAGCAGGGTCTTCGCAACGCCCGGGACGCCCTCCATCAGGACGTGCCCGCCGCACAGCAGTGCGACCAGCAGCCCGGAGACGGCGGCGTCCTGGCCGACGACGACCTTCGCCACCTCGTCCCGGACGGCGGCCAGTCGCTCACGCGCCTCCTGGTCGGCGGCGTCGTGCCGCACGGCCGGGTCGGGGTCCAGCTCCGGCGGCGTGGCGGGGGTGGGGATGCTCTCGCTCATGGACGGCGTACCTCTCGGTCGAGTTCGGCCAGCTCGGTGGCCAGGTGGATCAGGTCGTGGTCGGTCTCCGGCGCCGGCGCGTCCGGTCCCAGCAGGGCAGCGATCTCGGGGACCGGTCGGCCCACCAGGTCGGCGACCTGGCGGACCAGGTCGGCCGGGTCCAGGTCGCGGGTGCCGCTTCTCAGGTGGTCGCTCAGGCGTCGGCGGGCCGCACGCCGCAGGGTGCCTGCGGCGTGCGCCCGATCGCCCGCCCGGCGGTAGAGCCGCCCCCGGCTGCGCGTGGTCTCGATCGCCTTCACGACCACCGGCAGGGGCTCGGTGCTCAGTGGACCCAGCCGTCGGAACCGCCAGGCGATCAGCGCGACGGCGGCGAACAGGCCGAGCCACAGCGCCGGTCGCAGCCAGCGGGGGAGGAGGGTCTGCAGGCTCACCCCGTCGTCGGCGACGAGGTCCGTGTACGACGGGACGTACCAGACCAGACGGTCGCGCTGACCGAGCAGTCGCAGGGACACCGCCGCGTTGTCCGCCCGCAGCACCTGGTCGTTGCTCATCGCGTCGGCGGCGCCCCACAGGACGATGCCCGGGGTCGGCTCGACCAGCAGCGATCCGCGCCGGTCCCCCCAGCATCCGTCCCCCGCGTAGGCCTGGGCGCGATCGACCTCGACGGCCAGCCCGGCGTACGTCGGGTCGTCGCAGGCGGACTCCCGCGGCTCCCGGACCCGGACCCGGACCGACTCCGCGTCGATGCCGAGGGCCTCGGTGGTGCCCGGCCCGGGCTCGGCCAGGACGAGGAGGGCTGCGCCCAGGTCGGCCAGCAGGCGCTCCGCGGT
>NZ_JBFIKK010000131.1:0-8606 GCF_041600255.1 Nocardioides sp. | reverse complement strand
GACGGCCAACCCGGCCACGTCCGCCGGCTTCGACTTCGCGATCATCACGGTTCCCACGCCGCTGCGGGAGACCTTGCCCGACCTCTCGTTCATCGAGTCCGCGGCGCACGATCTCTCCGTGCACCTGACCAAGGGATGCACCGTCGTCCTGGAGTCCACGACGTACCCCGGTACCACCGAGTCACTGATGGTGCCGATCCTGGAACAGGGCAGCGGCCTGAAGGCAGGCGTCGACTTCTTCGTGGGTTACTCGCCCGAACGCATCGACCCGGGCAACACCCAGTACGGCTTCGTCAACACCCCCAAGGTCGTGGCCGGCATCGACGACGCTTCCTCGGAGGTGATCTGCAACCTCTACGGGCGCCTCGTGGACACGGTGGTCCCGGTCTCGACCCCCAAGGAGGCCGAGCTCACCAAGCTCCTGGAGAACACCTTCCGACACGTCAACATCGCCCTCGTGAACGAGCTCGCCGTCTTCGCCCGTGACCTGGGCATCGACGTGTGGGAGGCCATCGACGCGGCTGCGACCAAGCCGTTCGGGTTCATGAAGTTCACCCCGGGGCCGGGCGTGGGAGGCCACTGCCTCCCGGTGGACCCGTCCTACCTCTCCTGGCAGGTACGCCGGACCCTGGGACACAGCTTCCGCTTCGTCGAGCTGGCCAACGACGTGAACGAGCACATGCCCGACTACGTCGTCCAGCGACTGATCGCCGGTCTCAACCAGCGCAAGCAGGCGCTCAACGGCAGCACGGTGCTTCTCGTGGGCATGTCCTACAAGAAGAACACCGGCGACGACCGCGAGTCGCCGGCGCTGCGGGTCGCCGAACTGCTCGTGGGCCAGGGTTGTGTGCTGAAGGCGGCAGACCCGTATGTCCGTCAGCTGCGGGTCGACGGCGTAGAGCTGGTCGAGCTCACCGCGGAGGCCGTGGACAGTGCCGACGCGATCATCATCCTGACCGACCACGACGACTTCGACTACGAGCTGGTGGCGAACTCCCCGGCGTACGTCCTGGACACCCGGCGCCGGCTGGGCGGCCGCCGTGAAACGCTCTGAGTCCGGTCGCATGCGGGTCGCGTTCGTCCTCGGGCAGAACGCAGGCGGTGGTACGGAGCTCCAGGCGCGTGCCCTGATCCGGGAACTGGGCCTCGCCGGCGTACACGTCGACGTCTTCCTCCTCGATGCTGCCGCGGGCGCCAGCGGGCTCCCGGACGACACCATCGTGCTCGCCCACGGACGGCCCCGGGGAGCGCGGGCGGTGCTGGCCTATGTGGAGATGACCTATCGGCTGCGTCAGCACCTGCGTCGAGGCGGCTATTCGGTTGCCCACTCCGCGATGGCGCGGGGTTACACACTCATGGCGATCGCGTCACTGGGGCTTCCGGGGCTGCGCCGGGTCACGTGGCGTCGGAACCTCGGGGTTCACGTGCAGGGCCGATGGCGCCATGTCATGCGGCTGGTCGAGAGGCTCGTCGTCCGGCAAGCCGACCATGTGGTCTCGAACTCGGAGGACGTGGCGCACTTCTGGCGGGGGTTCGCCGGCGGGGCGCCCGAGAAGCACGTGGTGATCCCGAACATCCTGGAGCGATGGCGGTTCGAGCAGGTGCCTCCCGTAGTGCCGCCCGGTGAGAAGATCCGGGTGGTCAGCGTCGGGGCACTGAAGGCGGTGAAGGGTCATGACCTCCTGGTCCAGGCCGTGGCCGGCGATTCAGAGTTGAGGGCCAATGTCGAGGTCGTCCTGGTGGGAGAGGGGCCCGAACGGTCGGCCCTCGCGACCAGATCCTCGGCGGCTGGGGTGGACCTGCGCCTGACAGGTGCCGTGCCGGACCCACGAGGGTGGTTGAGCGGCGCCGACATCTACGTGCAACCGTCGTTGAGCGAGGGCTCGAGCAACGCCGTGGCCGAGGCCATGGCTGCTGGACTTCCGGTGCTGGCGTTCCAGGTCGGGGGCATGCGAGAGCTTGTAGGGGATGCCGGAGTGCTCGTGGAACGGGTCGACGCCGGAGCGCTGGCCGGCGCTCTACGGGCGCTGATGTCCGATCCGGACGAGAGAGCACGCCTCGGGGCAGCGGCACAGCAACGAATGGCAAGCCGCTCCGGCCCCGAAGAAGTCGTCGAACGGTACCTACGTCTATACGGAGCGAGTCGAGCATGTGCGGAATAGTCGGGGTGGTCGACAGACCGACCCCAGGGCGGGCCGACCTGCTGAGGTCCATGAACGCCAGGATCGTTCACCGGGGCCCCGACGAGGACGGGGTGTACGAGGACGAGCGTGTTGCCATGGCCATGCGGCGGCTCTCGATCCAGGACGTCGCTCACGGGCACCAGCCGGCCACGAGCGAGTCCGGCGACGTCATCTGCATGCTGAACGGCGAGATCTACAACGTCCGTGAGCTCCAGAGGCTGCTGCGTGAGCGCGGGCACCGGCTCGCGAGCGAGTCGGACACAGAGTGCATTCCGCACCTCTACGAGGAGTTCGGACTCGACTTCGTCCAGCATCTCCGGGGCATGTTCGCGATCGCGATCTGGGATCGGCGTACCCAGCAGCTCACCCTGGTCCGGGACCGACTGGGCAAGAAGCCGCTCTACTACTGGCACCGTGGGGAACGGCTGAGCTACGGCTCAGAGCTCAAGGCGATCCTCGCCGACCTCGACCTCCCGCGCGTCGCGGATCCGGTGGCGATCAGCCACTATCTGACCTTCCAGTACGTTCCCGCTCCTTGGTCCGCGGTTCAGGGAGTCAAGAAGCTGCCTCCCGGCCACCTGCTCGTGCTCCGGGGCGATGAGGCGGAGATCCGGCGGTACTGGTCGCTCGACTACGCGCCGAGCGGGGTCAGGGATGAGCGGACCGACGACGAGCTCGTCGAGGAGCTCCGCGAGAACCTCCGCGAGAGCGTTCGTCTGCGCATGATCAGTGAACGGCCGCTGGGCGCCTTCCTGTCCGGTGGCCTTGATTCCTCGGCCGTCGTCGCTGCGATGAGCCAGGTCGGGGTCGAGCGCATCAAGACGTTCTCGATCGGGTTCGACGAGGAGAGCCACAACGAACTGCCCTACGCGCGACGGGTGGCCCAGCACTACGGCACCGACCATCACGAGCTCGTGGTGAAGCCCGATGCGCTCGACGTGATCCCTCGCCTGGCGGCGTCGTTCGACGAGCCCTACGCGGACTCCTCGGCCATCCCCAGCTGGTACCTCGCCGACATGGCCGCCAAGCACGTGGTGGTGGCCCTGAACGGAGACGGCGGTGACGAGGCGTTGGGTGGTTACGCCCGCTACCAGCGCTTCCTGACCGGGTCGGGCCGCCGGCTGCCACGCCCCATGGCAAGCGCCATGCTCAGGGCGGGCCAGCGTCTGCGTCCCTACGGCGCTCGCAGCGTCACGTTGCGACGGCTCTCGACGGGCACCACCCTGCTGGGCGAGTCCGATCCCGCCCACCGGTACGCCCGTTTCCTGTCCTACTTCAGACCGGAGGAGAAGTTCGAGCTCTTCGATCCCCGCTTCGCCGATCGGGTTCGTCAGGAGGACAGTTACGCCCTGGTCAGTCAGATCTGGGCCGAGCACGAGCGCACTGATGTGGTGAATCGCCTGCTGGCGATCGACACCTACACCTACCTGCCCGGCGACCTGTTGCCCAAGGTGGACATCACCACGATGTCCGTCTCGTTGGAGGCCCGCAGTCCCTTCCTCGATCACACCTTCTTCGAGTGGGCGGCAGCGATCCCGGGCTCGCGGAAGATCCAGAATGGCTCCGCCAAGTACCTGCTCAAGCGTGCCCTGGAGGGCTGGATCGACGACGACCTGATCCACCGCCGTAAGCAGGGCTTCGCGATTCCCCTGGGTGGCTGGTTGCGAGGCCCGTTGCGCGACATGGTCTATGACACGCTCACGGACTCGACTGCTGCCGGTCGCGGCTACTTCGACATGGCCAAGGTGCGCGCGATCCTGGACGGGCACATGGAGGGCGTCGACCGCAGCGGTCACATCTACGCTCTCCTCATGCTCGAGTTGTGGCATCGGGAAGTGCTCGGGTGAGTCACCAGGGTCGGCGACGAGGACGCCGGGGTGGTCAGCGGCGGATCCTGCTGGTGATCGGTTCGGCGCGGGTCGGTGGCGCCGAGACGCAGATGGTCCGACTGGCCTGTGAGCTGCGCAGTCGCGGCGAGGACGTGCACATGCTCTTCCTCGCCGGCGGCGGTTCGCTGACCACGAAACTTGACGCTGCAGGGGTTCCCTGGGAGGTGATGCGGCGCCACGACGGGCCCTCGTCGGGCACCCTGCGGGACCTGCAGGCGTTGGCCCGTCTGGCGTGGCGCATCACAAGGCTCCGTCCCTCGGTCGTGTGTGCCTGGCTCGCGGGGGCGATCTGGCCCGCGATGCTTTTCACGCAGATGTTCACTCGGGCCCGTCGGGTGGCGGGCTTCCGCGGCGAGGTATTCGATCGCGACCTGCGCTGGCAGGCCCCTTTGTTCCGTCACGCGATCAGTCACGCCCACGTCGTGACGATCAACAGTCCCTCGCTGAGGGGGGAGGCCGAGCGGTGGGGCGCCGACCCCGCACGGGTCACCTTCATTCCCAACGGAGTCGACCTCCCAGCGCGAACTGCCGATGTCGCCGGCGAGATCCCGACTGCCGTGGTCGTCTCGAACTACCGCTGGTACAAGGGCCACGACTGCTTGCTGCAGGCTCTGTCCGCCGTCAGCACGCCCGTCCGTGTGCGGCTGTGCGGGGAGGGCGACGGACAGGTCGCTCTGAGGCTCAAAGCGCAGGCGCTCGGCCTGTCGGAGGTCGTCACGTTCGTCGACGAACCTGCGGACGTGCCTCGTGAACTGATGGCGGCCCAGTTCGCCATCCATCCTTCCGTCACGGAAGGTCTGTCCAACGCGATCCTCGAGCAGCTCAGCCACGGCCTCCCGGTGATCGCTTGCCGGGTCGGGGGCAACCCGCTGCTGGTCGAGCACGAGCGCAACGGGCTACTCGTGGAACCCGACGACAGCCGGGCGATGGCGTCTGCGATCGACACGATGGCGGGCGACGCCGATCTCAGGAAGAGGATGGCAGTCGAAGCGCTCGCGCGGGTCGGTCACTTCACCTGGCAGAGCTGTGTCGACCGGTACGTCGAGCTATGGGACGAGCAGTGCGGAGCAGGTTCGCCATGATGGGCAGGACTCGTGCGTTTCTCGCGCTCTACGACGACAAGGCACGTCGGTCCGTGGCGCTCGCGATGGTGTTCGCCGCAGGTCTCTCCAGCTTGGACTTCGCGTCGCTGGTGGTGCTGTATCCCGTGTTCAGCGCACTCGCGGGCGGCGAGGATTCCGGCGGCTCGAACACTTCCTCGTTGTGGCTGGTCGGGGGGATGGAGCCCGGGACGCTGATCCTGGTGGCGATGGCGATCATGATCGGGCGTTCGGTGCTGGGCTTCCTGATGCGCATGTGGTGGGGCTACCGGGCGGCCCAGGCGGAGGTGGCGCTGGGATCTCGCCTGGTGCGCACCTACGCGTTCGCGCCGTACGCCTTCCATCTCAGCAACAGCTCCTCGGAACTGCTCGGGCGGGCTGTCTCGCACGTCAACATGGCCACGACGATCGGCCTGGGGGGCATCGTCCTGCTCGCCGGTGATCTGACCGCCGCCCTGGCGATGACGGGCGCACTCTTCTTCGTCAATCCGGTCGCCGCCCTCGCCATCGGCCTGTACCTCGGGCTCATGGGTGGGTTCTTCCTCTTCTTCTCGCGGACGTTCGTGAAGCGTCAGTCCGACGCCCTGTCGAAGCGGATCGGTCACGTCTATGCGCATGCGGCTCACGTACTACGCGGCATCCGGGAGTTGACGGTCTCGAACGGCCGCGAGGTCGCGTTGGCCGAGATGGATGAGGCCCGCTCCGACATGACGATCCGGCAACGCAACCTGATCGTGCTGAGCGAAGTGCCACGCATGGTTCTGGAGGTGGGGCTCTACGCCGCCATCCTGTTGTCGTTGCTCTGGGTGCTCGGCAAGGACGCCCAGGAGACAGTCCTGCCGATCGTCGCCCTCTACGTCGTCGCCGCGCTGAGAATTCTTCCCGCCCTGGCCCGGCTGCTGGGAACCGTCACCCAGATTCGCACCGGGTTCGAGTTGGGAGAGCAGTTGGGCCGGGAGATCGAGCAGGTCGAGGCGCAAGGTCACCAGGTGAACCGCCCCGCCGGCGACCTCCCGCCTGAGGGCGACCTGCGACTCGACCACCTGACCTTTGCCTACGACGCGGAGCAGCCGGTCCTGGACGGGCTCGACCTGATCGTCCAGCACGGTGAGACGGTCGGCATCGTGGGCTCCTCGGGGTCCGGCAAGACCACCCTCCTCGGGATCCTGCTGGGGCTGCTTGCCCCCACCGCGGGGCACGTCCGCTACGGCGGCGCTGACATCGGCGTGGCCGACCCCCGATGGCTGTCGATGGTCGCCTATGTCCCGCAGGACGTGTTCATCGTCGACGACACGGTGCTCGCGAACGTCTGTCTCGGAGACAGTCGTCTGGACGAGAGCCGGGCGTACGAGGCGCTCACCTCGGCGCGGCTAGCCGACGTCATCGATGGGCTTCCGGAGGGCATGCACACCCGCGTGCACGAGGGTGGCGCTCGCCTGTCCGTGGGGCAGCGGCAGCGGCTGGGTATCGCCCGAGCCCTCTACCGCAATGCTCAGGTGCTGCTCTTGGACGAGCCCACCGCCGCTCTGGACTCCACCACTGAGGCCGAGGTGGTCGAGACCCTGAACGCTCTGCGGGGAGAGGTCACCATGATCGTCGTGGCGCATCGGCTGGGTACTCTGGACGCGGCCGACAGAGTTCTGCAGCTTGAGGGTGGCGCGCTTGTTCGCATCAGGTGATCCGGTGGGCGTCCGCCTGTTCTGGCTCGCGGCGGCCGGAGCAGCCGGAGCCGCGGTCGGCGGTGCCGCGGCGGGCGCCCACCCCTTGATCGCGACGACCGGCCTCCTGGTTGCCGGGGGGGTCGCGGCGATGCTCGTTCTCGTCCGCCCCGCCCTCTCCGTGTGGGTGGGGGTGCTCGTGCCGGCGATCGAGCTGGTCCTTCCCTCCTCCACCTGGCACCTCGCGGGCTTCGTGCTCCTTCTCGTCGGGGCGGTTGCGGCCTGGCCCGCCGCCTCGGGCCTTGCCCGACGATGGGCGACACTCTTCGCGGTCACCGCCGTGTGGATCACTTTCGCGGGGCTGGTGATCAGCCCCCGGGGGATCGGGACGACGCAGTTGGTGATCGGAATCGACTACGCGCTGCTCCTGGCGATGGTCACGGCCCTGGTCACTGTGAAGTTCGACTTCATCCGGCTGGCCCTCGCCGGGTGGGGGGTGGCGGCCTCGTGGCTGGCGATCACGACTCCCGACCTGATCGCCGACCGCAGTCAGACTGTCATCGGAGAGAACGCCAACGGTTTGGGATCCCTGTGCGCGCTCGGCCTGGTAGCTGCGGCTTCGGCTCTGGCGGCCTCGCGGAACCGACTACTGCACTGGGGGTGGGCGGTCGGTGTCGTGTGTGCCTCCGGGATCGTCGCCACCGGCTCGAGGGGGGCCCTCGTCGCCGCGGTCGCCGGCGCCGGCGCCGTCCTGCTCCAGCCGCACCTGCGCCGGGGTGGGATGCGCTCGGTCGTGATCGTGGGAAGCAGCCTCTTGATCACCTATGCGGCCATGGACGCCGGATTGAGATGGTTCACGGCCTACGTGGGCAGAAGTTCGGCCAGTTTCGAGAACGTGATGGGTCGGGAGGAGGCGCTTCGGTTCGCGATCCTCACTGGATGGAACAACCCCTTGGCCGGTGTCGGCTTGGGGCGGCTGAGTGTCGTGCCGTACTACAACGGAGACCAGGGGCTCGGTCTGCGTGCGCACAACACGTTCGCCGGGATTTTCGCTGAGTCCGGGGTGGTCGCACTGTTGCTCGTGTTGGTGGTCATCGGCCGGGCGCTGACCCGGGCGCGCCTCGACCCAGGGGGGCTGTTGGGCCTTGTCGTGGCATTCGTCGTACTCGGCTTCACCCTCGAGTGGTGGGGCACCGCCCGTGTCGGGGTGCTCGCGATGTTCGTGATGGCAGCGGCGGGGACGTCACGAAGACAGATCGAGCAGCCCGAGCATGCCGCCACGGAGCCTTCGCCGACACCAGCCGGGGGTTGAACTGGGTCCTCGGGCGACGCCTGCGGCCCGGACTAGGTGTACCCGGCCATCAGGTTGGTAGCACTCGGCTGATCGGCGGGTGGCCTCCGAGTGCGCTGTGGCGGCGTCGAGTGTCGTAGTGCTCGAGCCTGCTTGGTGGCGCCGGACGATCTGCCTGCGACCGTGGGACACGAGAACCTCCGGGTTGGAGTGGTCCTTGGTCAAGCCGCATCCCATCCGGAGGTTCTCGTTCGTTCAGCCAGGCTCGCCGCTACCAACGACCTGGCCGGGTACAACTAGACGCCCGCCACGGTCGTGAACCGGCCAGCCGAGTTCAACTAGGCCGACGGGATGACGGTCGAGGCAGCGATTGCGGGCGCTGGGCCGTATCCGTAGCCGTAGCCGTAGCGGGTGCCGTTGAACTTCGACGGCACCATGTTGATGACGACTCCGGCGGGCTCCGCGTCGACCGCCGTAAGTCGGTC
>NZ_JBFIKK010000130.1:0-8624 GCF_041600255.1 Nocardioides sp. | reverse complement strand
GGTGGGGGCAGTGGTGTGGGCGTGAGGACCGGTCGACCAGTCCGGCCTCGCCCTGAGCGCGGAACCGCGCAACCCAGCGGTGGGCGCACTGACGTGAGATACCGAGTTCTTTGGCGACATGAGCGACGGGACGACCGTGGTCGATGACCCGCTCGATGAGCAGACGACGACCATGCAGATTCAAACGAGCGTTAGCGTGGGCCACGAGGACCTCCTGGGCGAGCGGTGACTTAGACATCTCCACTAAGCCGGGAGGTTCTCCTCGTTCACAAGGCCCAGACCGTCACCAACGTCCCTGCCGAGGACATCTAGGCGCTCCGGAGCGACGGACTGGGACGGGCTCCAGCGCATCCAACTGGCTTGATGACCACGCGTGTCATTGGCGCGGTTTCACAATCCTTTAAACTCTTCTAGGATTGTGCACATGG
The DNA here is from genome assembly GCF_041600255.1 of Nocardioides sp. GTDB lineage: Bacteria > Actinomycetota > Actinomycetes > Propionibacteriales > Nocardioidaceae > Nocardioides. The sequence continues at coordinate 8,196 of NZ_JBFIKK010000130.1, read as the reverse complement.
CCTCAGTCAGCGTCGCCCAGGCCGCAGAGCGGCTGGGCGTCAGCGTGCCCCGGATCCACCAGCGTATCGCCGACGGTTCGCTGTCGGCCGAGCGGATCGGAGCACAGTGGGTGGTCGACGAGCGATCCCTCCTCCGCATCCAAGAGCGCAGCAAGGCGGGCCGCCCCCTTTCGGCCCGGTCTGCCTGGGCCGTCATCGCGCTGGCGGAGAACGATCGTGACCGGTTGCGCCCGAGTGGGCCGGCAGCGTCGGCGCGGGCCCGGTTGCAGTTGGACCGTCTGCTCGACCCTGCCGTGGCGCCGCCGGCCAAAGAGGAAGTCGTCAGCGATTTGGCGGTGTCGCTTCGGTCGGTCTTCCGGAACCGGGCCCAGCGTCGACTGTTCCGCGGAGCGCCCGCTGATCTTGATGATCTCAGGGCTGACGAGCGCTGGAAGATGATCGTCGACCTCGGGGCGAGTGGCATCGCCTCGGCCGGCGTCGAGGGATACCTCGGCGAAGCCGACGTGGACGCAGTACTGAAGGACTACCTCTTGGTGGAGGCCGACCGTGACGCGAACGTCGTCCTCCATGTCATCTCCGACGGGCAGTACCCATTCCCGGAATCACGGCTTCGGCTTGCGGCCGATCTCGCCGAGCATCGCGGGCCACGCGAGGGGGCCCGGGCGGCTGAACTGCTGCACGAGCTCGCCTTGGAGTGGAACGCGGCCGAGCGATGATCGTGCTGCCAGCGATGCCGCCCGAGCAGACCGCATCGTGGATGGGGCTCCTCGATCTCCATGAGCGGCTCGCCAAGGGCTGGACGCTGATCGGCGGCCAGCTCGTCCACTTGCACTGCGCTGAGCGAGGGCAGTTCCCGGTGCGACCGACGAACGACGCCGACACAGTGATCGACGTACGGGCCGACCCCACGATGCTCGCCACCTTTACCCAGACGCTGACCGACCTCGGGTTCAGACCAGCAGGCATCTCGGCCGAGGGACTCCAGCACCGCTGGATCCGGGGCGAGGCCTCGATCGACGTACTTCTTCCGGACGGGATCGGTGAACGCGCCAGTCTCCGCCAGGGAGTCACCGGAAGCCCGACACTCCCGACCGCAGGTGGGACTCAGGCTTTGCAGCGCAGTGAGACTGTTCGGGTGTCGGCCGCGGGTCGCGAGGGATCCGTACGTCGACCCAACCTCGTCGGTGCACTGGTCGGCAAGGCGGCAGCGCTCAGCAACACGGGCGACCCCGGCCTCGGTCGACACCGTCGCGACTTCGTCATCCTCGCCGGCCTGCTGACTGCCCGCGACTTCAGGAACGATGAGCTGACGAAGAAGGACCGCCAACGGCTGCGCGCGATGGTCGCCGCGGTCAAGAAGGACCGGGCGCTCGTGCTTGAGGTGCCGGATGCCGAGAACTCACTCGCCCGGCTCGTCACAGCGGGAGAGTTGTAGCCATGCCGGAGGACTTCGTCATCGCGCGCAACACCGAACCCGGATCGACGCTCCCGTACCTGCTCCGGGTCCCGCTGGGGAACGGGATCATCCTCAAGGCGAAGGACACCTGGCCGCGCACCGGCAAGGTCTACTGCCACCGGGTCGAGGAGTGGCCGGTCGACGCCGAGATCATCGAGCGGGTGGCAGTGCGGTCCTGCGTACGACGAGGAGCCGCGATCGACCTCGTGCTCGACCGCGGGCGGGAGAACCGCTCCCAGATCATCATCACCAATGCCCGCGGGCGGCAGATGATCTTCTGGCAGACCGCCCGCACGTCCAAGCAAGCGCGCCCCGCGGTTGCCCTTCCGGGCGCCCGCGCCAGTGGAGTTGCGGCCTGGAGATCGCGGTCGACGTCCGCGAGCGCTACCCGTTCACCTTCGCCGACCGGCAGACGACGACCCGCCGCCAGCCACTCAAGGCCGGCGATTACGGCCTCATCGTCGACGGGATGTTGCAGGCGTCGGTGGAGCGCAAGTCCATGGCCGACCTCGTCTCCTCGCTGACGACGGGCAAGCTGAAGTTCCAGCTCACCGAGCTCTCCGCGATCCCGCGCGCCGCGGTGGTCGTCGAGGAGCGCTATTCCCAGGTCTTCAAGCTCGACCACGTTCGGCCGAGTGTCGTGGCCGACGGGATCGCCGAGTGCCAGATCCGGTTCCCGACCGTGCTGATCGTCTTCTGCGAGACCCGCAAGCTCGCCCAGGAGTGGACCTATCGGTTCCTGGCCGCTGCTCGGGTCGGGCTCTCCGAGGAGATGGTCGGTGACCTTGCCGTACGCGGCCTTGAATCGGCGCCTGCGCTCGCGCCAGCGCCGCCCGCGCCTTCCGACGTACGTCGCTGGGCGTCCGCGCACGACATCGTCGTCTCCGACCGCGGCCGGGTCCCCGTGGCGGTGATGGATCAGTACCTCGAAGCCCGCGCTCGCGGCGAGATCTGACACTGCGGTCGTCTGCGACAGCCGTTGCCCGCTGGCACGAGGGCTCGGAATGGGCTCGCTTTGATTCGCAAACGTCCCCAGCGGTGTGCCGGCGCCCTCAGACCTCTCGTGTGGCATCGCTGCAGGTCAGTGGGCACTTTGGTCCATGGAGTGCAGTCAGTCGCACAGGATCGCACTCACGCTCGGGCCCATCGACGTGTTCCCGATGACGCACCATGTCGAGTGCGTCGCGCTGCTGGAGCGCGTCTGACCTACCGGGGTTGGTCCCAACGGGCCATGTGAATGACCATGGCCTCCGGGTACAGGGTGGGCCACGGTGGAAGAACCCCGACACCAGGAGGCATTCCACATGCGACCCCTGCAGCACTCCAGTTACGCCAACGTGGCATCCACCCTCGCCCTCGTGCTGGTCCTCGGCGGTGGCGGCGCGGCCGTTGCCGCCGGGCTCGCCAAGAACTCGGTGGGCAGCCCACAGATCAAGAACGGCCAGGTCAAGCGGGCGGATCTCGGGAAAAACTCCGTCACGGGCGCCAAGGTGGCCAACGGCAAGCTCACCGGCGCGGACATGAAGGACGGCTCACTGACCGCGGCCGACATCGACCTCAGCAGCCTTCCAGCGGCGAGCGTGCACGCCTCGGCGACCTCGAGCGGAACGTTGACCTCCACCCAGGCCGAGATCTCGAGCGTCTCGTTCACCGCGCCCACGGACGGATTCGTAATGGTCTCCGCACGTGCTGTCCTCAACGCTGGCGAGACGGGAACCTACGTCTTCGGCCACATCAGGGAGGATGGTGACAGCCTCGACAACCTGTACTGGGATGCGGGGGACACGGACGGCTTCTACGACCAGGCGCAGTCGATGTTCGTCGTCGCTCCTGTCGAGGCCGGAGCTCACACCTACACGCTCGAGCTCGACGAGCGATCGGTGTCGACCACGTTCTCGGCCTACACCGAGGCGCAGATCGCCGTGCAGTTCTTCCCGGCCGGGAGCCTCCCGGTGGCTCCGCGGCCAGCCCCGGCAGCCGACGCCAACTGAACCCGACGCCAGGTCGGCACGCTCTTCCGGCCCGGTGCGTCGCCATACCGCTCGATGTCGTGTATCTTGACGTCAAGACAGTTCGCCTCGGCCCGGCTCGTGAGGGAACCCTTACTTCCCCCGCGGGCCGCGCCAGCGGCAAGATGTGCCCCGAGCCAACAACCAGCGACGTCACCGGTGACGTGAAGGAGAGATGACTGTGCCCAGTCAGGACAGCTTCGGTGCCAAGAGCACCCTGGACGTGGACGGCAAGTCCTACGAGATCTTCCGCCTCAGCGCGGTCACCGGCGAGGGGCTCGACACCGACTCGCTGCCGTTCAGCCTGAAGGTGCTGCTGGAGAACCTCCTGCGCACCGAGGACGGCGCGGACATCACCGCCGACGACATCCGGGCGATCGCCGGCTGGGATGCGGACGCCGAGCCGAGCAAGGAGATCCAGTTCACGCCGGCGCGCGTGATCATGCAGGACTTCACCGGCGTCCCGTGCGTCGTCGACCTCGCCACCATGCGTGAGGCGATGGCGGACCTCGGCGGCGACCCGTCGAAGATCAACCCGCTCGCCCCGGCCGAGATGGTCATCGACCACTCCGTGATCGCCGACGTCTTCGGCACCCCGGAGGCCTTCGAGCGCAACGTCGAGATCGAGTACGAGCGCAACCGCGAGCGCTACCAGTTCCTGCGCTGGGGCCAGGGTGCCTTCGACGACTTCAAGGTCGTCCCGCCCGGCACCGGCATCGTGCACCAGGTCAACATCGAGCACCTCGCCCGCGTCGCGTTCACGCGCGAGGTGGACGGCGTCCTCCAGGCCTACCCCGACACCTGCGTCGGCACCGACTCGCACACCACCATGGTCAACGGCATCGGCGTCGTCGGCTGGGGCGTCGGCGGCATCGAGGCCGAGGCGGCCATGCTCGGCCAGCCCGTCTCCATGCTCATCCCGCGCGTGGTCGGCTTCAAGCTCAACGGCGACCTGCCCGAGGGTGCGACCGCCACCGACCTGGTGCTGACGATCACCGAGATGCTGCGCAAGCACGGCGTCGTCGGCAAGTTCGTCGAGTTCTACGGCCCCGGTGTCTCGGTGCTCCCGCTCGCGAACCGCGCCACCATCGGCAACATGAGCCCGGAGTTCGGCTCGACGATCGCGGTCTTCCCGATCGACGACCAGACCATCGACTACCTGCGCCTGACCGGCCGCCCCGAGGAGCAGCTCGCCCTCGTCGAGGCCTACGCCAAGGAGCAGGGCCTGTGGCACGACCCGTCGGCCGAGCCCCGCTTCTCCGAGAAGCTCGAGCTCGACCTGGCCACGGTCGTCCCGTCGCTCGCCGGCCCCAAGCGCCCCCAGGACCGGGTCTCGCTCTCCGAGGCCAAGGAGTCCTTCCGCGGTGCGCTGGCCGACTACACCGACACCGGTGACACCGACAACCAGGAGACCAGCGGTCTCGACGAGGCCCTGGAGGAGTCCTTCCCGGCCTCCGACGCCCCGGCGAACGGTCACGGCGAGGCGGCTCCGCGGGACTACGTCTCCGCCGCCCCGGCCGACGGTGGCCGCCCGAGCAACCCGGCCCTGGTCGAGCTCGCGGACGGCACCGCGTTCGAGATCGACCACGGCGCCGTCGCCATCGCGGCGATCACCTCGTGCACCAACACCTCCAACCCGTCGGTGATGATCGGCGCGGCCCTGCTGGCCAAGAAGGCCGTCGAGAAGGGGCTGTCCACCAAGCCGTGGGTCAAGACCACGCTCGCGCCCGGCTCCAAGGTGGTCTCGGACTACTACGAGAAGGCCGGCCTCACGCCGTACCTGGACAAGCTCGGCTTCAACCTGGTCGGCTACGGCTGCACCACCTGCATCGGCAACTCCGGCCCGCTCATCCCCGAGGTCAGCGCCGCCGTCAACCAGAACGACCTCGCGGTCGTGTCGGTGCTCTCGGGCAACCGGAACTTCGAAGGCCGGATCAACCCGGACGTGAAGATGAACTACCTCGCCTCCCCGCCGCTGGTCGTCGCCTACGCGCTGGCCGGTTCAATGGACGTCGACCTGTTCCAGGACCCGCTGGGTCAGGACACCGACGGCAACGACGTCTTCATGAAGGACATCTGGCCCACCGCCAAGGAGGTCGAGGACGTGATCGCGACCGCGATCACCTCCGACATGTTCGACGACGGCTACTCCGACGTCTTCGCCGGCGACGAGCAGTGGCGTTCGCTGCCCACGCCCGAGGGCAAGACCTTCGCCTGGGACCCGGAGTCGACCTACGTCCGCAAGCCCCCGTACTTCGACGGGATGCCCGACGAGCCGGCACCGGTCACCGACATCGAGGGTGCCCGAGTGCTGCTGAAGCTGGGTGACTCGGTCACCACCGACCACATCTCCCCGGCCGGTGCGATCAAGAAGGACTCGCCCGCGGGCAAGTACCTGGCCGAGCACGGCGTGCAGAACCGGGACTTCAACTCCTACGGCTCGCGCCGGGGCAACCACGAGGTCATGATCCGCGGCACGTTCGCGAACATCCGGCTGCGCAACCAGCTGGCTCCCGGCACCGAGGGTGGGTTCACCCGCGACCTGGCCGGCAACGGCGAGGTGACCACGGTCTTCGAGGCCTCCGAGAAGTACCTCGCTGCCGGGACGCCGCTCGTCGTCCTCTCCGGCAAGGAGTACGGCTCCGGGTCGTCGCGCGACTGGGCGGCCAAGGGTACGGCGCTGCTCGGGGTGAAGGCGGTGATCGCCGAGTCCTACGAGCGGATCCACCGATCCAACCTGATCGGGATGGGTGTCCTGCCGCTGCAGTACCCGGAGGGTCAGACCGCCGAGTCGCTCGGCCTCACCGGCGAAGAGACCTTCTCGATCACCGGTGTCACGGCGCTCAACGACGGCACCACGCCGAAGACCGTCACGGTGAAGGCCGACGACGTGGAGTTCGACGCGGTCGTCCGGATCGACACCCCCGGCGAGGCCAACTACTACCGCAACGGCGGCATCATGCAGTACGTCCTGCGGAACCTGCGCAAGGGCTGACCTCCCCGGAGGCCACCAGCACGTTCGGGCGAACGTCCCGCGGTTCTCCGCGGAGCGTTCGCCCGAACTGCTTTCCCGACGGCCTCGCCGTTCGCCCGTCGCGTCGCCCCTGTGCGGGCTACCCTGATCACGACTGCCAGCCACTGGCGGGTCGGGAGCGGGGCGCCGACCACGGATGAGGGAACGAGTCAACGTTGTACGACGCTGCTGTGTCGCTGCCGGAGGGGACCCCTGGGGTACTCCTCCTCGTGGAGGACGACGACGACCAGGCATTCCTGCTGCGCCGACAGATGCGCGACCAGCTGGCCGGCGGCCTGGACATGGTGCGGGTGGGCTCCCTGCGCGAGGCCCTTGTCGAGCTCGGGAACCGCTCCGTGCGCTGCGTGATGCTCGACCTCTCGCTGCCCGACGCGTCGGGGATGGAGGCACTCACGGCCATCCGCGCGGCCAGTCCGGATGTCGCTGTGGTGGTGCTCACCGGGACCGACAACGACGACGTCGGCCGTCAGGCGCTGGCGCTGGGGGCGCAGGACTACCTGGTCAAGGGCCAGCACGGACCGGACGTGGTCAGGCGCTCGGTCGTCTTCTCGCTCGAGCGGGCCAAGCGCCAGGCGGCGGAGCAGGAGCGGGCCGATGTCGCCCACCGACTCGAGCTGGTGCTGGAGACCTCGGCCGAAGGTATCTGCACGATCGACGGGGACGGTGCCATCAGCTTCCTGAACCGGACGGCCATGGAGCTGTTCGGGGTGGCCGACGACCAGCTGGTCGGTACGCCGCTGCACGACTTCCACGTCTGCTCCGAGGATCCCTGCCCGCTCGAGCGGCAGCTGATGACCCGACAGGTCCTGGACGCCGGTGAGCAGGCCTTCCGCTCGCCGCGCGGGCTGATCACGCTGGAGGTGCGCTCGCGCCCGGTGCACGAGAGCGGCACCGGCATCGGAGGCGTCGTCTGTCTCAGCGACGTCACCGATCGGCGCCGGGCCCTCGACGCGCTCGCGGAGCGAGAGGCCCAGCTCGTGGAGGCCCAGCAGCTCGCCCACCTGGGCAGCTGGGAGTGGGTGCCGGGCGCCGACGAGATGGTCTGGTCGGACCAGATGTACCGGATCACCGGCCTGGACGCCGAGGACGTGCGCGGCGGACGCCGAGCGATCGCCTCCTACCTGGCGCTGGTGCCCGAGGAGGAGCGCGACGAAGTCGGGCAGCTCTTCGACGGGTGGACCACGGACAGGGCCCCGGTCGAAGTGGTGCACCAGCTGTGCCGCCCCGACCACGTGACACGGTGGATGCTCTGCCGGGCCAACGTCCGCCAGACCGGCGGTCCGCGGGGTCAGGGGTCCGCCCTGCGGGTGGTGGGGTCGGTCCAGGACATCACCGAGCAGAAGCTGTCCGAGGACACCCTCGCCTACCAGGCGATGCACGACGGCCTCACCGGCCTGCCGAACCGGGCGCTCCTGCGCGACCGGCTCGAACGGATGCTGGGGGAGCGGCAGCGGGACATGGTGGCGCTCGTGTACATGGACATCGACGACTTCAAGTGGGTCAACGACAACCTGTCCCACGCCGCCGGCGACGAGCTGTTGGTCGGCGTGGCCGAGCGGTTGGGCAACTTGATCCGACCCACCGACACGCTGGCGCGCAACAGCGGCGACGAGTTCATCATGGTCTGCGACCGCCTGCCCGACGTCGACACCGTCACCCACGTGGTCGACCGGCTGCAGGAGTCCTTGGCCGAGCCC
>NZ_JBFIKK010000129.1:0-8851 GCF_041600255.1 Nocardioides sp. | reverse complement strand
TGGTGCTCTCCTCGGGGGCCACCAGCCGACCGCTACGGATGTCGGACGAGGTGCACGCCCATGACGTGGTGCTCGACGTGTCCCAGATCCGACAGTGGTCACCGGCGGTGAGCAGGCACGTCACCTACGTCGCGGTCGAGGGCGCCCGGCACGACGTCGTGCTCTCCCTGCCCGGTCCTCGTGCCCGCGTCTACGCGGAGCTGGAGCGGTGGCGGACGACATTCCTGGACTCCAACGCGCGCGGCGCCCGGCCCTCGCTAGGGTCCGAGGCATGAACCCCGTCATCGGACTCTCCCTCGGTCGCATCGCCATCGGCACCCTCGCCGTGATCAGACCCGACATCCTGACGAAGGGTCTGGGCGACGAGGCTCCGTCCCCGCTGATCGCCCAGGCGTTCGGATCGCGCGAGGTGGCCCTGGGCGCGGCGACGCTGCTCACCTGGGGACGTGCGCGACGGACCATGGTGCTCGTCGGCATCGCCGTGGACGGGGTGGACGTCGCCACCGCCCACGTCGCCACCCAGCAGGGTCAGGTGCCTCGGCAGTTGGGACAGGGCCTGGCGGCCGTGGCCGGCGCTGCGGTGCTGACCGGGGTGGTGGGTCTGCTCAAGCGCAGGCCCAAGGCAGCACCCGCCGCCTGATCGCCGGCGGCCCCGACCCGCGGGTCAGCTCGTCAGGAAGACGGCCAACGCCACCAGGCCGACGGTCACGATCACGATGCGCAACGCCAGGGCGGGCAGGCGTCGCCCCACGCCGGCACCGATCTGTGCCCCGACCACCGACCCCACGCCGATCAGCGCCACGATCCGCCAGTCGACGTCGGCGACCACGATGAACAGGGCGCCGGCGACCCCGTTCACCACCGCCGCCAGCACGTTCTTGACGGCGTTCAGCCGCTGCAGGGTCTCGTCGACGCCGCTGCCCAGGACCGCCATCAGCAGCACGCCCTGAGCAGCACCGAAGTACCCGCCGTACACACCGGCGAGGGCCACGGCCGGCCACACCCACCGGGCGCCGTGCTCGGGCACTCCCCCGCTGGAAGCGTGGCGGGCCGTCACCCAGCGAGCGATCCGGGGCTGCAGGACGACCAGCACGCAACCGAGCAGGATGAGCGCGGGCACGATGGCGGCGAACGCCTCGGCCGGCAGCACCAGGAGCAGCAGTCCGCCGGCCAGACCGCCCACCAGGGAGGCCCCGCCCAGGCGGAGCACCCGAGCGCTCTGCCCGGCGAGCTCACGCCGGTAGCCGACGGCACCGGAGATGGAGCCGGGCACCAGCCCGACCGTGTTCGAGATGTTGGCCGTCACCGGAGGCACGCCGAACGCGAGCAGGGTCGGGAACGTGATCAACGTTCCCGACCCCACCACCGTGTTGATGGTCCCCGCACCCAGACCTGCGAGCAGGATCGCCGCAGCCTCGAGCAGCGTCACTCGCCGGGGGACTCCGACGGCGCCTCACCGGTGCCGGTGGGCTGGTCGCCCGAGCGAGCGGCCCGCTTGCCCGGGTTCGCGGCGTTGGCCGCCTCGGCGATGGCCGCCTCGACAGCGGCGTTCGCCTTGCCGACCTCGGAGTCGCGCAAGGCAGCGCTCCCGCCGAGGGTCGGCGGCTCCATGCTGCCCATGTCGACCCGCTTGGCCGGACCGTCGTTCTCCTCCGGGATGCCCGCCATCGAGGTCATCGTCGAGCCCAGGCCCTCGAGCGCCTTGCCGATCTCCGACGGCACGATCCAGACCTTGTTCGCGTCGCCCTCGGCGATCTTCGGCATCATCTGCAGGTACTGGTAGGCCAGCAGGGACTGGTCGGGACGGCCGTCGTGGATGGCCTGGAAGACCGTCAGGATCGCCTGACCCTCACCCTGGGCCCGCAGGATCGCCGCCTCCCGGTCGGCCTGGGCTCGCAGGATCTGCGACTCGCGGTCACCCTCGGCGGAGAGGATCGCGGACTGCTTCTGCCCCTCGGCGGTGAGGATGGCGGACTGTCGGCCGCCCTCGGCGGTGAGGATCGCGGCGCGCTTGTCGCGGTCGGCGCGCATCTGCTTCTCCATCGAGTCCTTGATGGAGGGGGGCGGGTCGATGCCCTTGAGCTCCACCCGGTTGACCCGGATGCCCCACTTGCCGGTCGCCTCGTCGAGCACCCCGCGCAGCCGGGTGTTGATCTCGTCGCGGCTGGTCAGCGTCTCCTCGAGGTCCATGCCACCGACGATGTTGCGCAGCGTGGTCATCGTGAGCTGTTCGACGGCCTGGATGTAGTTGGCGATCTCGTACGTCGCTGCCACCGGGTCGGTCACCTGGAAGTAGATGACGGTGTCGATCGAGACCACGAGGTTGTCCTCGGTGATCACCGGCTGGGGCGGGAAGCTGACGACCTGCTCGCGCAGGTCGATGACGTAACGGACCCGATCGACGAACGGGACCACGATGTTCAGGCCGGCCGAGAGGGTGGTGCGGTACTTCCCGAACCGCTCGACCACTGCGGCGCGGGCCTGGGGGACGATCCGCACGGTCTTGGCCAGCAGCACGATGACGAACAGCAGCAGCAGACCGAGCAGCACGAGCAGTTCAGGCATGGAGGCTCCTCAGGAGTCGAGACGGGGAATGGGGTGGACGTAGGCGGTCGCGCCGCGGATCTGGAGCACCTCGACGGTCTCGCCGGGAGCGATCGTGATCGTCTCGTCGTACGGCGCCGCCGACCAGATCTCGCCGGCGAGTTTGATCCGGCCGTGCTCCAGGGCGGAGACCTCCTCGGTCACCACGCCCTGCACGCCGACCAGCTTGCCGTGGCCGAGTCGCAGCTCGGGGCCGCCGTGCAGCTTCTTGACCAGGCTGGGGCGGGCCAGGGCGAGGGCGCCGACCGAGGCGGCCGCGACCGCCAGCACCTGCACCACCACGGGCATCCCGAGCGCGGCGGTGAGCACTCCTGCCATGGCGCCCACGGCGAGCATGATCAGGACGAGGTCGAGGCTGAACATCTCGGCGACGCCCAGCATCACCGCGAGTGCCAGCCAGGTCTCCCACATGTGGTCCCGCAGCCAGTCCATGATTCGACCCTAGCCGCTGCCCGGGAATGCCCACCCCCGACACGACGTCAGCGGCTGTGGCGGACCCGTCGACGCGCGTGCCACCGGCCGTCCTCGTGGCGCAACGTGAGCGGCATGGAGAACGCGGCGGACAGGTTGGCCTCGGTCACCACGTGATCGAGCAGCCCCGAGGCGACCACCTGCCCGCCCCGCAGCAGCATCGCGTGCGTGAAGCCGGGCGGGATCTCCTCGACGTGGTGCGAGACCAGGACGGTGGCCGGCGAGTCCGGGTCCATCGCCAACGACGACAGCGTCGAGACGAGGTCCTCCCGACCGCCCAGGTCGAGGCCGGCTGCCGGCTCGTCGAGCAGCAGGAGCTCGGGGTCGGTCATCAGGGCGCGTGCGACCTGGACCCGCTTGCGCTCCCCCTCGCTGAGGGTGCCGAAGGTGCGGTCTGCCAGGTGCTTGACGCCGACCTCGACGAGCAGGTCCTGGGCCCGGCCGTGGTCGAGGTCGTCGTACACCTCGCGCCAGCGTCCCAGCACGCCGTACGACGCCGAGACCACGACGTCGTGCACCCGCTCGTCACGCGGGATCCGCTCCGCGAGGGCGGCACTGGTCAGACCGATCCGGGGCCGCAGGTCGAAGACGTCGACCGTGCCGAGGACCTCCTCGAGGATGCCCACCACACCGGAGGTGGGGTGGAGCTGGGCTGCGGCCACCTGGAGCAGCGTGGTCTTGCCGGCCCCGTTGGGCCCCAGCACCACCCAGCGTTCGTCCTCCTCCACCGTCCAGTTCACCCGGTCGAGCAGGGTCGCCTGCCCGCGCCGAACAGTGACATCGGCGAACTCCAGGACTGCAGACATGGGCGCCACCCTACCGACGCCGCGGCCGACCGCCAGCCAGGCCGGGAGCGGCGCGCGCGTACAGTCCTGAGCCGTGAACTCCGCACTCCCCGACGCTGCCCGACTCGCCTGGTGGGCGACGGCCTGGCTGCGTGGGCACGTCGTGACCGACCTGATGATCGATGCCGTCATCGACGCGGACGCCACGCACACGATCAGTGGTCTGGGCGAGCTCGGCCTGGGCGGAGGCCCCACCGAGACGCTGGTGGCCGGGCTGGGCCGGCTCCGGGTCGAGGGCGCCACCGGACTGGGGCTGGTCTTCGCCGCCGAGGGAGACCTGGTGGGACTCGGCGGGCCGACCGGGTTCAACACCGCGGCGCTGGAGGCCGGCGAAGCGGTGGTGGCCGTCGGGACGACGATCGGCCTGGTGCCGATCCGGGTGGGCGCAGCCATCAGTTGGGTGGCCCACCGGGCCGAGCGTCGGCAACTGCCCGACGTCGGGGAGGCCGACCGGGCCCTGCGAGCCGCCCTCCTCGAGACCGGCGACGCCTTGGCGGCCCTCGACGTCGCCCGCTGGCGTCCCGAGGTCGCGGACCGGTTGATGAACCTCCGCCACCGCCCGGCCCTGTCGGCGCCCGAGGGCGTCCCGGCACGGTGCGTGGACCTCGCAGCACGGGCGATCCAGGCACTCGACATCGTCTGGCTGGCCCTGGAGGACGACGGCGGCGCCCTGAGCGCCCACGAGATCGCGGCCCGTCGTACCGCTCTGCTCCCGCTGGAGCGCGCGGGTCGCCGGGGGCTCGTGGCCGCCTGCTCCCCCGAGGTCTGGCCCCCGGACTGACGCTCGGTCGGGGCCGAGGCCCCGATAGCCTCGTCCCGACATGAGCCAGCAGATCCCGCAGACCCTTCTCATCACGCTGACCGGCAAGGACCGGCCGGGTGTGACCTCGCGTGTCTTCTCGACCCTCGCCGTCTCCGGCGTCGAGGTCGTCGACGTCGAACAGATCGTGCTCCGCGGACGACTGGTCCTCGGTCTCCTGGTCACCGCGCCGCGCGACTGGAAGAAGCTCAGCGCGGCGGTCGAGGAGACCGCTGCCGAGCTGGGGATGTCCGTGGAGATCGACCGCGGGGTCGGCGACAACCGTTCGCGGCCGGTCGGGCGAGCCCACGTGACCCTGATCGGCACCCCCCTGCTGGCCTCGGGCATGGCCGCGGTCGCCGGCCGGATCGCCGACTGCGGGGCGAACATCGACCGGATGGAGCGGATGGCCCGCTACCCGGTCACCGCCATCGACCTGCACGTCTCAGGCGTGGCCCCCGAGGTGCTCCGGACCGTCCTGGCCGGCGAGGCCGCGGCCCACGGCCTGGACATCGCCGTGCAGCCGGCGAACCTGTTGCGCCGCGGCATGCGCCTGATCGTGATGGACGTCGACTCCACGCTCATCCAGGGCGAGGTGATCGAGATGCTCGCCGCCCACGCCGGCCACGAGGCCGAGGTCGCTGCGGTGACGGCCGCGGCGATGCGCGGAGAGCTGGATTTCGAAGCCTCCCTGCGCTCGCGCGTCGCGATGCTCGAGGGCGTCGACGCCTCGGCCCTCGACGAGGTCTACCAGCAGATCGTGCTGGCCCCCGGTGCCCGCACGATGGTGCGCACGTTGCGCCGTCTCGGCTACCGGTTCGCGATCGTCTCGGGCGGGTTCAGCCAGATCACCGATCGCCTGGCCGAGGACCTCGGCATCCACTTCGCCCGCGCCAACGAGCTGGAGATCGTGGACGGCAAGCTGACCGGGCGGATCGTGGGCGACGTCGTCGACCGCGCCGGCAAGGCCACCGCGCTGCGGCAGTTCGCCGCCGAGGTCGGCGTACCGGAGGCCGCCGTCATCGCGATCGGCGACGGCGCCAACGACCTCGACATGCTCAACGCGGCGGGCCTGGGCATCGCCTACAACGCCAAGCAACTGGTGCGCGATGCCGCCGACACGTCGGTGAACGTGCCCTACCTCGACGCGATCATCTACCTGCTCGGGATCTCCCGCGAAGAGGTCGAGGCCGCGGACGCCGAGGCGGGGATCGTCACCCCGGCTCCCCCCGTCTGAGTCAGCGGCCCTCGAAGAAGTCGACCAGCCGGGCCGAGGACTCGGCCACGTCGGCCCACTCGCCCTCGTGGAGCAGCACGGCGACGGCGCTGGTCGCGAAGCCTCGGGCCATGGCCAGGGCGACCTCGGTGTCACCCTCACCGTCGTCGAGCAGCTGGGCCACGGACTCCATCGTGGGGTTGTGTCCGACGACCATCAGGGTCCGGGCCTGCGCCGGGGCCTCCCGGATCAGGTCGAAGACCGTCTCCGGCATCGCGGCGTACAGCCCGGCGTCGTACGTCGCCTCGAGCGGCCAGCCCGCGGTCTCCCGCACGGTCTCCCACGTCTGACGGGTCCGGACGGCCGCCGACACGAGGGCATGGGTGGGGACGATGTCGCGGTCGACCAGCCAGCGCGCCGCTCGGGCGGCCTCGTCACGACCGCGGGGCGCGAGCTCGCGATCGCGGTCGGTCGCACCGACCTGCTCGGCCTTGGCATGACGCATGACGATGATCTGTCGAGACTGGCGCTGCACGCCGCAACTCTCCCACCGGCTAGCCTCCCTGTCATGCCCAGGGGACCTCTCATGATCATCGGCGGCGCCGAGGACAAGTTGCGCCGCCGCACGATCCTCACCGACTTCGTCAACGCCAGCGGCGGCAAGGACGCGCGGATCGCCGTCATCCCGACCGCGTCGTCGATCGGTCCGGAGGTCATCGCCGTCTACGACGCCCTGTTCCGCCGGCTCGGCGCCGCCGAGGTGGTGGCGGTGGCCCCGGAGAGCCGCGAGGAGGCCCACGACCCCGCGCTGCGCGAGCTCCTGGCCGGCGCCACCGGCATCTTCATGAGCGGGGGCAACCAGCTCAAGCTCTCCGCCCTGCTCTGCGGCACTCCCCTCTCGGACGAGATCCTGGCGGCCCACGAGCGCGGCGTCGTGGTCGCCGGGACGTCCGCGGGCGCCTCCATCCAGTCCAGCCACATGGTGGCCTTCGGCGGCCCCGGCGCCACCCCCAAGCAGCGGATGACCCAGGTGGCGGCCGGGATGGGACTGCTGCGGTCCTCGGTGATCGACCAGCACTTCGACCAGCGCAACCGATACGGGCGGCTGCTGATGATCGTCGCCCAGTCCCCCCAGCTCCTCGGCCTGGGTGTCGACGAGGACACCGCCGCCGTCGTGGAGGTCGAGGAGGGCCACGAGATCCTGCGCGTCGTCGGCAAGGGCGCCGTGACCATCTTCGACCCGGCCCGGATCACCACCAACGCCTTCGAGGCCAAGCGAGCCTCGACCCTGCTGGCCAGCGGGGTGGTCATGCACGTGCTGCCGCACGGCGCCCGCTTCGACCTGACCACGCGGGAGCTCATCCCCTCGCCGCACGGTCTGATCGACGACGACGAGGCCCGGGAGATGGCCGAGGCCGGCAAGGACCTGCGCCAGCTCGCGCGGGACATCGCCGCGGCCGACGCCTCCCCCAGCGCCCTGCGTCGGCGACTGGCCCGCTCCCGACCCAAGCCCACCACCGTTGAGCCCACCCCCCAAGAGGAGGGAACCTCGTCATGAGCGAACGTCCCACGCCCGACCTGACCATTCTGGAGACCCGCGTCTACCGAGGCGCGAACATCTGGTCCTACGACAGGTCGATCCACCTGGTCGTCGACCTCGGCTCGCTGGAGAAGTTCCCCACCAACACGATCCCCGGGTTCACCGACAACATCCTCCAGATGCTTCCGGGCCTGCGCGAGCACTCGTGCTCCCGCGGGCGTCGGGGCGGCTTCGTCGAGCGGCTCAACGAGGGCACCTGGCTCGGCCACGTGGCCGAGCACGCTGCCCTCGCGCTGCAGCAGATCGTCGGCCACGACATCCGGCGGGGCAAGACCCGCGCGGTCAAGGGCCAGACCGGCGTCTACAACATCATCTTCGGGTACGCCGACGAACAGGTCGGCCTCGCCGCCGCCCGTCTCGCCGTACGTCTGGTGAACCACCTGGTCGCAGCCGACCCGGAGTTCGACTGGGACGCCGAGCTCGAGTCGTTCATCCTGCGGGCCGAGCGGACCGCCTTCGGTCCCTCGACCCAGGCCATCATCGACGAGGCCGTCTCCCGCGACATCCCCTGGATCCGGCTCAACCAGCACTCCCTGGTCCAGCTCGGTCAAGGAGTCCACGCGAAGCGGATCCGGGCCACGATGACCTCGGAGACCAGCTCCATCGCCGTGGACATCGCCTCGGACAAGGACCTCACCACGCGACTGCTCGGCGCCGCCGGGCTGCCCGTGCCCAAGCAGGAGTCGATCCGTACCGTCGACCAGGCCGTGCGGGCGGCCAACCGGATCGGGTACCCGGTCGTGCTCAAGCCGCTGGACGGCAACCACGGCCGCGGCGTCTGCCTCGACCTGCAGAACGACGACGAGGTGCGCGAGGCCTTCGCGATCGCCTCCGGTGAGTCCCGGCGCGGCTGGGTGATCGTCGAGTCCCTGGTGATCGGCAAGGACTACCGCTGCCTGATCATCGACGGCCGGGTCGCCGCCATCGCCGAGCGGGTGCCCGCCTCGGTGACCGGTGACGGCACCAGCACGGTCGAGCAGCTCGTGGACACCGCGAACGCCGACCCGCGCCGAGGCGTCGGCCACGAGAAGGTGCTGACCCGGATCAAGGTCGACAACGCCGCGATCGCGCTGGTGCGCGAGCAGGGCTTTGAGATGAGCGATGTCCCCCCGGAGGGGCAGACGGTCAAGCTCGCCCTGACCGGCAACATGTCGACCGGTGGCATCTCCATCGACCGCACCTTCGAGGCGCACCCCGAGAACGTCGAGATCGCCGAGGAGGCGGCCCGGATGATCGGGCTCGACATCGCCGGGATCGACTTCATCTGCCCCGACATCACCGAGCCCGTCCGCGAGACCGGCGGCGCGATCTGCGAG
>NZ_JBFIKK010000128.1:0-8866 GCF_041600255.1 Nocardioides sp. | reverse complement strand
CGGAACCGGGCCGCCTTCTTGCCGACCGGCTCGAAGCGGTACCGGTCCGAGGAGGCGACCGGCCGGTCGTCGTACCCGGCGAGCTGCATGCGCAGCGTCACCACCACCCAGTAGCCGCCACCCTCACGGACCAGCGATCCCCGGTCGAAGGCGTAGCTGAAGTGCTCCAGCGGCAGCTGCGCGAGGTTGGCGAAGTAGGTGCGCTGCTGGTTGAGCAGCGCCTGGTCGTCGCGCAGGACGCCGCCGATGAAGGCCGACAGGTCGCCCTGTCGTACGGCGCTCGCTCGGCGCCTCAGGGTCTTGCCGATCGCCTTGACCACGTCCGGCTGCGCCAGCAGCCCGGGCGAGGAGCTCCCGTCGGAGGAGCCGGGCACGACCCCGGCCCGCGGCGACGGCTCCTCCGACGGCGCGGAGGGCGAGCAGCCGACCAGGGCGCCGGCCGCCAGGACGACGGCGAGCGCCGACGCCAGTCGGCTACGGGAGCTGGTCGGCATCGACGAACGCGCCACCCTCGGCCAGGGCCGTCATGTCCTCGACGATGCCCAGGGCGATGGCCTGCGGCGTCAGACCGATGCGCTCCAGGATCACTGCGCGCTTGGCGTGGTCCAGGAACTCCTGCGGGATGCCGTGCAGTCGGAACGGCGTGTGCACGCCCTCGTCGTTCAGGGTCTGCAGCAGCAGCGAGCCGCAGCCGCCGACCCGGCCGTTGTCCTCGATGGAGACCACCAGCCGGTGCTCACGGGCGAGGTCGACCAGGGCACGGTCGACCGGCATCACCCAGCGTGGGTCGACGACGGTCACCCCGATGCCCTGGGCGATGAGGCGGTCGGCCACCTGCACGGCCACGGTCGCCATCGACCCGACACCGACGACCAGGACGTCCTTGGGGCCGTTGCGGACCAGGATGTCGGCCCCGCCGGCCTTGCCGACGGCCGCGATGTCCTCGGGTGGCGGGCCCTTGGGGAAGCGCACGACGGTGGGCGCGTCGTCGACCTCGACCGCCTCGTTGAGCAGTTCACGCAGGCGGGTGGCGTCGCGGGGCGCCGCGAGCCGCAGGCCCGGGACGACCTGGAGGATCGACATGTCCCACATGCCGTTGTGGCTGGCGCCGTCGTCCCCGGTCACGCCCGAGCGGTCGAGCACGAAGGTGACGCCGCACTTGTGCAGCGCGACGTCCATCAGGATCTGGTCGAATGCGCGGTTCAGGAAGGTGGCGTAGAGAGCCACCACCGGGTGCAGTCCGCCGATGGCGAGCCCTGCCGCGGCGGTGGCGGCGTGCTGCTCGGCGATGCCGACGTCGAAGGTCCGCTCCGGGAAGCGTGCCTGGAAGTCGTGCAGCCCGACCGGGTGCATCATTGCCGCGGTGATGCCGACGACGTCCGGCCGGCGCTGGCCGATGTGGACGATCTCGTCGGCGAAGACGTCGGTCCAGATGCGCCCCTTGGGCACTTCCTCGCCGGTCTCGATGTCGAAGGGCCCGGGGCCGTGGAACTGGTCGGCCTCGTGGGCCTCGGCCGGGTCGTAGCCGAACCCCTTGCGGGTCAGGGCGTGCACGATGACCGGCCCACCGAACCGCTTCGCCTGGCTGAGCGCCTGCTCCATGGCCGCACGGTCGTGACCGTCGACCGGGCCGACGTACTTCAGGCCGAGGTCCTCGAAGAGCCCCTGGGGCGCCAGCGCGTCCTTGACGCCCTTCTTCATGGCGTGCAGGGCGTCGTACGCCGCGGGCCCGACCCCCTTGACGGCGGTCAGCCGCTTCTTCACCAGATCCAGGACCTGCTCGTAGCGCGGGTTGGTGCGCAGGGAGGTGAGGGCGTTCGCGAGGCCGCCGATGGTCGGGGTGTAGGAGCGACCGTTGTCGTTGACGACGATGACGAGCCGGCTGGTGTTGGCGATCGCGATGTTGTTGAGCGCCTCCCAGGCCATCCCGCCGGTCAGCGCGCCGTCGCCGATCACGGCGACCACGTGCCGGTCCTCGCCGCGGATCGCGTAGGCCTTGGCCAGCCCGTCGGCGTAGCTCAGGGCGGTCGAGGCGTGCGAGTTCTCCACGATGTCGTGCTCGGACTCGCGTTGGCTCGGGTAGCCGGACGCGCCGCCCTCCTGACGCAGCTTGGCGAACGACGCCATCCGGCCGGTGAGCAGCTTGTGCACGTAGGCCTGGTGGCCGGTGTCGAAGACGATGCGGTCCCGGGGGGACTCGAAGACCCGGTGGATCGCCATCGTCAGCTCGACCACGCCCAGGTTCGGCCCGAGATGCCCTCCGGTGCGAGAGCAGGTCTCCACCAGGAAGTCGCGGATCTCCGTGGCGAGGGTCGCCAGCTGGTCGTCGTCGAGCTCGCGCATGTCGCGCGGGCCCGAGATCGACTCGAGGTGGCCCATGGATCCTCCGGTTCTGTGAGACAGCCGAGTGGGTGAGTTTATCGGTGCCTGCTCACAGATCGAGAACCGCGACGGCAGGTTCGTGCAGGCTGCCCATCCAGACGCGTCCTTCGTGCTCCCGGACACCGGTGACCATGTGGTACTCGTCGGTCCTCACGTCCACGTCGTGCACCAGGCGACCGCTGTCGTCGTACGCCTGGACCCGCACCGTGCGCTTCGGCTTGGGCTGCAGGCGCTCCGGGATCCGGGTGACCTGGCGGCGCAGCCACAGCGGGCTGCGCTGGAGCCGCTCGACGACCGGGTCGCGGGGTGAGGCGAGGGTGACCCAGATCAGGCCGTCGCTGCCGCGGGCGAGGTTGTCCGGGTAGCCGGGGAGGTCGGCGACGAGCAGGTCGCGCTGCCCCGCCCGCTCCCCCGTGATCCAGTGTCGTACGACGGTCGCCGCCCCTGTCTCGGCGACCACGACGAACGACTCGTCGGCGCTCAGCGCCACCCCGTTGGCGAAGGCGAGCCCGTCGAGGACGACGTCGACGTGACCGTCGGTCCCCAGGCGCAGCAGCCGACCGGTCCGGGTGTCCTGGATGAAGTCGTCCTTCCAGTCCTCGATGCCGAACTCCGTGGAGGAGTCGGAGAACCAGACCGTGCCGTCGCCGGCGATCGCGGCGTTGTTGCAGAACGCCATCCGCCGCCCGTCCACCTGCTCGGCGACCTCCTCGATCGCACCGTGCTCGGTCTCGATCCGGAGCAGGCCACGGTGGGCGTCGCAGACCAGCAGCCGGCCGTCGAGGTCGATCTCGATGCCGAGCGGACGTCCGCCGGTGTGGGCGATCCGTTCGATCGTGGCGCCGTCATGGCTGATCCGGAAGATGCTGCCGTCCTCGGTGCCGGTGAAGACCGCGCCCTCGTCAACGCCGTGGGTGCCGACCACCACGTCCTCGGCGCCGGCTGCGTGCACGGGAATGACCTGGAAGGACTGGCTCATGCACACATGCTCTCGTAGAGCTCGGAAGCGAGGAAACCGGGCACCGCGATCGCCGCCGAGGCGCTGAGGTCGAGCCTCGGCACGGCCTCCGGGTCCACGAAGACGATCTGACGCCCCTCCCCCAGGACGATGTCGTCGTCGGTCAGGTCGACCCGAGCCGCGAAGACCGCCAACCGGTCCAGGGAGGAGTACTCCTCGTGCCAGACCTCGATGTCACGCCAGTGGGTGAGCGCCCCGACCGGCAGGACGACCCCGGTCTCCTCGGCGAGCTCGCGCAGGGCGGCCTCCTCGTCCCCCTCGCCCGGCTCGATGTGGCCACCGCAGAGCGCCCACTTCTCCGGCGCGATCACGGGATGCTCGTCGCGCTCCTGCAGCAGGACCCAGCCCCGGGCGTCGACGAGCAGGATTCCGGCGAAGTGGCGCACGGCCACCACGGTACGGTCCCGCCCTGCGGACCGGCTCACAACCGGGCGACGAACCGGCGACCGCGCAGCGCCTCCTCGACGAGTCCGACCGCTCGCCGCAGGCCGAGCAACCGGGCATCCTCTGCCTGCCAGGTCTCCAGCGCGGCCTCGACGACGTCGACGGTGGCCACGTCCCGCAGGTCGGCGCGCGCCTCGCTCAGCCCGCGACGTACGGCGAGCTGGCTGGCCTCCACGTGGAGCACCGCGAACCGAGCCAGCACCACCACGTGGCGGCGCAGGGCCGGGTAGGAGCGGAACTCCGGCGGGCAGAGGTCGAGCAGCCAGTTGTGGGCGGAGCGCTCCCAGTCGGGAGCGTCCGGCGGCCGGACCTCGCGTGGCCAGCCCGGAGGGGCGACCAGGGCGCGGGGAGTCGAGGGCTGCTGCATCCCGACATCGTACGCCAGAATCGAACACCTGTTCGACTCCCGGAGCGGACGCCTCAGCCGGCCAGGAAGCTGAACCGGACCGTGCGCTCGGGGTTGTCCACGTTGAGATCCACGAGGCAGACGCTCTGCCAGGTCCCCAGCGCCAACTCCCCGTCGAGCACCGGCACGGTGGCGTGAGGCGGCACCAGGGCCGGCATCACGTGCGACCGACCGTGACCGGGGCTGCCGTGGCGGTGCTGCCAGCGGTCGTCGGCAGGAAGCAGGTCGGCCAGGGCTGCCAGCAGGTCGTCGTCACTGCCCGAGCCGGTCTCGAGGATCGCGATGCCCGCCGTCGCGTGGGGCACGAAGAGGTGGAGCAGCCCGTCGCCTCGCCCGGCGACGAATCGCCGGCAGTCGCGGGTGAGGTCGAGGACGGCCTCGCTCCCTCCGGTGCGGTACCGCTGGGTCTGTGAGTCCACGGCCGCTCACCCCCTCCCGGGACGCTGCGGGACGACCCCGCCGGCACAGCTGCCGAAGGGCTCGGGTGAGGTGTGCCCGTCGCCGTACTCGCGCAGGAACAACGGCAGCCGCGGGTCCCGGGGCCCGGTCAATCGCAGCTGCGCGCCCCACACGGTCACGACCACGCTGCCGCGCTGACCGGGGTGGGGGGACATGATGCCGCTGTCCTCGGGCAACAGTCGGGCGAGCTTCCGCACGTCCGCGGCCCGCAGTCCGGGGCGATAGGTGATCCAGACGCTGCCGTGCTCGAGGGAGTGCACCGCCTTCTCGTCCTGGATCCGGAAGTCGTAGGCGCCGCACTCGATCCACTCCGCGTCGTGCGGGCCGCCCACCGGCGGTGTCGCGCGGTAGCCGACCTGCCGCGAGGTGTGGTTCGTCCTGAGCCGCTCGAACGTCCTGACGGCGTCCAGGGTGACGGGACGCGGGGTGGGCGATGCCGACGGGCTCGCGCTCTCGGCTGCGGCCGCGTCGAGCGGCGGCACCGCGTCGTCGTCGACGAGGCCGGGGACCACGGCCGCGAGGCCGAGGACCACGAGCCCGGCCGCCAGAGCCAGGATCACCGGGAGGCGTCGGCGCGACTGCCGGGCGGCCGGGGGCGGCGTCGGTTCCAACGGGAAGATGGACACGGGTCAGTCCGCCAGTGCCCGCTCGACGCGCTCGACCTTGGCGGAGAGCTGCCCCTCGTGACCGGGTCGGATGTCGGCCTTGAGCACCAGCCCCACCCGGGGCGAGGCGGCTGCGACGACGTCCACCGCCTGCTTGACGACGGCCATCACCTCGTCCCACTCGCCCTCGATGTTGGTGAACATCGCGTTGGTCTCGCACGGCAGTCCGGACTCGCGCACCACCCGAACGGCGGCCGCCACCGCGTCGGTGACACCACCGGTCTCGTCGGTCGAGCTCGGCGAGATGCTGAAGGCGACGATCATGCGGCCACGCTAGCGCGACCGATCGAGGCGGCGCCCGACGAGGGACACACGGGGATCCTCACGCGTGATCGGGCAGCGACGCCACGGACAACCAGAACTGCGCCAGGTCCTTGAGGTCGAGCCGCAGACCGGTCAGGGTGGCGGACTTGGTGACGTAGCTGTTGGCGCCGTTGGCGTAGCTGGCCTCGATGTCCTCGCGCCGGTCCGAGGAGCTCAGGATCACGATCGGCACGTGTCGCCACCGCTCCTGCTCGCGGATCTCGGCCAGAGCCTCCAGCCCGCCCTTCTTGGGCATCCGCAGGTCGAGCACGATCAGGTGTGGGTCCTCGGCGCGCTCGTGGGCCCCGCGCTTGTTCAGGAAGTCGAGGACCTCCTCACCGTCACCGACCGTGGTCATCTCCAGATCGGGGCCGTAGACGGTGAGGAAGGCGCGGCGGGCGAAGAAGGCATGGTCGGGGTTGTCCTCCGCCAGGAGGACCCGCACGCTCCGCGATGGCACCGTCATGCCGACTCCTCCGACCCGAGCTCGTGGACTGGGGACCAGCCTCGCACAGCAGCAGCGGGGAACACGAGGCGCATGGTGGCGCCGGACAGTCCAGCGGCGTCCGCGTCGTCGATCTCGATGCGGCCGCCGACGGACTCCAGGATGCGCTTGCAGATCGGAAGCCCCATCCCGGTCCCGGGGATGTCGGTGCGGGCGGCGTCCAGCCGCTCGAAGACCTCGAAGGCCTTGTCGCGGTACTGCTCGGGGATGCCGGCACCGTTGTCGGAGACGAGGACCGTCGCGCCCCCCGATCGTCGGCGTTCGGCCAGGATGCGGACGCGGGGTTCCTCGCCGGCATATTTGGCGGCGTTCTCGAGCAGGTTGGTGAACAGTTGCCGGGCTCGGAGCTCGCTCATCCAGATCGTCGGGAAGTCACCCTCGATGCCGACTTCGCAGGCGGGGTGCAACAGGCGCACCTCCTGGGCCACGGACTGCACCAGATCGCCCAGGAGCACCCGCTGGGGGTCGGGCTCGGTCCGTCCGATCCGGGAGAGCTCGAGCAGGTCCTGGATCAGGTTCTGGATGTAGCCGGCATTGACCTCGATCCTCTCCAGGTAGTGCTCACCGTCCTCCTGCAGCTGGCCGGCATGCTCCTCGCGGAGGATCTCGAGGTAGCCCTGGATCGAGAGGATCGGGTTCCGCAGGTCATGGGAGACGCTGTAGATGAGCGTCTGCAGCTCGGCGTTGACGGCTTCCGCCGCGCGACGACTCAGCGCCTCCTGGGCGAAGAGCTGCCCACGCTCGATCGCGAGCGACCCGAACGACGCGACCCGTTCGACCAGCGAGAGCTCCCCGGCCCCGAGCACCGGGGCCGCCAGCCCGGCGCGGACGAGCAACCAGCCGTCTCCCAGTCGACTGGCGAGGATCCCGGCGTCCGCCACCAGCAGGGGAACAGAGTCCTCCGGAGCCCGGCGGACCCACTCCCCCATCTCGGCGAGCTGCCGCGCGTCGAGGCCTTGGCTGGCCGTCGGCACCCCGTCGTCGGAGAAGACGGCGGCACCGCTCGCACCGAAGAGCTGGATCACGGCCGGCACCACGATCTCCCCCACTGCGTCCGGGGAGGTGGAGGCCATCAGCTCACGCTCGGCCTCGGCGAGCTTGTCCATGTCCTTGGCACGCCAGGCTGCCCTCAGCCAGCCCGGCATCACGAAGGCGAACACCAGGGTGTAGATCGCCAGGACGCCGATCAGCGTGGTGACCTGCTGCTCCGCGCTGCCCGGCTCGGCGTTGCCGCTGCCGGAGAGCAGCGCGACCACCATCACGACCTCGCCGATGGCCAGGGTCCGCAACCGGTTGCGCACGATGTGTGGCTGCCCGTGACCGGTGCGCCACAGACCCACGGCACTGACTCCGGACAGCAGCGACCACCCGACATAGATCAGCGTCACGTACCCGAGGAACCAGCCGTCTCGAGGCGCCCCGGGCTGGGGGAATGGCGGCGAGACCACGGTGGCAGCGAGCATGATCCCCGTCGTCACCAGCGCCAGTCGGTGGGCCCGGCGGCCGAGGGCACCCAACTCGACGGCGAAGCGGACCAAGGTGTAGGGCACCAGCAGCAGGATGCTGACGATGACGACCGTGTAGCCGTGCTTGAGCAGGGACCCGTCGTCAACGACCGGGAAGAGGCCCGCGCTGATGATCAGCGCGAAGATCGCGAACATCGCCAGGGCCCACTTCGCCGCCGGCGCACGATCCACGTACTGCCGACGACCGAGCACGTAGATGGCGACCAGGAGCGCGAGGAGGTTCACCAACTGGGTGGTCACCTCGAAGGCCGGCCAGGAGACCTCGGCGGCCCACGTCTCTGCCCCGCTCACCTGCTCACCCCCAGGTCGAGGTGCTCCGTCGCCCAGACGGCCTCATCGGGAGGCGTCGGCGGACCCCAGAAGAAGCCCTGGGCCTCGTCGATCCCGAGGGATCGGACGACCTCGTACTCCTGCTGGGTCTCGACCGCCTCGACCACCAGCCGCAGCCCCATGGCGTGGCCCAGGGTCTCGATGGCTCGCACGAGCGCGGCCCGCGGCTCGCGGGTGTCGACCAGGCCCCGGACGAAGGAGCGGTCGATCTTCAACAGGTCGACCGGCAACCGTGACATGTGGGCCAGGGAGGCCGACCCGGTGCCGAAGTCGTCGACGGCCACCTGGACCCCGAGATCGCGGACCTGCACAAGCGCCTGGCGGTTGATCTCGACGTCGTCCATGATCGCGTGCTCACTCATGTCCAGACACAGGGCGGACCCCGGCAGGCCCGAGGCCTCCAGGGCGCGGGCCACGTGCTCGGCGAGCCGGTCGGAGAGCACGTGCCGGGCGGAGACGTTGACGGAGAGACAGAGCTGGTCGGAGGCCGGGCGTGCCCGGTTCCACTCGGCGACCTGACGGCTGGCGGCGTCCATGACGATCGTGTCGATGCGGATGATCGCGTCGGTCTCGTCGGCGTGCTCGAGGAAGTCCGCGGGCAGCAGCGTCCCCCGGGTGGGGTGGTCCCACCGAGCCAGCGCCTCGCACCCGGTGACCCGTCCGGTGGAGAGCTCGACGATCGGCTGGTACCAGGGGTGGATCTCGCCGCTCTCGAGCGCTCGAGCCAGGTCCCGCTGGACGCTGAGGCGTTGGACAGCCTGGTCGCGCATCCGGTCGTCGAAGATCTCACAGCGCCCGCCTCCGGCGTGCTTGGCGCGGTACATCGCG
>NZ_JBFIKK010000127.1:0-9003 GCF_041600255.1 Nocardioides sp. | reverse complement strand
GTACTCCTTGTCGTTGCGGAACAGCTCCTTGGCCTTGATGGCGTTGTTCAGGAACGAGATGAGCGGGGTGTTGGCCGACTCGTAGAGGTTCTCGATGCCGAGGTGGTCCTCGACCTTCGTGATCCCGGGCTCGAGCACCGAGATCGTGCGCTTCTTCTCGTCGACCTCGTAGTCCTCGTCGCGGACGAGCTTGCGGACGATCCGGGCGAACTCGGCGTACCAGCGGACCTCGTCGTCGGTCGGGCCGCTGATGATCAGCGGGGTCCGCGCCTCGTCGATGAGAATGGAGTCGACCTCGTCCACCACCGCGAAGTTGTGGCCGCGCTGGACGCACTCGTCCAGGGAGCTGGCCATGTTGTCGCGCAGGTAGTCGAAGCCGAGCTCGTTGTTGGTGCCGTAGGTGATGTCGCAGTTGTACGCCGTGCGCCGCTCGTCCGGGCGCATCTCCGGCAGGATCACGCCGACCTCGAGGCCGAGGAAGTGGTGGATGCGGCCCATCATCTCGGACTGGTACTTGGCCAGGTAGTCGTTGACCGTGACGACGTGGACGCCCTTGCCGGTCAGGGCGTTGAGGTACGACGGGAGGGTGGCGACCAGGGTCTTGCCCTCACCGGTCTTCATCTCGGCGATGTTGCCCAGGTGCAGCGCGGCGGCGCCCATCACCTGGACGTCGAAGGGGCGCATGCCGGTGACTCGGCGGGCGGCCTCGCGCACGGTGGCGAAGGCTTCCGGCATCAGGTCGTCCAGCGGCTCGCCGTTGGCCAGACGCTCCTTGAACTCGGCGGTCATCCCGCGCAGCTGGTCGTCGCTCATCGCGACGAAGTCGTCCTCGATGGCGTTCACCGCCTTGGCGATCACCTCGAGCTGACGGAGGATCTTGCCTTCGCCGATGCGGAGGAGCTTGTCGAGAATGGCAGGCACGGCGGTGTAACTCCCTGGGTAGATGGGGTGCGGGGTCACTGTACCCAGCAGCCGAAGCCTGCCCTAACCCCCCGGGCGGTGGAGCAGCGGGCGCAGGGCGGCGCTCAGATCGCCCCGCTCGCCGACGGCGATCCCGGCCAGCCCCAACCAGCCGGCGAGCCGACGCAGTTCGGCGGCCAACTCCTCGGCGGTGTCGTCCGGGGCTCCCGGCTCAGCGAAGGCCGCCTGCACCAGCAGGCACCCCGCCCGGCGGTCCGCCTTCAGGTCGACCCGGGCGACGATGCTGTCGCCGAGCAGGAAGGGCAGGACGTAGTAACCGTGCACCCGCTGGTCGGCGGGGACGTAGATCTCGATCCGGTAGCGGAAACCGAAGAGCTGCTCGGTCCGCTCGCGTTCCCAGACCACCGGGTCGAACGGGCTCAGCAGCGTCCGGGCCCGCACCCGGCGGGGCAGCCGCGCGTCGCGATGCAGGTACGCCGGCCGACTCCAGCCCTCGACGGTGACCGGCTCGAGCTCTCCGGCCTCGACGAGGTCGGCGATCGCCGGGCGGACCTCGGCCAGGGTCCCCATCCGGTAGTAGTCGCGCAGGCACCGCTCGGTGGCGACGCCGTGCGAGCGGGCAGCACGGCGCACCAGCTCGCGGTCGGCCTCCTGCCGGGTCGGGGTCGGCATCTCGAGGACGGCGCGCGGGATCACCCGCTCGGACAGGTCGTAGCGGATCTCGAACTGGGAGTTGCGGCCCGCGATCGCGACGTCGCCCACCATGTACAGGTAGTCGAGGGTCCGACGGGTGGCCGACCAGTTCCACCCCCAGTTCTCCTTGGTCCGCGGCAGCCCCGCGTCGAGGTCACGTGCGGTCGCGGCGCCGCGCTCGGCGATCTCGGCGAGCAGGCTGTCGGCAAGCTCCGGGGTCACCTCGGTGCCCCACCACTTGTGCTGCTGGGTGCGGTACGACGCCATCCGGTGCTGCATCACCGGCCACAGCTCGACCGGCATCAGCGCCTGCACGTGCGCCCAGTACTCGACCAGCCGGCGGGGGCGCTGCTCGGCCGCGCGCGTCAGCAGCGAGGTGTCGTAGGGACCCATCCGGGAGTAGAGCGGCATGTAGTGGGCGCGCTGCAGGACGTTGACGGAGTCGACCTGGAGGACCCCGGTGCGTGCGACGGTGCGGGCGAGCGTGCGCATCGTGGGTGGCGTGTGCGCCGGGTCCACGAACCCCTGACCGGCCAGCGCGATCCGTCGAGCCTGGGCCGTGGACAGCGAGGTGCGCCCACGCGGCTGCGCTCCGGTCACGGCGTCACGGAAGGTCGAGCAACTTCTCCTTGACGGCATACATGACCGCCTCCATGCGCGAGTGCAGCTGCAGCTTCTCGAGGATGTTGCGCACGTGGTTCTTGACCGTGTTCTCGCTGATGAAGAGCTGGCGTGCGATCTCGCGGTTGTTCATGCCGCGGGCCACCAGCCGGAGCACCTCCAGCTCGCGGTCGGTCAGGCGCAGACCGGGGACGTGGTTCTGCTCGGGACGCGACATCTGCTTGAACTCGTCGATGAGCTTGACCGCCATCGACGGCGAGATCAGCGACTGGCCGTCGGCGACGACACGCACGGCCTGGGCGACCTCCTCGATCGAGGAGTCCTTGAGCAGGTAGCCGGAGGCACCGCTCTTGACCGCCTCGTAGAGGTCGGCCTCCTCGTCGGAGACGGTGAGGATGATGATCTTGGCCGACGGGACGGCCTGCTTGATGGCCAGGCACGCCTCGATCCCGGAGCGCTTGGGCATCCGGATGTCGAGGAGCACGACATCGGGCGCGGCGGTCGTGGCGAGGTTGGTGCCCTCGACCCCGTCGCCCGCCTCACCGACGACCTCGATCCCGGTCTCGGCGGCCAGCAGCATGGTGAGCCCTCGACGGAAGAGTTCCTGGTCGTCGACCACGAGCACCCGAATGGGCTCCGGTCCAGATCCGTTCTGTTGCGTCACGCACGCATCATGGCACGAACGGGCGGTCGATGGGACCCGGACGGGTGGCTCGGCACACGGACGGGGTGGCCCGTTCGGGCCACCCCGTCCCCCGAGTGCGTCGTGATCGACGTCAGTCGGCGGACCCGAGATCCAGTGAGATCACGCCGTAGTCGTAGCCGCGACGGCGGTAGACCACCGCCGGCCGTTCGCTCTCCTTGTCGACGAAGAGGTAGAAGTCATGGCCGACCAGCTCCATCTCGTAGAGGGCCTGGTCGAGGGTCATCGGACTGGCAGGGTGGGTCTTCTCCCGCACCACCAACGGTCCGTCACCGGTGACGGTGATCGGTCCGACCTGACGCTCGGTGACGACCTCGTCGTCGCCGTCGGGCTCGTCGAGAGTCGGCGTCGAGGCCAGGGCTTCGCCCACCGAGACGGGAGTGTGACGACCGTGGTGCACGCGACGGCGATCGGCCGCGCGGCGCATCTGGGAGGCCATCTTGTCCAGGGCCAGGTCGAGGGCCGCCATCTTGTCGGCGGCCGCAGCCTCGGCGCGGATCACGGGCCCCTTGGAGAACGCGGTCAACTCGACGCGGACCGCACGGTCGTGCTGCCGGGGATTGCGCTCGCACTCCACCTCGACGGCGACGCGCTGGATCCGGTGGTCGTGCTTCTCGAGCCGGGCAAGCTTCTCCTCGACGTGGGCCCGGTACCGATCTGACAGTTCGCAGTGCCGACCTGTGACCACAACTTCCATGTGAACCTCCCGTTGAACAGTTGGTTTCTGGGCGTCAGTTCCCCGAGCACTCCTGGGCCAAACAAGACCGCGAGGAGGATGGAGCCCGCCCGGCCGACCTGGTCTTCGACCCCACAATCGCCTGCAGAGGGGTTCGCAGCTTCTCCGCCACTACTGCCCTTCTCCCGTCGGACGTCGCATCTGACGACGAGGACGAGGCAGGACTTACGTCTAAGCCGCACCGTGATCGGCTGGCCCGGAGCGAACCCCGGACAGCCTTACGTGGACCGTTTCGCCTGCGACTGGCATCGGCTTGCCAACCTGACTCCCGGCTCTCGCCAGTCATCGTGCTGACGCAACCACGGACCCGGGCGGACTCCATGTCATGACGCTAATGCGTCGGCGGGTTCCGCGAAAGCCGTGGACCTGAAGAATCGCTGTGACGTTCGGATGGCGAGACTCCCCGCCGCCGGACGGTGGCGGCGACGACGGCGATGCCGACCACGTCGAGCCCCACGGCCTCCAGCGCCCGCTGCGCCTCTCGCGCGGTGGCTCCCGTGGTGAGCACGTCGTCGCAGACCACCACCCGGGCCCGCGGGGTGTCCCGGGCCAGCCGACGGAGCCCGTCGGAGGGGCACCACAGCGAGCCCTCGAGGTTCCGGGCGCGGGCCTCGGCGCCGAGACCGGTCTGGTCCACCAGTCCCGGTCGGGTCCGCAACAACCGGCGCGCGGAGAGGTCCCACCCCTCGAGACCGAGCAGGTCCGAGGCGCGGGCCGTCATCGCCCAGGTGGGGTCATGGCCGCGCGCCCGCACGCTCGCCGGCCGCGACGGCACCGGCACGAGCAGGAGGGGCCCGCCGGACGAGTCACTCCCGACCAGCAGCTCGCGCAGCGCGTGGGCCAGCAGGTTCCCCAGCGGTCCGGTCAGCGCCAGCAGCCGCTGCTCCTTGTGCCCCACGACGAGCTCCCTGACGACACCTTCGTACTGGGCCGCCGCGTACGGCGTCACCAGACCGGCGGGGGTCGGCACCGGCCAGGCCGGGTGCGCCCGACGGGGCAGGCCCTCCGCACACGCCGTGCAGAGCAGCCGTCCCGGTGTCGAGCATCCGACGCAGTGCGCTCCGAGCAGCAGGTCGAGCAGGGCGTCGACCAGACCGAGCGGCATGGTTCGATGACACCAGTACGCCGGCGTCCCGGCGGGTGGGACTCCTCCGGCTGTGGAGGAGACCGTCAGCCGACGTAGGTGAGGGCGCGCACCGTCGGGTCGAGCTCGGAGTTGCCGCGATCGGCGTTCGAGAGGTCGATCAGCGAGCTCCGGGTGATCGCGTAGAGGCTCTCCCCCGGCACCGGCGACCCGGCCAGGGAGCGGATCCGCCCACGCAACGTCGTCGACAGGCTGCTCAGCCCCGGCGGAGAGCCGTCCACCGCGATGGTGCGCACCTGGAAGAGCTCGTCGGTGAGCGCATGCAGGACGGCGACGGTCGTCGGCGTCCACCACTCGACGGCCCGGATGTCGAGTCGCCCGGACCCCTGCCAGGCGATCCGTTCGGCAGGCTCGACCTGCAGCACCCGGCCCTGGTCGTCGTAGCGGATCCGGCTGACCAGGATCTTGTCGCCACTCGCCGTCCGCACCACGGCCACGAACCGGGAGCCGTCTCGGGAGACCAGGAAGCTGCGGACCCGGCGGCCGGAGACACCCGGCACCTCGACCCGGCGGGCCGCCTCGTCCTCGAGGAAGGTGACGCGGGCCCCGGACGGCGTCCGGTCCACGACCCAGAGCCGGTTGGCGTAGTCCCACGCGGGCGTGAGCAGGTTGTCGGCACCGCTGAGCACCTCGAGCACGTCGTCGCGGCCGCGTACCGGCGCCAGGAGCACCGCGGAGCCGTTGCCGGAGACGGCCGCGACCGTGGTGGCACGCAGGTTCACCGCGACCGACGCGATGCCGTACCGCTTGACCCCGAGCGGACCGTCGAGGACCTCCTCGAGGGCCGCCGACGAGCCGGTGACCAGCTTGCCGTCGCGCAGCCCGAAGAGCTGGTCGCTGGCGTCGTCCCCGGTCGGGTCGTACTCGGCCCCCTCGTTGACGCCGATCTCGCTGGCACCCCCGGGCAGCTGGATCAGCTGTCCGGCGATCGAGAGCCGCAGTGCCCGGATCGCCGGCTCCTGGCGCAGGGTCCAGGCGAACTGCGCCAGCATCAGCTCGATGGCCTGCGGGGTCTGCTGGGCGGCCTCGCCGCGCAGCGAGATGTCGGCGACCCCGTCCGCCGAGACCGGCACCGAGAGGCCGAAGGTCAGGCCGGCCGGAATGAAGCTCCGGGAGACGCGGTCCAGCTCGCGACCCGGGCCTCGCAGCAGGCCCTTGATCAGCGACGTCGCCAGCTGGGTCCCCCGGGGCACGAAGACCGGCTCGGGCACCAGGATCCGGGCGGTCGGATCGAAGAAGTAGAGCGAGACCTGGCGGAAGCGCTGCTCGAACCAGGACTCCGGCACGATCAGCGCGTCCGGCGCATCGGCGATCCGGAGTTCGCCGTCCACCAGCACCATCGGGAAGGTGAGGGTCTCCTCGCTGCGCGACAGCGGACCACGCCACCCACCGCGTGCGTCGAGCCGGTCGGCGCCGGAGAGGGTCACCGTGACCCGGGAGCCACCGCGCGGCGGCGAGGCGTCGGCGTAGGTGATCGTGCCCAGCTCGGGGTTCCAGGAGGCCTGCGCGTCCGGGGCGAGGAACTGTTTGGCCACGGTGGTCTGGATCGGGGTGGCGGTCATCGCGTCGAGGAACCCCTTGACGATGTCCGGCGCCGAGTCCCCCGGCTGCGGCGGCTTGGGGTCGATGTAGATGCCGGGCTCCGAGTTCAGGTTCCCCTCGGACCGGGTCTCGACCACCGGTCCGCTCACCGGGAGGCGGACGCACGCGGCCGGGAGCAGCAGGCCCAGCGCGAGAAGGAGGGCGAGCGTGCACCGGCGGGCACGCGACGGCGAGGTCCGGGTCACGACGTCCGCTCCTCGAGGTCGTTCGGCACCAGCGAGAGCGGGCTCTGGCGCAGTGCGCCGCCCGCCCGGCGCGGCAGGGTGAGCCGGAACTGGGCACCCTGACCCGGACGTCCCCAGGCCTGGAGCCACCCGCCGTGCAGATGGGTGTCCTCCAGCGAGATGGAGAGCCCGAGGCCGGTGCCCCCGCTGGTGCGGGCGCGGGCCGGGTCGGCCCGCCAGAACCGGTTGAACACCAGGGCGGTGTCCCCCGGCGCCAGGCCGACCCCGTAGTCGCGCACGGCGATCGCCGCGGCGTGGGTGTCGCCGGCGACGTGGAT
Source organism: Nocardioides sp. (assembly GCF_041600255.1). Lineage (GTDB taxonomy): Bacteria > Actinomycetota > Actinomycetes > Propionibacteriales > Nocardioidaceae > Nocardioides. The sequence continues at coordinate 2,081 of NZ_JBFIKK010000127.1, read as the reverse complement.
CACGATGTCGGCATCGCGGGTGCCCGGCTCGGTGTGGTCGATCGCGTTGGTGACCAGGTTGCGCACGATCCGCTCCACCCGGCGTACGTCGGCCTCGGCGAGGCAGGGGCCCTGCGGAGCGTCCACGGCGACCCGGACGTTGCGTTGCTCGGCCAGCGCCCTGGTCATGTCCACGACCCGGTGCGCGACATCGACCAGGTTGACGTCGTCGACCTCGAGCACGGCGGCACCCGCGTCGAACCGGCTGATCTCCAGCAGGTCGACCAGGAGCAGCTCGAAGCGGTCGAGCTCCTTCTGGAGCAGCTCGGCCGCCCGGGCGGTGTGCGCGTCGAACGAGGCGCGGGCGTCGTGCAGCACGTCACCGGCCATCCGGACCGTCGTCAGCGGGGTGCGCAGCTCGTGGGAGACGTCGGAGACGAAGCGGCGCTGGACCCGACTCAGCTCCTCGAGCTGGCGGATCTGTCGCTGGAGGTTGCTGGCCATCTGGTTGAACGACGTGGCCAGCCGGGCCAGGTCGTCCTCGCCGGAGACCTTCAGCCGCTCCTGCAGGTGACCGGCGGCCAACCGCTCTGCGACCCGCCGGGCGAGCCGGATCGGCGTCACCACCTGGCGGGCCACCAGCCAGGTCAGCGCGGCCACCAGCACCAGCAGCAGGCCGCCGGCGGTCAACAGCGCCCGCGAGACCAGCGCCAGCGTCTCCTCCTCCTCGTCCAGCGGGAAGAGGTAGTAGAGCGTGTAGGTCTCCCCGTTGGCCGGGAGCCTCACCTGCGACCCGACCACGATGCCGGGACTGGAGCGCACCGGCCCGGGGTCCAGGACGTCCCTGCTGCGGATGTCGGTGTAGGTCCAGGCAGTGGGGGCGACGGTGTCGAAGTGCGCCTCCAGCGACTCCGGGACGCTCGACTTCTCCAACCCCGGGGTGAACTTCGCGCCGCCGTCGGCGATCCGGCCCCCGGTCTCCCCGATCGGTCCGGCGAGCACCACGCTGAACCCCCGGCTGTCGCCGCGCTGGATGATCGGCTCGACCAGGTCGCGCTGCTGGGAGGAGGAGTCGATGTCGGTCCCGGGCGCGGCGGCCAGTCGGGACCTGGCCTCCATGGTCTCGTTGCTGGCCTCGGCCACCACCGCGTCCACCCGGTTCTCCAGCAGGCCCTCGCGGGTCTGCTGCAGCAGGAACCAGCCCACGATGCTCACCACGGTCGCCGACAGCAGGACGGTGCTGGCCACCACGCGCGCCTGGATGGAGCGGCGCCAGAAGGTGAGGCCGCGCCGGAGAGCTGCCGGGAGACTGCGCGAGGCCACGACGGCTAGAGGTTTCCGGCTTTGTACCCCACGCCGCGCACGGTGACCACGATCTCGGGGTTCTCCGGGTCGTGCTCGACCTTGGACCGCAACCGCTGCACGTGCACGTTGACCAGCCGGGTGTCCGCCGCGTGGCGGTAGCCCCAGACCTGCTCCAGCAGGACCTCGCGGGTGAACACCTGCCAGGGCTTGCGAGCCAGGCAGACCAGCAGGTCGAACTCCAGCGGCGTCAGCGGGATCGTCCTCCCGGCCCGGGTCACCGAGTGACCGGCGACGTCGATGCTCACGTCACCGATGCTCAGCGTCTCCTGCTCGGGGGCGTCGAAGCGACGCACCCGCGCACGGATCCGGGCGACCAGCTCCTTGGGCTTGAACGGCTTCACGACGTAGTCGTCCGCACCCGACTCGAGCCCCACGACGACGTCGATCGTGTCGCCCTTCGCGGTCAGCATCACGATCGGGACGCCCGACTCCCCGCGGATCTCCTTGCACACGTCGATGCCGTCCTTGCCGGGCAGCATCAGGTCCAGCAGGACGAGATCGGGGCGGTAGTCCCGGAACTCGTCGAGGGCAAGGTCGCCACGGGTGCACATCCGGCTGTCGAAGCCCTCCTGGCGGAGCACGATCGTCAGCATCTCCGCGAGCGACGCATCGTCGTCGACGACGAGGATGCGCCCCTTGGCGGGGAGGTCGGCCGGCGGGCCGGGGGGATGGCTCATGTCATCAATCTTGCCAGTCGGAGGCCCGGAACGCGGGCGGCGGGCGACACCTGTCGTGTC
>NZ_JBFIKK010000126.1:0-9106 GCF_041600255.1 Nocardioides sp. | reverse complement strand
GTCACCGGTTACTGACACGCAGTTCCCCACACACTCCGACGGGGTCGGGTCGCTCGGGCGGCTCGGCCCCGTCGGCATGTCCGGCGCGGCTTCAGCCTCGGGGGAGTCGGTCCAGCTTCAGCCCGGCCCGGCGGATGGCCCGGATGATCCGGCGCAGGCCCTCGGAGGTGTGCACCGCGGTGCCGTGCATCAGCAGGTTGCCGCCGGCGGCCAGCGGCGGCGTGCGGTAGTCGCCGTACCTGACCCGCTCGATCATCCGCGCGGTCGTGGTCCGGTCCCAGTCGTAGGTGTCGGCGGTCCAGCGACAGACCGTGTACCCCTCCGCCTTCGCCAGTCGGGCGAGCCGGGCGGTGAAGGAGCCCGCCCCGAACGGCGGCCGCAGCAGTTTCGGCTCGGTGGTGGCGCCGATGCCGCCGCGGATCTGCTCGCGCACCTGCCGATCGCTGAGCTGGCTCAACGGCTGGTGGCTTGCTGTGTGGTTGCCGAGCAGGTGGCCCTCACGCTTCATCCGCTCCAGCAGGCGGGGGTAGTGCGGTCGCCAGGTGCCGGTGTGGAAGAAGCGACCCCGCACCCGCAGGTCGCGCAGGGTGTCGAGGATCCGGGAGACCTGCTGGTAGTCGCCGCCGTCGTCGAAGGTGAGCCAGACCCGCCGGCCGGTGTTGCCACACTCCTCCACGGCACGGATCTGCTTCAGGGTGAACCGGCCCCTCGTCACCGGCCCCGAGCGGTCGATCGGGCGGGTTCCGACGCCCTGGACCCGCAGGGTGCGCGAGTTCTCCCGGGTCAGCTCGGCGTGGCCGACCACGTTGGAGGTGCCGGGGGTGCGGGGGAGCCGGGCGTAGCACCTCCGGGAGGAGGTGTCCCGGACCGGGTTGTGCCAGACGGGCCCGTGGCAGGTCACCTTCGCGCCCCCGGTCCCGGTGGCGGTGATGGTCGCCTGGTAGCCGTCGGGGACGCCGTACACGGTGACGACGGCGGGCACCCGGGCGCCGGGGGCGTCGTACATCGGGGCGTTGACGTCGACGCGGAGCCCGGAGCGGGCATCCGCCGTGGCCGGGCCCGACGGGGGCGCCAGGGCGCTGAGCAGGGCGGCGACGGCGGCGAGGGCGATCAGGCGAGGACGGCGAGTCACGAGCCGGAAGCCTAGGCGCGACCGGGCGCCGCCCGTTGCGAAACGAGCGACGCCAGCGGGGGTCGAGCGGGATCAGTTGTAGCGGACCACGCTGAGCAGGTAGTCGTCGAGCCATCCGCGCAGCGAGTCGTTGTCGCCACCGTCGAACAGGTTGGTGAAGACCTGCAGCTTGTGCTTGCCGCGCCCGATCTTCGTGCAGAACTGCAGCGAGTGCGCGTTGTAGTCCGGCTGACTGGTGAAGGCCACCACGTCACCGACAGCGGTGTAGGGCTGGATCGGGGTGCCGTCCAGGTGCACCTCGAGACCCATCCAGTCGCTGAGGTCGTCGGTGCTGCCCCCGAGCTGGGCCTCGGCGGAGAAGGTGATCAGCAGGGTGTCGCGGCCCCGGCGCGGGCCGGCCACGACCATGGCGGCGCCGGGAACGGCGATGTCCTCGGCATTGGTGCCGGTCTCGCCGAAGGTGAACGGCACGTTCACGATGCGGCTGCGCATGTTCACGTTGCGGCCTCCGTCGCACCGATACACCCGCGGGTTGTCGGCCTTGGCGGCGACACCGGGCGAGGCCTGGCCCCGGTGGTCCGAGGCCGGGGATGCCTGCGACGACGTGGCCAGCCCGAGAGTGCTCACGGCGAGGACGGCGGCGGCGATGATGGCAGGTACCTTGCGGTTCTTCATGGGGGAACTCCTTGGTCGGGCAACGCCGCTTCGGATCGGCGTGCATTGACGGCTCAGGAGTGGTCTTGACCAGCCGTGATACGTGGGGGCCCGTGTCCCCAGGATGCAGCCGCAGGCCGGACCCGGTGGTCCGGCCTGCGGCTGGTGACCCGCGCTGGCTCGTCGTGGAGGAGCCGGTGGTTCTACTTCGTGTCGATCGCCGTCAACGTCACGTCGGCGGCGACGCCGGCGTAGTTGTTGGTCACGACGTACACCGTCCCGGTGGGGATGGCGCCCGCCTCGTTGGCGGCCCCGGTGGCGATGTCTCCGACGACCGCGCACTCGTCGTTGAGGAAGTAGACGTCGAGGTCGATCGTCGTCGGGCCCGCCGAGAGCGACATCGTGTGCGCCCCGTCCCCGAAGCCCTCCGGCAGCAGGGTCACGTGTCCGTCGCTGTCCTGCGAGGCGGGCGGGTAGGCGCAGGTGAGTGCCATCTCGGTGCCCACGATGCCGCCGGCCACCTCGTTGCCGCCCGGGTTGGTGCCCAGGATCGTGAAGGACTCCTCGAACGGCGGGTCGAGGGGCTGGGGCGGCAGCGGCTCGATCGCGCTGCTGGCGCCGAAGACCTGGAGGTCACCGAACTGGGCGTTCGTCTTGGTGTCCCCCATCGCCTCGTCCGCGAAGACCCGGATGAAGGAGGCCTGCACCGGCTTGGTCAGCGTGAACGTCCGGTGGTGGACGTCGTCGACCGTGGGGCGGGGAGCGGCGTAGCCGAACGCGTCCTGGCCGATCGGCTGCGTGCTCCAGTTGACCCCGTCGTCCGAGGTCTGGACGGTGAACGACTTGACCGCCTCGAAGCGCGAGGTCGTGAAGGCGCTGACCTGGAAGGTCCTGATCGTGGCCGGCTTCGCCAGCTCGATCACGGCGTTGCCCGAGCCGACCTGGGTCTTCCACCGGGTGAGCTCGGTGTCGTCGATCAGGGAGTCGGCGCCCTTGGCGGAGGAGGAGACGATCGAGGCCCCGTTGGCGAGGGAGGCCAGGTTCGGGCTGAGCTTGATCGACCTCTTCCACGACCTGCCCTCGGCGAGCTCGACCGTCGTCAGGGTCTGCGCGCCGAAGCCGCGCGCCTGGATCGTCAACGGGTAGCTCCCGGCGACGGCCGGGAACGTGGCCCGCCCGGACTCGTCGGTGATCGCCACCGGGGTGACGCCGGCCTCGAGCGTGCCCAGGATGACGTTCGCGTCCTTGATCGGGCCACCGGTGGTGGCGTTGGTGAGCCGGACCTCCACGGTGCCGTTGCGCTTCGGGTTCTGGTGCGCGAACGACGGGGTGGGGTCGATGTCGTTCGCCCCGGTCGGGTCGTCCTCGGTGGTGTCGTTGGCGGCGCCGACGCCCATGCCGTGGCCCGCGAAAGCGCCGTACACGGTGTCCTGGAGGACGTTGAAGTCCAGCTCGCGGTGGTAGCGGATCGCCAGCGCCTGCAGGATCGCGTCACGCATGTCGAGCATGCTCGGGTCGTTCGGCGCGAGCGGCATGGCGTCGGTGACGATGAAGGCCGAGATCTCCGAGGCCCGCTGCTCGCCGTACTGCGCGATCAGGCTGCGGCGGACGTCCCACAGGGTGGCGGTCCAGATCTCACCGTCGGCGTGGACCTGGGGTCCGCTGAGGTCGTAGCCGATGTCGCCGAAGGTGGCCTCGGTGTGGTCGGAGGCCCAGTTGCGGATGCCGCGCTCGGTGTTGCCGGTGACGTAGGCGCCGACAACCGAGTCGTCCTGGAAGCCCTCGCCGTTGAGGTGGTTCAGCGCGTACCAGTCACCCCAGCCCTCACCCATCGCCCCGGACTGGTGACCGCCGAGCGCCCCGTCCTCGGTGCCGACGTAGCGGTTGGAGAGGCCGTGCGCGTACTCGTGCTCGATCACGCCGGCGTCGAACGAGCCGTCGCGGCAGGGGCCCTCGAACGCGTCGTTGATCGGCTCCCACAGGAACATCCCGCTCCACGGGGCGATGCCGTCGGGCAGCGTGAGCATGTAGGCGTTGTCGCGCCCGGTGTACGTCGGCGCACCACCGCTGATCGCGCCCGCCTGGACGAGACCCATGATCGGGTCGCCGCCGTCGGTCTGGAAGTTCCCGGCGCTCTCGGTGAACCCGTAGGAGTAGAACTCGTCGTGGATCCGGTTGTGGTGGTAGAAGAGGTTGGTCGAGGAGGCGTCCGCGTCCTGGGCGTACGACGGCGGCACGGCCTGGCACTCGGAGGTGCCCCAGGCGTCGGGGAAGCCGAAGTTGAACTGTCCGGTCGGAGCGACCGTCCGGTTGGCCTGGTCGGCCGGCGCGATGAAGTTCGACCAGTTCTTGAAGGTGTCGGCGTTGTTGCCGAACAGGGTCACGCCGATGCCGGTCAGACCGGTCGGGTCGACGTACCCGCCCGGCGACTGCGGGGTCGGGCCGAAGCTCTCCTTGACGGCCTTGCCGCCGAGCGGTGCGCCCGGGTGGTTCGGGTAGACGATGCCCTCGGCCTCGTGCTGGACCAGCGAGGACTGGTGCAGCACCGTGCCGGTCGTCGCGTCGACGAGCAGGTCCCAGCCCTCGTCGAGCGCCGTCACCAGCAGCACGCGGTACGCCGCGCGGGCACCCTCGGCGGTCGGGAAGACCGCCTTCTGCACGTACGACGCCGACGCCAGCCCGGTGCTGAACTTCTGGAAGCCGGCCGTGCTGCCGGCAGCCTTCGGCGTCAGGGACTTCACGCCGAAGCCGGTGGCGGCCGTGGTCAGGGCAGCAGCGGGGGTCAGCGTCCAGCCGCCCAGCAGGTTGGTCCGCGGGCTGAGCGAGCCGGTGAAGCTCAGCACCCGACCCTGACCGTCGACAGCCAGACCCAGCGAGCCACCGCGGCGAGCGGCGACGCCGTTCACGGTCTGGGTGAGGTTGACGACGGTGACGTCGACGTCGGTCAGCCGGTGGTCGCGGGTGACCTTCAGCGTGTCCACCTGGGTGTCGCTGAGGCCGAGCGCCACCCGGTTCTCCCGGACGAAGGCCCGGGCGGCGTCGACGGCGGAGCCGTCGTGCGGCCCGGACAGGGTCTGGCCGGCGCCGGGGTAGAGGGTGCGCGGCGTGCCGAAGCGCTGGTCCCAGGTCAGGGTGGTGTCGGCCCCGCCGCGGCGCACGAGAGCGCTGACGGCGTCGAGCTGGGCCTGGCTGGGCTTGACCAGCGGGTGGCCGAGCCGGGTGTCGGTGGTGGCGGTGGACTGGCCGGATCCGCCGAGCCGGTGCTCGGAGATCGCGTTCGCGGACGAGGTCAGTCCGGTCGCGGCCAGGGTCGCAGCAGCCGTGGCGAGGATCGTCGCGGTGGCCACAGAACGTCGCAGACGCATGGGGTGCCTTTCGTTGGTCGGCTCGAGGGATCGAGGGACGTCGGGGCAACGAGAGGCGGAGAACGCGAGTGATGGTCCAGACCGGTTCAGAAACGTGCAGTGCAGGAACCTGCAGTCGAGGCGGAGGTGTCAGCGCAGCCGGGCGAGGTAGGCGCCGGTCCGCTGCAGGTCGTTCACCCGACGCTCCCAGGTGACGCCGACGACCGTGAGCACGGTCCCGGCCAGCCCGATCAGGATCCACTGCGGGGTCTGCGCCAGGTACGGCGCGAGCTCGCGCAGCACCAGGACGGCGCCGACGACGCTCCCGATCAGCAGGGGTGCGTTCCAGCGCAGCGTGGCGCCGGCGAGGACCAGGCCCAGGCAGCCGGCGCCGAGCAGGGCGGCGCGCAGCGTGATCGGGTCCCCGGCGAGCACCCACAGCAGGGACGGCACGGTGGCCAGGGCCAGGCCGGGGGTCAGCGCGAACGACGTGCTGGACGCGGGCTCGTCGCGCAGTCGCCAGAGCCCGACCAGGGTCAGGGCGACGGCGCTGGGCAGGGTGTAGGCCTCCGGTGCCTCCACCCCCAGGTCCGCGAGCCGGACCCAGGTGGCGGCAGCGAGCAGGAAGCCGCCGACCCAGCCCAGCAGCCGACGCGAGCGGTGGACCAGGGCGCTGGCGCTGACCAGGGCACCGGCCAGGGTGAGGTGCACGGCCAGCCAGGTCTCCGGGTCGGCGGCTGCCGCACCGGCGCTCGTCGCGGACACCAGAGCGGCCAGGGCAGCCACGGTCTCGAGCTCGACCCTGGGGCGGGCCAGCGCGAGCAGGCCCAGCACCACCAGGATCGGGGCGGCCCGCAGGCTGGTCTCGACGTCGGCGATCTCGGCGACGCTCCAGACCAGTCCGGCCAGGGCGGCCGGGAGCACGGCACCGCCGAGCCGCCGACCGGTCAGGACCTCACCCGCCGCGACCCGGTCGGTGGCGAGCAGGGTGGCCGCCGCAAGCACCAGGACGAACGTCGCCGCCGCGGTCAGCCAGTCGCTGGACCGGGCAGCGATCACAGCGGCCAGCGCGACGGCGAGGCCCGCGACGGACTCGCCCCCCGACCAGCCGTCGGCCCGTCGTACGGCGTCCGCGACCAGGCCGAGGCCGATCAGCCCGAGCGAGGCGGTGATCGTCCAGAGCGGCACCGCCAGCAGGGTCAGGGTCCCCGCGCCCGCGACCAGGCCCAGGGAGACGGCGAACAACGGCCAGGGCAGGCGCAGTGGACGCGGCGGCAGCAGCGCGAGGGTCAGCAGGACCCCCAGGACCGCCGGCACGAGCAGACCGGGGTGGGCGACCGAGTCGGCGGTCGGCAGCCGCACCCCGGCGGATCGGGTGAAGGGTTCGCCGAGCACCAGCACCCGGTCGACCCCTTCGGTGGCCAGGGTCAGCCCGGTGGCCAGCACCGGCACCGTGACCACGGCGAGCGGCACCCGCGGCACCACGGCCCAGTGGCCGCGCGCCAGGTGCGCCGCTGCGGCCCAGACGACGAGGAGGGCCAGCGCGGCGAGCGTCAGACGGGTCGGTCCGTCGTCGGTGGCGAAGATGCCCAGGGTGACGGTGAGGCCCAACGCGCTGGCCGCCAACGATGCGCGGACGACGTGCAGGTGGGCCGATGCGATCGCGGGCAGCAGCAGCAGGATCGACGCGGTGAGCAGCCCCCAGCCGTGGCCCTCGAGCCACAGGGCGCGCAGGGTGGCGTGGGTCGCCGCGTCCTCCACGGCCTGGGCGGCCAGGGCCGCCCACCAGGTGCCGCCGCCGACCGCGGCGACCACGGCGAGCGTCCTCAGCGACGCGAAGCGCCCGAGCGCGACGAGGCCGGCGAAGGCAAGCACGGCCGCGGTGGCGGCCCGTTGGTCGTGGACGGTCAGGCCGGCGACGCCGGCCGCCAGCACCCACAGGCCCAGCGCCGCCACGACCTGCGGCACCTGGAGGGTGGCGCGCAGGGAGATCAGGCCGAGGCTGGCCGCGAGCAGCGCGCCCCCCACCAGGCAGGCGGTGGCCGCTGCGTCGAGATCACCGAACCAGCCCGCCTGTTCGGCGCCGACCACGTCGAGGACGACCAGTCCGAGCGCCACCGTCGTCATCGCCTCGCCGGCAACGCGCAGCCCGCGGCCCGACAGCCAGGAGCCGAGACCGCCGGCCGCCAGGGTGAGGCCGACCAGGACGGCGGTCCGGCCGCCGATGCCGAGCCAGGACCAGGCGACGGCCAGGAAGATGACCGCCGCCGCGAGCAGGCAGAGCGCGCCCAGGCTGAGCAGGATCTTGGGCACCGAGGCCGCGCGCAGGCCGCCGGAGCGTCGTACAGCGGTGGCCGGGGTCCCGGTGGGCTGGCTGAGGGCCGACTCGCTGACCGTCTCGGTGGCCGCCTCGGCCGGTACGGCGGCCCGGCGGATCTCCGCGACCAGCTCGTCGGCCCGCTGCAGGGTGCGGAAGAGCCCGGGGACCAGCGGCCCGGTCAGGTCCAGTTCGCAGGCCGGGCACGCAGTCGGGTTCGGCGGCAGCGGCGCCCGGCAGTCGGGGCAGACGCTGGGGTCGGCGTAGCGGCTCATGAGTCCATTCAGGCGCATGCGGGACCGTGAGGGAAAGGGCCTTACGACTCAGACGGGTGGGTATCCGGGCTCAGGCGTGCCCGGTCGTGTGCCTCTCAGTCGCGACGCCGCAGTCCGCAGGTCGCCGGCCCGTCGAGCACCTGGCCGTCGGGGCTGAAGCGCGACCCGTGCAGCGGGCAGTCCCAGCTGCGTTCGGCGTCGTTCCAGTTGACGATGCCGCCCAGGTGGGTGCACACGCCCGAGACCCGGCGCAGGGCGCCGTCGGTCGTCGACACTGCCGTCGGAGGGGCGGCTCGGTCGAGACGGACCTCGCCCTCGCCTTCGGCGGGCGAGCCGCTGCCGGGGTGCAGGGCGGGCCGGACCCAGCCGGCGCCCATCTGCAGGGCGACGCCTGCGTTGGCGCGGACCGCGTCCAGGGCCCCCTTCGGGAGCCGGCGCGACCAGGTGGAGAACGCCCCCGCCCAGGCAGGCGGGTCGCCCATGACTCGTGCGGCGATCGCGTGGGCTGCGGCCACGCCGTTCGTCATGCCCCACTTCGAGTAGCCGCCGGCCATCAGCAGGTGGTCGGTGCCGGGCAGTACCGGTCCTGCGTACGGCAGCCCGCCGTGGGTCACGTAGTCCTGGGCCGACCAGGCAGAGACCTCCTCGGTGGCGGGGAAGTGCTCGGCGGTCCAGCGGCGCAGGGTGTCCAGCCGCTCGGTCGCGGAGTGCTCGCGCCCGGTCGGGTGGCCGTTGCCGCCGACCAGCAGCAGGCTGCCGTCCTCCGAGGGCGTGTCGCGCAGGGACCGTGAGGGTGTCTCGGCGGAGAGGTACATGCCGTCGACCGCCCGGTCCGGCGTACGGAACGCGAGGCCGTAGGAGCGCGCGGCCTCCACCCGGGCGAAGAACCCGCCCCGGTCGAGCAGGGGAGCGTTGGTGGCCAGCACGACCGTGGTGGCGCGGGTGTCGCCGTGGTCGGTGCGCACGAGATAGGGGTCGTGGTCGTCGACTCCTCGCACTCGTACGCCCTCGAGCAGGTGCACGCCCTGGGCGGTGGCCTCACGGGCCAGCGCCGCGAGGAGCTCGACCGGGTCGAGCTGGAGCTGGTCGGGCAGCAGTACCGCGCCGTGCGTGGCCAGCTCCAGCGACGGCCGGTCGATCCAGGAGACCGGCAGCCCGGCGCCGCGGGCGACCTCGAGCTCGCTGCGGGCGGAGAGGGCGCCCTTGTCGCTGCTGGCGTACGTGTACGCCGGGCGATGCTGGACCGCGACCCCCGAGCCTGCGCAGAACTGCTCGACCCAGGCCTGGGCCTCGGTGTTGGCGCGCACGTAGTGGGCGACGAGGTCCTGCGGCTGCCGGCGTGCGATCCGGGACAGCTGGGTGCCCTGGAGCAGGCTGACCTTGG